>NZ_LLZH01000317.1:0-57217 GCF_001509495.1 Actinoplanes awajinensis subsp. mycoplanecinus | reverse complement strand
ACGCGGGCAACGCGGGCAACGCGGGCAACGCGGGCAACGCGGGCAACGCGGGCAACGCGGGCAACGCGGGCAACGCGGGCAACGCGGGCAACGCGGGCAGCGCGGGTGCCTTGGGTGGGTCGGGCGATGTGGGCACTGCGGGTGGGCTAGATGGCGTGGGCGTGGGCGCGGGCGCTGGGGGTGGGGCGGCGTTGGGCGATCCGGATGCGGCCGGTGGGGCAGACGGTGGGGCGGGCGGCGATCGGGCGCGGCCGGATCGGGCCGCGGTTGAGTCCGCGAGGGCCGGGCAGGGTGTGGCCGGGCGGGCTGGGGGCGGCGTTGCGGGGCGTGATGCGCCTGTGGTTGCGGGGCGTGATGCGCCGGTGGAGGTTGCGCGGGCCTATGCGCCCTATCTGATCATCATCGTGATATTTGCGGTGGCTAACCTCGGGCCGGTCAAGGAGGCGCTGGCCGGTGAGCCGTGGACGGTGGTCTTCGCATGGCCCGGCCTGGATGTCGTCGGGACCAACGGCAAACCTCTGGCCTCGACCAACTTCACCTTCGGCTGGCTGCCGGCGGCCGGCACGCTGATGGTGATCGCCGGTGTGCTGACCGCGGTCGTGCTGCGGGTCCGGCCCGGTGCGGCGCTGCGGGCCTACGGAAGGACCTATGTCGAGCTGCGGCATGCCATCGTCACCGTGATGGCCGTGCTGGCCCTGGCCTACGTGCTGAACCAGTCGGGCCAGACCAGCACCCTCGGCGCGTTCCTGGCCACGGCCGGCAGTGTCTTTGTCTTCCTCTCCTCGATCCTCGGGTGGATCGGGGTGGCAGTGACCGGCTCGGACACCTCGGCGAACGCCTTGTTCGGCGCGTTGCAGGTGCAGACCGCGGCGAAAGCTGGACTGGACCCGCTGCTGCTCGCCGCCGCCAACTCCTCCGGCGGGGTGCTCGGCAAGATGGTCAGCCCGCAGAACCTGGCGATTGCCGCGGGCGCCGTCGGGATGGCCGGTCGGGAAGGCGACATCTTCCGCAAGGTGGTGCTCTGGAGCGGGGTGCTGCTGCTCCTGATGTGCGTAATCGTCACTCTGCAGGGGACACCGGTGCTGGATTGGATGGTCCCGTCCGAGTAGTCCGGCCGAGATTTGCCGGAACGGGGGCTGAACCGGGTGGCACCGGAGGCGGTACACAGGCAAGTAGTAGCCGTGTGACCACCGTCCGTGAGGAGCGCGCACATGACCGCCGCCGACCTGATCCTGATGGCGGATCGGATCCACACCCTCCTTCCCGGTCCACAGCCGACCGCGATCGCCGTCGCGGACGGGGTGATCACCGCGGTCGGCGACCGGGCGGACGTCCGTGACTGGCGCGGCCCCGGCACCGAACTGATCGAGCTGGGCGCCGCCACGATCACGCCGGGCCTGGTCGACGGGCACGCGCACCCGGTGATGGGGCTCAGCATGACGCGGGGCGTCGACCTGTCCCAGGTGCGCACCCGCGACGAGCTCAAAAAGACGCTGCGTGCCGCGGCCGGCCCGGCCGGGGAATGGCTGGAGGGATTCGGGCTGGACCCGAACGCGTTCGAGGGCGCCCCGGTCACCCACGCGCCGCTGGTGGAGGCGCTCGGGCCGGACGTGCCGGTCTTCCTGGTGCTCTTCGACGCGCACTCGGCGCTGGTCAGCCCGCGGGCGCTGGAGATCGCCGGGATCACCGGGCCGCGGGAGTTCGCCTCCGGGGCGAGCGTGGTCTGTGACCCAGCCGGGCGGCCGACCGGGCACCTGCTCGAACTCGAAGCGGCGATGGTGGTGCACGAGATGCTGCCGGCGGACGACCCGTGCGACCGGCGCGCCCGGCTGCGCGACCTGATGAACCGGATGGCGGCCAGCGGGCTGACCTCGGCCAACGCGATGGATTTCGGGCTGGACTCGCTGGAGTTGTTCCGTGACCTGGAGGCCGACGGTGACCTGCCGCTGACCTGGCGCTGCGCCCCGTTCGTGATGCCCGGCGACGGGCTGGAGCAGTGTGTCGAGCAGCAGCGGCTGAGCGGCCGCCGGTGGCGGGTCGAGGGCGCCAAATTCATGATCGACGGAACCATCGACGGTGGCACGGCCTGGCTCGACGAGCCGGACACGCACGGCGAGTCGACCGCCTGCTTCTGGCCCGACCCGGCCGAATACGCCGCGGCGGCCGGACACCTCGCCGGGCACGGCATCCCGATCGTCACGCACGCGATCGGCGACGCCGGTATCCGCTACGTCCTGGACACCCTCGCCGGGCTGCCCCGGCCGCGGGTGCCGCACCGTGTCGAACACTTGGAGACCATGCCGTCCGAGCTGGTCGCGCGGTTTGCCGAGCTGGACGTGACCGCGAGCATGCAGCCCACGCACTGCACGCATTACACCCGGGCCGACCACACCGACAACTGGTCGCGGCGGCTCGGCAAGAAGCGCGCCGACCGCGCTTTCCGGGCCCGTGACCTGAGGGATCAGGGTGCTCGGCTGGCGCTCGGGTCGGACTGGCCGATCGCGTCCTTCGACCCGCGCGGGATCATGGCGGCGGCCCGGCTGCGCCGGCCGGCCGGTGCGCCGGAGGTGGAGCCGATCCTGCCGGACCAGGCGCTCACCGCCCGGATGGCCCTCGAGGGATACACCACGCAGGCTGCGGCCGCTGCCGGGCGGACCGACGTCGGCCGGATCGCGCCCGGCTTCCGGGCCGACCTCTCCGCCTTCGCCCTGGACCCGCTGACCGCCGGCCCGGACGAATTCGCCGAGTCCGCGGTCCCGCTGACCGTTGTGGACGGCACCGTCGCCCATCGCTCCTGACCCCCGTCCCACATCGGAAACCCGCCCTCGGCAACCAGCCTGAACCTTCCCCTTGGGTCAGAGTCAAGACCGCCCGAGAGGCCGAGCCGAGGTCGGCCCAAGGCCGGAGTAAGGCCGGAGTAAGACCGGCGAAAGGTTCGGGGAAGGGCAGGTCAGAGGGCGGACGAGGTCGCCCAGCGCGGGCGGGCGAAGCGGCCCGGGCTCACCCCGAGGATCCGCTTGAAATGCCGGATCAGGTGGGGCTGGTCGTAGAAGCCGCTGCCCACCGCGACCGCGGGCATCGGCTGCCCGGCCAGGATCAGGCGGCGGGCCAGGTCGACGCGGCGGGAGATGACGTACTGGTGCGGGGTCATGCCGAACTCGCGCCGGAAGGACCGGACCAGGTGCGCCGGCGCGAAGTGCAGCGTGGCCGCGGCCGTGCGCAGTGGCAGGCCCGGCACGATGTGCGCCTCCAGCAGCTCGCGGAGATCCCGGGCCGCGCCACCGTGCGGCGGCGGCGCGGGGTGGTCGCCGAGCCGGCTGCGCAACCGTTCCAGGGCGACGGTGAGCAGGTCGTCGGCGGCCGGTTCGTCGCCGGGGGAGCGGACCAGCCGGTGCACCGTCGAGATCATCCGGTGCAGCGCCGGGTCGGCCAGTGCCGGGGTGTCCACGGACGCGCCGACCAGGTTGTCGGGCAGTTGACCGGGTTCCAGGTAGAGCACGCGTTTGCGGAAGCCGTGCCGGTCGGCGGCGGTGCCGTTGTGCGGAACCCGGGGTGGCAGCAGGGTGACCATCTCGCCGAACGCGCCACGCTCGTGCCGGTCCAGGTCGTAGCGGACCGCGCCGTCGTCGACGAGCAGCAGCGTCCAGGTGTCGTGCGCGTGCATCGGGTACGCGTGTGTGCCGAACCGGGCGTGCAGCACCTCGGCGACACCGTCCAGCGGGGGTCGCCACGCGCGGATCGACGGGCCCGGCAGCACGTCACGATCGTACAAGACCCGCAGGTGGGGGACGGTCGACGATGAGTGGCATGACCGGATTCACCACCAAGATCGCTGTCCTGCTCCGCGACGACCTGCTCGTCTGGCAACGGCTCAACGTCACCGCTTTCCTGGTCTCCGGGCTGGCCACCGCCCAGCCGGAGACGCTCGGCCAGCCGTACGTCGACGGCGACGACGTCGAGTACCTGCCGATGTTCCGCCAGCCGGTGCTGGTCCTCGAGGGCGGCAAGGAACTGCTGCGCGAGGCGCACACCCGGGGGCTGGCCCGGGGCGTACAAATGTCGATCTTCACGTCGGATCTCTTCGCCACCGGCCACGACGAGGCGAACCGGGCCGCCGTCCGGGCGGTGCCCACCGCGGGGCTGGACCTGGTCGGGCTGGCCGTGCACGGACCTCGCAACGCCGTCGACAAGGTGCTCAAGGGTGCGTCGATGCACGGTTGAGTCCCGGTTAACGGTCCCGCTCACCGAGGCGCAACCGCGCGGTGCCGAGACTCGGGGGGCATGAGGACATTCGTACGATATGGGGTGGCCCTGGCGGTCGTGCTCACGCTGGGTCCGGCGGCGTGCGGGAAGACCGGAGGGCCGGAGCCGTCGGCGGCCGAGCTGGCCCAGGCGAATCAGCACAACAGGTGCATGCGCAGCGCGGGTGTCGACGTCCCGGACATGGACGACGTCGACGAGGCCGGTGGGTTCACGCTCAACACCAAGGACCCGAAGACGCTGGCCGCGCTGTCCGCGTGCGCCCGGCTCGCGCCGCCCGGGCATCGGGAGGGCGACCCCGATCCGGCGGTCGAGGAGCACGCACTCCGGCTCGCCGAGTGCCTGCGCCGGCACGGGATCCGGGCCGAGGATCCGGAGGCCGGCGGCGATCCGGCGGTCCACCTGGCGGAGGGCGCGACGTATCCGCAGCAGCAGCTCGTGGACGCGTTCACGGTCTGTGACAAGGACGTGCCCCGGTGAGACGCCGCCTGCTGCTGGCCGGCGGCGGCTGGCTGCTCTGGCCGGACCGGAGCGCGCCGGTCGCGGCGTCGACCGGGAGCCTGCCCGCCGTCGAGGTGCGGCGTACCGACCTGAGCAGCACTGCCGAGGTTGCCGGGACACTCGGGTTCGGTGCGAGCCGCGGCGTGCTGGGGGAGGGGCCGGGGCGGATCACCTGGCTTCCGGTGGCCGGCGCGGTGCTGCGGCGCGGGAACCGGGTGTACGGGGTGGACGGCGTCGCGGTGCCGCTGTTCTACGGCTCGACGCCGTTCTGGCATGAGCTGCGGGCCGGGGTCACCGACGGCTACGACGTGCTGGAGCTGGAGCGCAACCTGGCGGCGCTCGGCCACGGCGCGGAACTGACCGTGGATCGCGACTTCACCGGCGCCACCGCCGCGGCGATCCGGGACTGGCAGCGGGATCGGGGGCGGAGTCGTACCGGGGTGGTCGCGCCCGGTGACGTGGTGGTCCAGCCGGGCCCGGTCCGGGTGACCGCGGTGCGGGCCACGCTCGGCGGGCCGGCCGGTGGCACGGTGTGCACGGTCAGCGGCACCCGGCGGCAGGTCACCGTGGAGCTGCCGGTCAGTGACGCGCCGGCGCTGGCCCGTACCGGCGCGCGGGTGCGGGTCACGCTGCCGGGTGGTGCGCGGGTGACCGGCACGATCACGGCGGTCGGCACGGTGGCGACCGGGTCCGCGACGCAGGAGGCGCGCCTTCCGGTCACCGTGACGCTGCCGGAGGCCGGGACCGCGGGTGCTTTCGACGGCGCGCCGGTCACTGCCGCTTTTCAAGGTTCGGTACGCCGGGGAGTCCTGGCGGTGCCGATCACCGCGCTGCTCGCGACGTCACCCGACCAGTACGCCGTCGAGGTGCTGGACGAGTCCGGGACGGTGCGCTCGGTACCCGTACACCTGGGGATTTTCGCCGGGGACGACGTCGAGGTGACCGGCGACCTGGCACCGGGAATGCTCGTCAGGGTGCCGCGGACATGAGCCTCGTCGAGCTGAACCGGGTGACCAGGACGTACCCGGGAGGGGTGACCGCGCTGCGCGACGCCTCGCTGACCGTGCGGGACGGTGAGCTGATCGCGATCGTCGGGCCGTCCGGTTCCGGCAAGTCCACGCTGCTGCAGCTGATGGGCACTCTGGACACGCCGACCAGCGGCCGGGTGCTGCTGCGCGGGCACGACGTGGCGCTCCTGCCGGACCGGCGGCTCGCCGCGATCCGGGCCCGCTGGATCGGTTTCGTCTTCCAGCAGTTCTTCCTCACCGCCCACCTGTCCGCGCTGGACAACGTGGCGACCGGGCTGCTCTACCACGGTGTCGGCGCACGACGGCGCCGCGTGCTGGCCGCCGCGGCGCTGGACCGGGTCGGGCTCGGGCACCGGCTGACGCACCGGCCGCACCAGCTCTCCGGCGGCGAACGGCAGCGGGTGGCGATCGCCCGCGCGGTGGTCGGCGACCCGCCGCTGGTCCTCGCGGACGAGCCGACCGGCAACCTGGACACCGCCTCCGGCGCCGGGGTCCTCGACCTGCTCGCCGCCCTGAACCGGGACGGCACCGCGGTCGTGGTGATCACCCACGACCGGGACGTGGCGGCCGCGCTGCCCCGCCGGGTCGCGATCCGCGACGGCTCGGTGATCGCATGATCAGCCGGTCAGGAAACGAGGGCGATCGCATGATCAACTTGCCGGAGGGTGGTCGTCGCTTGATCACCTTGCCGGAGCCGGCGCGGCTGCGCCTCGTCGATCTGGCCGCGGTCGGGCTCGGCGGGCTCTACGGGCGGCCGCTGCGGGCGGTGCTGTCCGCGCTCGGCATCGCGATCGGGGTGGCCGCGATGGTCGGCCTGGTCGGGATCAGCACGGTCAGCCGGGCCGCGCTGCTCGCCCAGATCGAGAAGCTCGGCACGAACATGCTGACCGTCTCGGCCGGCAGCACGCTGACCGGGGAACCGGCCACGCTGCCGGCGACCGCGGAACGGATGGTCGCGCGGATCCCGGGCGTGACCGGGGTGTCCGCGACCGGGCTCGTCGACACCGTGACGGTGCGGCGCACCGACAAGATCGACATCGCCACCACCGGCGGGATCACCGTGCAGGCGGCCCGGCCCGGGCTCTTCGGCGCGCTCGGGGCCACGGTCCGCTCCGGCACCTTCCTGAACGCCGCGACCAGCCGCTATCCGGCCGTCGTGCTCGGCGCGACGGCAGCCACCCGGCTCGGCGTCGACCGGGCCGGTGGGCACGTCCACATCGGCGGGCGCTGGTTCCTGGTGATCGGGGTCGCCGACCGGGTACCGCTCGCCGCCGAGATCAACCGGTCCGCGCTGATCGGCTGGGAATACGCGCGCACCCTCGGCTTCGACGGTCAACCCACCACAGTGTACGAACGGTCCAGCGACGACACCGTCACCGCGGTGCGTGAGCTGCTGCCCGCGACGGTCGATCCGGAGCACCCCGAGCAGGTGACGGTGTCCCGCCCGTCCGACGCGCTGCTCGCCGGCGCCGAGGCGGAGCGCACGCTGAACGCGCTGCTGTTCGGGCTGGGCGGGATCGCGCTGCTGGCCGGTGGCGTCGGGATCGCCAACATCATGGTGATCGCGGTGCTCGAACGGCGGCAGGAGATCGGGCTGCGCCGGTCGCTGGGTGCCACCCGCGGGCAGATCCGGCTGCAGTTCCTCACCGAGTCGGTCACCCTGTCGGCACTCGGCGGCCTGGCCGGGGTGCTGCTCGGGCTGGCCGTGTGCGCGGTGTTCGCCCTGGTCAAAGGCTGGCCACTGGCCGTGCCACTGCCCGCGGTCGCCGGTGGTGCGCTGGCCGCGGTGCTGATGGGGGCGGTCGCCGGGATCTATCCGGCGCGGCGGGCGGCGCTGCTCACGCCGACCGAGGCGCTGGGCTCGTGAACACGACCCGGACGGTCAGCCCGCCGTCCGGGTTCGCTGTCGCGTCGACGGTGGCGCCGTGCGCGTGGGCGATGGCGGCCACGATGGACAGGCCCAGTCCGGCGCCCTCGCCCCGGCCGGTGCGGTCGGGGTGCAGGCGGCGGAACGGTTCGAACAGCTCGGGGACGCGCTCCGGTCGTACGATCGGGCCGGTGTTGCCGACCAGCAACCCGGCGGCGTCCCAGCGGACCTCGACCACACCGCCGGTTTTGTTGTAGCGGATCGCGTTCTCCACCAGGTTCGCGACGAGGCGGGTCAGCAGGACCTCGTCACCGTGCACGCCGACCGGCGCGGTGCTGTTGCTGATCGTGACCCCGGCCGCGGCCGCCGGTGCCCGGTGTTCCTCGACGACCTGCTCGACGACGTCACCGAGGAGCACCGGGCCCGGCGCCTGCAGGCCACGCTCGCCCTGCGCGAGCTCCAGCAGGCCGGTGATCAGGCGCTCCGAGCGTTCGGTGTTGCGCAGCATCGCGGCGCGGACCTCGGCCAGCCGCTCCGGGGCCGGATCGTCGAGGCCCACCTCGATCGCGGTGCGCTGGATGGCCAGGGGTGTGCGCAGCTCGTGCGAGGCGTTCGCGATGAACCGGCGCTGGCTCGCCACCGCCTGCTCGAGCCGATCCAGCATCGCGTCGAACGTGTCGGCCAGCTCCCGCAGTTCGTCCTGGCGGCCGGCCAGCGCGATCCGCTCGTGCAGCGTGGCGACCGACAGGCGGCGGGCCGCGGCGTTGATCCGGGCGAGCGGGCGGAGCAGCCGGCCGGTCAGCCACCAGCAGACCACGAACGCCAGCACGGTGACCGCGGCGATCGCGACCAGGGTGAGGTGGCGTTGCGCGTCGGAGAGGTCCTCCTGCACCTTCTCCAGGCTCCGGGGCCGGCCCGGCGGGATCGTGGGTGGAGAGCCGGTCGGTGCGACGAACGGGACGTCACCCACCGTCTCGTCGAACACGCGCAGCTGAAGCTGCTCGACGACGAGCAGGAAGAACGAGCTGACCAGGGCGAACAGGCCGCCGTAGAGGAGGGTCAGGCGGGTTCGGAGTCTCACAGTCGATAGCCGCCGCCGGGAACAGTGATGATCACTGGTGGGTTGCCGAGCTTGGCGCGCAGCTTGCTGATCGTCACCTTCACGACCGTGGTGAACGGGTCGATGTGCTCGTCCCAGGCGCGTTCCAGCAGCTCCTCACTGCTGACCGCGCGGCCGCGGGCCTGCATCAGGACCTCCAGTACGGCGTACTCCTTGCGGGACAGCGGCAGGTAGCGTCCGTCGCGGTGCACCTGGCGGCGGGCCGTGTCCAGGGTCAGCCCGGCGAGCTCCAGCACCGGTGGCAGGGCCGGGACGGTGCGGCGGCCCAGCGCCCGGACCCGGGCGACCAGCTCGTCGAAGGCGAACGGTTTCGGCAGGTAGTCGTCGGCGCCGAGGTCGAGTCCGGCGACCCGGTCGTGGACGGTGCCGGCGGCGGTGAGCATCAGGATCCGTACCCGGGAGCCCTGGGCGACCAGCTGGCGGCAGAGGTCGTCGCCGTGGATCACCGGTAGGTCGCGGTCGAGGACCAGCACGTCGTAGTCGTTGACCGCGAGGCGTTCATGTGCGGCGGCACCGTCGTGGGCGATGTCGACGGCCATCGCTTGTTTACGCAGGCCCTCGGCGACCAGATCGGCGAGGAACTCTTCGTCTTCCACCACGAGGATCCGCATACCGCCATCACCTCATCCGGAGGGTCACGCGCCGGTTAACGTTCGCCGGTGCCGGGTTGTTGCCTGTTGTGGTGGCCGGTCGGTTTTGCGTGGCCGGCTGGTCGTGGTGGGCAGCTGGTTGTGGTGACCGGTCGGTTGGGGTGGGCAGCTGCGTTGTGGTGGTCGCTTTGGGCGCGGTGGTCAGCTGTTGTGGTCTGTTGGTCAGCTGGTTTTTGCTGGTCAGCTGGTCTTTGCTGGCCAGTTGGTTTTGCTGGTCAGTTGGTTTTGCTGGTCAGCGCAGGGACCACTGTTGGTTGGACTGGCCGGTGCACTTGACGACCAGGACCCGGGTGCCGGGGCGGCCGCCGCCGGACGGGTCGGTGAGGCAGCTGCTCCCGGCCGCGTTGACCAGCTCGCGGGCGCCGGTGGCCCGCCACTGGGCCGTGGTGCGACCGTCGCAGGTGGTCAGCCGGACGGTGTCATCGCCGACCAGCAGCGCACAGCGGCCCATCACGCGCAGGGTGCCGTCGTCGGCGAGGGTCCACACCTGCGCGACGGACTGGTTGCAGTCGAACACCTGGATGTTGTTGTCGTCGCTCGGGATCGCGCCGGGAACGTCCAGGCACAGACCGTTCCCGCTGACCAGGGTGCCGGTACCGGCCATCAGCGGCGACGGGGCCAGCGCGGCCGGCGTCGTCGGCGCGGTCGTCACCGCCGCGCTCGTGGGCGCGGACACCGGCACGCTCGCCTTGGCGGATGCCGGCACGGACGTCGGTTTGCTCGTGGCCGGCTTTTCGGCGTCTTGGCCGGCCTCGCTGCCGGACCCGGAATCGGCGCCGCGCCCGTCGTCCCCCGCCTCGACGGAGGGGGACGGTGAGACGACGGCCGGTCCGGTCACCGCGGGCAGCGAGTGGTCGGGCAGATCCGCCGAGAGCGCGGGCTGGAGGTCCGGGCGCATCGCGGTGTACCCGGCCGCTCCCAGCACGATCACGACTGCGGCGGCGCCGGCCAGCAGCAACGGCCGCCGTCCACGCCGCGCCGATCGGGCGGCGACGTCCGCGCCGCCGGAGAAGATCGGCAGCACCTGGGTGGGCGAGTCCGCGGCGGCGGTGCCCGGCCAGGTGGCGTCCGAGGAGGCCTGCTCCTCGGGTTCGTCGTCCTGGACGACGAACGGGCGCACCAGCAACGGGTCCCGGTCGCTACCGAAATCCTCGCCGTTCACTGCCCTGCCACCCCCTGATCGACAATCGATGAATCAACTTACCGGCAGGCGCGGTTCCGCGCGGGGGCCGTTCGGTTGATGCTTCTGCGGCCCGGACCGAGCGCCGCTCCCGCTGATCGGCGACGGACCGAGGCTGACCAGCCGATCCCTCCAGGCGGCTGGTCGGTTGTGGCGCCGGGACGGCCGCCCACATCCATTCCGATCTGTCGATTTCCTTACAGTCGCGCAGCCAGCCGCCCCTTCCTGGCGCCGCTTTGTCGGACCTTGCGCCGCCCGCCGCCCGTCGCCCGTCGCCCGCCGCCCGTCGCCCGTCGCCCGTCGCCCGTCGCCCGTCGCCCGTCGCCCGTCGCCCGTCGCCCGTCGCCCGTCGCCCGCCGCCTGCCGCGCCGCCCGCCGCCTGCCGCGCCGCCCGCCGCCTGCCGCCCGTCGCGCCGCCCGCCGCCCGTCGCGCCGCGCGTCGCCCGCCGGTATTGCGTCGCCCCATCGCCCCATCGCCCCATCGCCCCGTCGTGCCGCGCGTTGCCGGTTGGGTATTGCGTCGCCCGTCAGGCCGCAGGCCGCGCGTTGTCCGTCGGGTATTGGGTCGCCTGTCAGTTCTTGCGCTGGGCGTCGGGCCTCGGGGTGGCCAGGGGTGGGCTTGCGGACAGGGGCGGCCTGGAGGTCAGGGGTGGGGCTCTTTTCCTCGACGCCGCCGGGCACTGTGGCCTGTCGTCGTGGTCTGTGGCTTCGGCCGGAGGTCTGGGCACCGCCCCGCTGCCGGCGGATTGCCGGCAGCGGGTGGATACGAGCCCGTCGGGTCAGCGTTCCCAGAACGGTTTGGCGGTGGGCTCGGGTGTGCCGCTGCCGAAATCGGTCAGGACCTGCACGGCGGTGGCCCACTTCTCGTCGACGGTGGCGTCGCCGCCGAGGAACGTGAGCAGGTCGTGCAGCGGGCCGAACTCGTCCCCCGTCAGCGGCGTGAGCAGCACAGTGAGCCGGCTGACCAGGTCGTCGAGCAGGTCGCGCCGCTCGTAGGCGGGCTGGTCCGCGGCGTCGCGCAACCGGCCCGCCTCGACCGTGGCCAGGGCGCGCACGTCGCCGATCGGCACACCGCCACTGGCCTGGTCCCGCGAGCGGGCCCGGGCGAAGCCGCGCACCGGGGCGGACCTGGCCATGCCGCCGCGCGGCCGCTGCGCCGGGGAGGGACCCCCGAACACCGGGCCACCGGCGTCCGCCGCGTCGTCCGACTCGGTCAGGCCGAGCCAGACACCGGCCTTCTTGGCGGAGACGCCGCTCCCGCCCGGCGCGGCAGAGGTGTCCGCGCTGACCGGGGCGTAGCTCGGGCCGCTGGGTGGCGGCCCGCTCGGCATGTAGCTCGGCCCGCTGGGCGCCGGCCCGCCCGGTGCCGGTGCGGGCGGCGCGAACATCGGCGGGGGCGGCGGCATGGCGCCTGTCGGGTTCGGGAACGGTGAGGAGGCGGCCGAGGCGAGGAACATCCCGGCCGCGACCGGCGCCGGCGACTCCCAGCCGGACGGCATCTCGACCGGCTGGGTGACCCGCTGGACCTTTCCGCCCTGGTTCACCACCCGCTCGTCGACCGCCACGTACGCGGTGAACCGGCACAGCACCCCGAACCGCAGAGAGGTGTCCACCACCTGCTGCTCGAGCGAGTAGTCCCCGGCGGTGTACGCGTCCTCGAGATCCCGCAGCCGCGCCCGCGCCCACTGCTTGGTGATCGCCGGCTCGGCTCGCTGCTGCACCGCCACAGTGGTGCGGAACGCCTGATCGTCGCGGGTCGTCCCGGTCACCGTGACAGTCCCCGTCGCGGTGCCGGAATAGCGCCCGGTGACCACCAGCGGCACCCCCGGATAGAGCCCGGGCAGCCGCAGCGGAGTACGCGTCCCCTCGACCGGGGTGAACCCCTCACCGATCAGCGTCAGCCCGGTGACCAGGGGAGCGCCGATCCGCCGGTGGATGTGCTCCATGGCGGTGTCCAGCCGGTCCTCGCTCTCCACCAGCTCGGCCCGGCCGGCGCCGAGCGCGGCGAGCCGCCCGAGGAAGCCGGCGTTGACCGCGCGGTCGATGCCGATGGTGTGCAGCCGGGTGGAACCGATCAGCGGCGTGACGTCGTGGACGATCTGGTCCTCGTTGCCCACCTGCCCGTCGGTGACCAGCACCAGCACCCGGTCCCGCCCGGTGCTGTCGGCGAGCAGGCCGAGCCCGGTGGTCAGCGGGGCGAGCAGGTCGGTGCCGCCCCGGGCGTCGGCCCGGGCCAGGTGCTCGACCGCGCGGTACCGGTTGCGGTCGGTGGCCTCGCTCAGCCCGGCGGCCAGCCCCTCCGGCTGCTCCACGTAGTGGTCGAAGGTCAGCACCGCGAACCGGTCGGCCGTGGTCAGCGTGTCGATGACCCGCGCCGCGGCCCGCCGGGCGGCCACCATCTTCCAGCCGCCCATGCTGCCGGAGCGGTCCAGCAGCAGCACCACGTCCTTCGGGCGGGGCGGTGCCTCGCCGGCGGGCGGCAGGACGACCACCTGGTAGGTGCCCTCGTCGCCCTCGTCGTCGGGCACCGCCACCGCGGTCTGGCCGCCGGGCGCGTACGCCAGGCGCAGCACGAAGTCGCGGTCGGCGCGCTCGCCAGGAGCGATCCGCAGCGTCCCGTCCTGCTCGGAGACGGTGTGCAGGCTGGACCGGACCTCGCCGAGCTCCAGCCCGGCCGGGTCCACGGTCACGCCGATCGAGAGCCGCAACGGGTTGGGGAAGCCGGGCAGCAGCACCGGTGGGGAGATGCGGGAGGCGTCCGGCACGGCATCGGTGTCCGTGGCCTGGCCTTCGCCGGAGTACGGACCCGGCAGCGCTCCGCCGGGGATGTAGCGCGGGGCCACGACCAGCGGGAACCGGAACGTGGCGGCGTCGTCCTCGAACGGCATCGGGCCGACCAACCGCAGCCGCACCACGATCCGCTCGCCGGGCAGGATGTTGCCGGCCCGCATGGTGAACACGTCGGGCCGCTCCTCCTCGGCGATCGACGCCCGCTGGCCGGCCGCGATGGCCTGGTCGTACTGCTCGCGGGCGGCGCCGCGCTCGCGCAGCTCAGCGGTGACGGTGCGGTCGTCGGCGGTCATCGTCATGCCGACGACGGCGGCCCGGTCGGGCAGCGGGAACACATACGTCGCCTCGAGCGCGGCGTCGTGCGTGTTGACGAACTCGGCGGTCACCTCGGTGCGCGCCACCAGGCCGCTGATCGCGGCCTGCACGTCGAGCCGGTCCAGCGGGAGGTTGCCCCGCTCGGTGCGCATGGTGCCGAGGCCGGACTCCGGGACGTCCCGGACCCGGTCGAGTTCGCCCCGGCTCATCGGATTGACGTAGATGATCACGAATCTCTCCTATCGCTGAGCCCACGGGACGCGAGCAGGTCGAGCAGTGGCCGGGCCGCGAGGGCTAGCTCGGCACGGTCGGTGTGGTCGAGGTGCAGGGCGCTGGGCACCAGCAGGATCACGCCGGCGCCCAGCGGCACGCCGGTGAGCAGTCCGTCCAGCGCGGGGGCGGGCCATCCGCCCGGCGGGTCGGCCGCAGGTGGGGGCACCTCCGGCGTACCGAAAGGGGTTCCGAGGGAAAACCCGCCGGGAACCGCCTGCGGTGACCGCTCGCGAGGTCCGGCCCGGCCGGTGCGGGGCGGCCTGCCGGTCGCGGGGAAGGCCCAGTCGGCACCGAGATCGGCTGGCCCCGCAGGAGGTTCCACAAGCGGACCGGAGCCAGGACCAGAATCCGCTCCAGAGGAAGCGGGCGGTCTGGAGGTTGCGGGCGGTCTGGAGGAAGCAGGTGAGTCGGAGGTTGCCGGTGGTCCGGAAGAAGCGGCTGGTCCGGCGGCCGCAGGCGACGCGGGAGAGGCGGCAGCCGGCGATCCTGAGGGGGCGGAGGGTGCCGCGGGGACGCCTGCCCCGATCGGACCCGGTGACGGGGCCGGAGAAGCGGGCGCGGCCTTCCAGAACGGCTGCCGGGCGACCGCGACCGGCGGCAGCGGATCGGTGCTCAGCAGGTCGGCCGGCACCCGGGCGGCCGCGGTGAGCGTCGCCTCCGACGCGCCGGCCAGCTCGGCCTGGATCTCGGCGAGAGTGCGCCCGGCCGCCTGGAGTCGCTTGATCGCGACGAGTTGCAGCAGGTGGCGCGGACCGTAGAGCGCGTTGCGGCCGCGCATCCCGAGCGGCCGGTCGACCAGGCCGATCGTCGAATACCACCGGATCGAGCGGCGGTCCGGCAGGTCTCGGACACGGCCGTTGGGGGCACCGGAATATTCCGCGGTGAGCGCGGCGCGCACCCGGTCGATCAGCTCCTCCATCGTCCACATGCCAAGAATCATGACACTGTCATCGTGACAGTGTCAACGTTTCATGGCAGGATGACAGCATGCTTGAGCGGTTGAAGCTGGTGAGCCTGTCGCACGTCAACGACCCTGCGCTGATCAGCGTCTATCCCGGTGATCCACCCTTCGCGCTGGAGACGGTGGCCACCCTGGAGAAACACGGCTATTACCTGCGGGCGGTGCGCGGCAGCGAGCACACCGGCACGCACTGGGGCGCGCCGGGTCACTTCACCGCGGGCGGGCTGCTCGCCGACGAGCTGGAGCCGGCCGACCTGTTCCGCCCGGCGGTCCGGGTCGACGTGCGGGCCGCCTGCGCCGCCGACCCGGGGCACGCGGTGACCGTCGCCGAGCTGCAGGCCTGGGAGGAGCAGCACGGCCGGATCCCGGACGAGTCCGTGGTGATCATCTGGACCGGCTGGGCCAAGCTGTTCGGCTCGGAGGCGTTCGGCCGGCATCCCGGCTTCGCTCCGGAGGCGGTGCGCTGGCTGGTGGAGACCGGGCGGCTGGGGGAGCGGGGCGGCACCGGCACCGACGCGTTCAGTCCGGATGTCAGCACCGACACCGAGTTCACCGTGTCCAAGCTGGTCTATCGACGCCGCCGGATCAGCCTGGAGGTGCTGGCCCATCTCGCAGAGCTGCCCGCCACCGGAGCCTGGGTCCTGTGTGGCGGGCAGATCAATCGAGCCGGTTCCGGTTCTCCGGCACTCATCTACGGCGTGCTGCCCCCAGCGACATGATCACGGGCATCAGCGCCGATCCCGGCATCGGGCCGCGCGACGGCACCGGCACCGGCATCGGGCCGGGCGACGGCACCGGCATCGGGCCGCACGACGGCACCGGCACCGGGCCGTGCGACGCCGCCGGAGCGAGGCCGCGCCACGGAAGCCGGGGAGGTGGACCGGTGCCGCGCCACGGAAGTCACGGAGGCGGATCGAGGCCGTGCCGCGGACGCGGCGGCGGGCTGATCGCCCCCGCCCGGCTGCACCACGCCGTCGACGGTGAGGGTGTAGGGGGCGTACTGGGTGACCGTCCCGCTCGGGTCGTCCTGGGTCACGATCGCCACCACCTTGGCGAAGCCGCGCAGCCGGTCCACCTGCTCGATCGGCACGACCGCGGCCCGTCCCCGGCTCAGCCCGACCAGCCGCACGTGCCACGCGTTCACCGGCACCGGGTGCCACTGGGTGGGCGACTTCCAGCCGTCCAGCGAGGTGCTCACCACCGAGGTCTTGCCGAGCGTGATCTGGCCGATGTGCCAGCCGCCCTGGTTGACCGCGGCGTCGCTGACGTAACGGAAGCCCAGCAGGACCTTCTGTCCGGCGTAGGCCTTCAGGTCGTAGCTGACCGTCACGTCGGCGGCCAGCCCGGTGAGGCCGGCGCCGAGCGGGCCCTTGACCGTGCTGTCCCCGGCCACCACCTGGTATGTCCTGCCCCCGTCGGTGGAGACCGTGACGTAGCCGAAGTCGAAGTCCTTCTCCAGGCCGTAGGTGGTCTTGATCCGCAGCACCGGGTCGTCGACCGGCACCTCGGCCTGCCGCGCCGCGGTCTCGTCGGTGTCCGGGGCGTCGCCGGAGAAGAGCAGCTCGGAGTCGATCTTCCAGGTGAGCGGGGTCGGCGGCAGGGTGGCCGCGCCGCGGAAGGTCACCGTCCGGATCAGACCCTGCGGCAGGCGGATGTAATCGGCGCCGTTCGGCGCCGCGCCGGGCCGGTCGTAGGACGCCTTGTTCTCCAGGTTGACCGTGGAGCGCAGGCTGGCCGCGGTGACCCGCTCCCGAGGCACCCCGAGGATCCGGCCGCCGGGCCCGCCGACCTCCTTGTCGACCAGGGTCATCACCTGGAAGTCGTGCAGCACGTCGGTGAGCTCGACCCCCTTCGGCAGCGCCGCCTGCACCGCGGCCAGCGCCTGGTGCTCCTTGTCCCGGTGCAGCGTGGAGAGCAGCTTCGCGCCGAACCGGTCCCGCAGGTAGACCATCAGCTGATAGGTGATGCCGTAATCGGCGAGCACCTCGTTGGGGTCGCCCTCGTCCCACAGGTTCAGCGAGTTCTGCGGGCCGCCACACTCGCGCGGGTTCGCGTTGTAGGTCGTCTTCACGTTGCCGAAGCCCTGGTAGCAGGCGAGGTGACTGTCGTAACCGGGGTGGTGCACGCCGATCCGGGCGTCCACATAGCCGACCAGGGTCTGTGCATAATCGGACAGCCCCTCGTTGAGCCAGTCCGCCTCGCGCGGGTCGGAGTAGTACTCCAGCAGGTGCTGCCACTCGTGGGCGAAGGTGCCCTCGTACATCCGGGGCCGGGCCGGGCGGCTGGTGCACAGGTCGTCGGTCGGCTCGTTCTTCGGGTTCTTGCCGAGCCGGTGCTGCCAGTCGTAGGCGTCGATGGTCATCACGTTGCGGTCGAACAGCTCGTTGAGCTGCGCGGAGAAGAACCCCGCGATGTAGGTCGGCCGCTCCGGGAAGTGGTAGTAGTTGTCGTCGCGGACGTTGTCGACAAGGGTGACCGTCTTGTCGCCGTCGCCGGTGAAATCGCCGGCCATGCCCGGATCGGCCCCCGACCGGTTCGGCGGTGTGCTGAAGGCCGCCGTCTCCTTCGGGTAGATGTCGTTGTCGAACTGGCCGACCAGATCGGCCACCTGCGCGTCGGTCACCTCGGCGGCGTTCTTGCGGCAGTCGGCCGCCGGGAAGGCGATGTCCTTGGCGACCCAGACCTCGATGTGCTTGCCGACCGCCCGCAGCGTGTAGTCCTTGCGGTACAGGTCACCGTCGGTGTCGTCCAGCCCCACCCAGCTGCGCACGGTGCCGACCGCCGGCGTCGCCGCGGGCGCCCGGCGGGCGGTGGGTTGCGGCCGATAGCGCGCCGCCGGCAGCGCTTTCCCACCGAGATTCAGATGGGTACGGGTGAGCTCCCGGCCGTCCCGCTCCGGCGGCGTCCCGGCCTGCCCGCGTACGGGGGCGTGCGGCCGCTGCTGCGCCTCGGCTGGGCTGGTGAGGAGCGGGGTCATGGCCACGATTGCCGCGAGACTGGCAAAACCGGTGCGTTTCACGAAGCGGACGTTACCTGCCTAATCGTGCGTATGACATCAACACGCGCATTCGATCATGAACCATCCCGCCACCCTCGTTCCGGCAGGTCAACGAGGGGTGTGAACCACCCTCCAGGATGGCACCCCGGCGGTCCCGGCGACCCGAAATCGGCCCCACGCCGCGCCGGGCTCACCCCCGCTCGGGGTGGCGGCCCGGCACGGCGCCGGTCAGGTCACCTCGCGGCGCAGGACCCGGACGGTCCCGGCGACCAGCGGCACGAGCACCCAGACCGCGGTGGCCACGGCGAGCCGGGCGTACTCGTTGCCGGTCATGTCGGCGTCGGACAGCGGGGCGGTCGTCACGTTCAGATCCAGCCAGCCGGCCGCCGTGTGCAGCCCTTTGATCATCTCGCCGAGGATCGTCCAGACCATCGGCAGCGCGAAGTACAGCACGATCGCCAGCGGGGTGCTCAGCAGCAGCGCGCCGAACCCGATCCCCATCAGCACGAAGATCACCTGCAGCAACAGGCCCTGCCAGAGCAGCGACGCGTCGAGGTGCCAGGCGCCGTCGCCGCCCAGGGCCCGGCCGAGCACGTTCGCGACGGCGCTGAGTGCGGCGGTGGCCACGGTCGCCGCCACCGCGATCAGCACCCCGGCGGTCACCTTGGCGATCAGCACCCGCCCCCGGGTGGGCACCAGGGTGAACGTGGACAATGCGGTGCGCTGCGACCACTCGCTGGTCACCGACAGCACGCCCAGCACCGGCAGCAGCACGGCGGAGGGCAGCAGGCCGAAGGCGAAGAAGCCCTCGAAGGTCATCTCCTGGTCGGCGGACCAGCCCAGGATGATCGCCGAGGTGCCCGCGGTGGCCAGGCCGATCACCACCAGTAGCCAGAACCCGGCCCGGGTGTCGGCCAGCTTGCGCAGCTCCACCAGGGTCAGCCGGGCCATCGGCAGGCGACCGGTGGTGATCGTGGCCGGGGCGGCCGGTGTGGTCGTGGCCGGTTTGGTGGTGGTCGTCATCGGGTCACCTCGGTCGGGTCGGTGGTGCCGGTCAGGCGCAGGAACATCTCCTCGAGGCCGCCGGCGCCGGCCGGGCGCACCTCCAGCAGCACCACCCCGGTCGCGGCCGCGGCCCGGGCGATCGGCGCCGGCTCGGACTGCACCAGGACGGTCCCGTCCGCGGAGCGGGAACCGGTCAGCTCCAGGCGCCGCAGCAGGGCGTCGAAGGCCGCCGGGTCCTCCGGCCGGACCACCGTGCCGCCCGCGCCGAGCAGCACGTCCTTGTCGCCCTGGGTGAGGATCCGGCCTCCGCCGATCATGACCAGGCGGTCGGCGACCGCCTCCACCTCGCGCAGCAGGTGCGAGGAGAGCAGCACGGTGCCGCCCCGGTCGGCGAACTCGCGCAGCAGCCCCCGCATCCAGAAGATCCCCTCCGGGTCGAGGCCGTTGGCCGGCTCGTCGAGGATCAGCACGGCCGGGTCGCCGAGCATCGCGTAGGCCAGCCCGAGCCGCTGGCGCATGCCCAGCGAGTACGCCCGCACCCGGCGCTTCCCGGCGGTGGCGTTCAACCCGACCCGGGCCAGTCGCTCCGGCACCCGGGCGGTGTCCAGCCCCATCGTCATGGCGGCCAGGGCCAGGGTCTCCCGGCCGGTACGCCCGGCGTGCTGCGCGGACGCGTCGAGCAGCACGCCGACGTGCCGTCCCGGGTTGCCGAGCCGGCGGTAGGGCACGCCGGACACGGTGGCGGAGCCCGAGGTGGGCGGGGTCAGCCCGCAGATCATCCGCATGGTGGTGGACTTGCCGGCGCCGTTCGGACCGAGGAAACCGGTGACCGTGCCGGGCTCGCAGGTGAACGACACGTCGTCGACGGCGCGCTGGGCGCCGTACCGCTTGGTGAGGTTCTCGACCGTAATCATGGGCTCAGCCTGCGGGCCGGACGGTCGCCGTTGCTGCGGCCGAGGGTCGATGCCCGGGAACCTTGGTCTAGCTTCCGGTTACGACTTTGGTCGGTATCGGCCGGGGTCCGCCCGCTCGTAGAGTCGGGCGGGTGAGAGGTGTCGAGTTCAGCTGGTTGTTGCCGGCCGTGGTGTTCGCCGAGCCGGGCACACCGGCGCGCCGGTCCACCCGTGACTGGGTGGTCGACAGTCTCTGCTTCGTGATCGGGTTCGGGTTCACCGTGTGGGCCACTGCCGATCTGCTCGGCCCGAATCCGACCCTGGTGCAGGAGTGGCACCCGTCGCCGGACTGGGTGATCGTGACCGACGGGGTGGTCAGCGGCATCGCCGGGATCGCCCTGTGGTGGCGGCGTCGTTTCCTGACCCCGCTGGCGATCCTCACGCTGGTGCTCTCCGCGTTCAGCGTGGCCGGCGCGCTCACCATGTTCATCGTCCTGCTCACGGTGGCCGTGCACCGCCGTTTCGCGGTGCTGGCCGGTTATGCCGGTCTCGCCGTCCTGACCAATATGATCTTCGCCGGGGCCCGGCCGGACAAGGAATCCAGCTTCTGGGAGAGCGTCTTCTGGGGCGTGGCGATCGTGCTGATCATCGCGCTCTGGGGGATGGTGGTCCGGGCCCGCCGTGAGCTGCTCCTCTCCTGGCGCGACCGGGCCGCCCGGGCCGAGTCGGAGCAGCAGTTGCGGGTCGAGCAGGCCCGTACGCTGGAACGCACCCGGATCGCCCGGGAGATGCACGACGTCCTGGCGCACCGGATCTCGCTGCTCAGCCTGCACGCCGGGGCGCTGGAGTTCCGGCCGGACGCGCCACCGGAAGAGATCGCCGGAGCGGCGGCGGTGGTCCGGGCCAGCGCACATCAGGCGTTGCAGGATCTGCGGGCGGTGATCGGGGTGCTGCGAGCCGGGCAGTCCGAGGCCGAGCCCGGACCGGAGCGGCCGCAGCCCACCCTGAGCGCGCTGCCCGCCCTGGTCGAGGAGGCCCGGGCGGCGGGTGACCGGGTGTCGTTCGACGTGACCGTCGATCCGGGCGCGGTGCCGGCCGGGGTCGGGCGGGCGGCGTACCGGATGGTGCAGGAGGGTCTGACGAACGCCCGCAAGCACGCCACCGGCGCGGTGGTGCGGATGACGGTCGCGGGCCGGCCCGGCGAGGGTCTGACCCTGGAGATCGTCAACCCGTTGCCGGTCAGCGCGCCCGCCCGGCCGATCCCGGGCGCCGGCACCGGCCTGGTCGGCCTCAACGAGCGTGCCTCGCTGGCCGGCGGCCGGCTGACCTACGGCCCCCGCGACGGCGCCTTCCACCTCGAAGCCTGGCTCCCCTGGGAAGCCGCACCAGCCGCCGCGAGGGAGCCGGACGTGGCAGGGGAAGAACCGCTCGCCGGGGAAGGCACGCCAGGCCCGCTGGTGGCCGCGGTGGAGGCCCCGTGACCCCGGTCCGGGTGCTGATCGTCGATGACGACGCGCTGGTCCGGGCCGGGCTGCGGATGATCCTCAGCGGTGCGGACGACGTCCGGGTGGTGGGGGAGGCGTCCGACGGCGGTGAGGTGCCGGCCGCGGTCGCCGAGCACCGGCCCGACGTCGTGCTGATGGACATCCGGATGCCCGGGATCGACGGCCTGGCCGCCACCGAGACCCTGCGCCGCCGGCCGGGCGCGCCCGAGGTGCTGGTCCTGACCACGTTCGACGCGGACGAGTACGTGTTGCGCGCGCTGCGGGCCGGCGCCGCCGGATTCCTGCTCAAGGACACCGCGCCGGCCCGGATCCGGGACGCGGTGCTGCGCGTGGCGGCCGGCGAGGCAACGCTGTCACCGAGCGTGACCCGGCAGCTGATCACGCACGTCACCACCGCGCCGGCCCCGGACCGCGGGCACTCCGAGCGGCGGCTGGATCAGCTGAGCACGCGGGAGCTCGACGTGGCGCTCGCGGTGGCGCAGGGCCGGACGAACGCGGAGATCGCGACACAGCTGTTCATGTCGGTCGCCACCGTGAAAGCGCACGTCTCCCGGGTGCTGACCAAGCTCGACCTGAACAACCGGGTGCAGATCGCCCTGCTGGTCCACGACGCGGGCCTCGCCTGAGCCAGGAGAGCTACTCGAAGAGGCTGTGCCCCCGGCCGCCCTCGGCCCGATCCCGCGCCCGGCGCCGCATCTGGATCACCACGATGTCGATCAGGGCGACCACCGCCCAGGCCGCCAGCAGCCACCCGGGCACGGTCCAGCCGGTGCGGAACAGCACGATCGACAGCACGGTGCAGACCAGCAGCCCGAACGCGGCGAGGATCAGCCGGAGGTTGAGCGGGCTGTACGGCTCGTCGACGGTTCCGCGACGGCCACGGGGCTGCGGGCCGATGGGCATAGGCACGAATCTACCCGTGTCGGGCAGCAGCGGAAACCAACCGCCCCAAGATCGGGTAACTTCGATATCTTCGGCGTCTTGGCACTGATCCGCTGTGGACAGGAGGCGCCGTGGCTGAGACGGGGCTTACCGATCAGAAAACCCGCAAACTAGGCACCTGGTCGGTGTTCGTCATAGCGGTTTCCGCCATGACGCCACTCACCGTCGTCGCCGGTGCGCTTCCCCTCGGGTACGGGGAGGTCAAAGAGAAAGGAATCCCGGTCGCCTACGTGCTGGTGGCCGTGGTTCTGGCGATCTTCACGGTCGGGCTGACCGCGATGGCCCGGCACGTTCCGAACAGCGGCGCCTTCTACGCGTACGCGGCCAAGGGCCTGACCCGCCCGGCCGGCGTCGGCACCGCCTTCATCGCGCTGCTCGCCTACAACGCCATGCAGATCGGCCTGTACGGCGCGTTCGGTGTGGCCGCGCACAACGCCGCGGCGATCTTCGGGCTGAAGATGTCCTGGATCGTCTGGGCGCTGCTGGGCTGGGTGCTGGTCGGCGTGCTCGGCCTGCGGCAGATCGACTTCAACGCCCGCATCCTGACCGTCCTGGTCTGCGCCGAGGTGCTGATCGTGCTCACCCTCGACGCGGTGATGATCGGTCACCCGGCCGGTGGCACGGTCACCTTCGACACCGTCAACCCGACGCTGATCGCCAGCGCCGGCGGGGTGTCGCTGCTGGTCGGTGCGGTCGCCGGGATGGTCGGGTTCGAGTCGCCGCTGGTCTACGCGGCGGAGGCCCGGGACCCGCGCCGCACGGTGGCCCGCGCGATCTTCATGACGCTGGGCGTGGCCGCGGTCCTCTACGGTGGCTCCGCCTGGGCGATGTCCGTGGTGGCTGGACCGGACCGGATCATCGACGTCGCCGCCCAGTACCTCAACGACCTGTTCTTCGTGCTCCCCGACCCGTTCCTGCCGTCGGCGATCACCGACCTGGCCCGGGTCTTCTTCGCCACCAGCCTGTTCGCGGCGCTGCTGGCCTTCCACCACACGGTCGCCCGGTACGCGCTCACCGTGGCCCGCGAGGGTGTGCTGCCGCGGCCGCTGGCCCGCACCCGCGACGGCGTGCCGGTCGCCGCGTCGGTGGCCCAGTCCGGGCTGGCCCTCGTGGTGCTGCTGGTGTTCGCGGCGCTGGTGCTGAACCCGACCACCGACCTGTTCTTCTTCGGCACGGTCTCCGGCGGTCTGGGTGTGCTCGCGCTGATGACGATCGCGTCGATCGCGGTGGTCCGGTACTTCCGGTCCGACGCGCACGGCGAGACGCGGTGGCGCCGGGCGATCGCGCCGTGGATCGCCGCGGTCTTCCTGGTGCTGATGCTGCTGCTGTCGGTGGCGTTCTTCGGCGACCTGCTGGACTCCGACAACCCGGTCAAGGTGTGGCTGCCGCCGGTGGCGTTCCTCGCCGTCTACCTGGCCGGCATCTGGTGGGGCCACCGGCTGCGCCGGGACGCGCCCGAGGTGTTCGCCGCGATCGGCACGGGCCTGCCGCCCGGAACGGCCGGGCCCGACATCCCGGCACAGCGGGCGACGTCCGAGGAGGTCGTCGAGGAAGCGGAAAACGGTCACCGAGAGTGAACGGGGTGCGGCGGCCTGCGAGCCGCCGCACCACTGTCGTGGTGAGGCGGAAATGTCCGTCGATATGGGCCACCCGGCTGCCGGACCCGTAGATCACCAACCGTATGATCTTCACGTTCACGCGTCCCACACCGCTGAACATCCGGCAGCCGTCGCGAAACCCAAGAAGTTTTACGGCGGTCAGCCGGCTGATCCGCCGGCGCTCCCGGCATCCGAACCCACTGGTCGGGCTCCGGCGGATCCGAAAACTTCCGGCCCATCCTGCAGGCCGGCACCCTGGGCGGCGGCAAAAGCACGCCGCCCAGGACGGTAATCTCCGTCACACAAGGTGAGCGAACCCGGCCCGCGGCAAGGCACGCACGGCACGCACGGCAAGGGTCACACCAGGGAAGAAGCGGCGTACTGATCCGCCTCCCGCAACACCCGCAGCACGTTCCCATGAGCCAGCTTCCGCAGCTCGGACTCCGACCATCCCCGCCCCGCCAGCTCGGCGAGGAGGTTCGGGTACCCCGCCACGTCCGGAAGATCCACCGGTACGGCCGGAGTCCCGTCGAAGTCCCCGCCCAGCCCGACGTGATCGATCCCGGCCACCGCCCGCGCGTGCTCGACGTGGTCGGCCACGTCGGCGACCGTCGCCGCCGGTTCGGGGTTCGCCGCGAGCCAGGCCTGGAACGCCGGCTCGGCCCGCTCGTCGACCACCCGGGCGACCGGCGGCTCGGCCTCCCCGGCGCGCGGGCCCCGCGGCCAGTCGTCCTCGATCGGCGGGAGCCCGAGCCGCTGCCACTCCGCGTCGGCCGCCCGGCGCCAGGCCAGCGCGGCCGCCGAGACGAAGTACGCGACGAACGGCAACTGCACCACCCCGCCGTTGCCGGGGAGCCGCTCCAGCACGTCGTCGGGGACGTTGCGCGGGTGGTCGGTGATCGCGCGGGCCCCCGAGTGGCTGAAGATCACCGGCGCGGCCGCCTCGTCCAGCGCCGCGTGCATGGTCGCGGTGGCGACGTGGGACAGGTCGACGAGCACGCCGATACGCTGCATCTCCCGTACCAAAGCATGTCCTTCGACCGTGAGCCCGCCGATCTCCGGCGGCGAAGCAGCGGAGTCGGCCCACGCGGTGTGGTTGTTGTGGGTGAGCGTGACGTAGCGGACGCCGAGCCGCGCGAACGACCTCAGCACGCCGGGTGATCGCGCCAGGCAGTGGCCGCCCTCGATGCCGATCAGCGACGCGATCCGGCCCGCCGCCACGATCCGTTCCACGTCGTCGGCGGTACGGGCCGCCTCGAGCGTATCCGGGTACGCCGCGATCAGCCGGTACACGATGTCGATCTGCTCGAGCGTGTGCGTCACCGCCTCCGGCTCGGGCAGGTCGGACGGCACGAAGACGGACCAGAACTGCGCGCCGACCCGGCCGGTGCGCAGGCGCGGCAGATCGGTGTGCAGTTCCGGTCGTGCCCGGTCGAGCCCGTCGACGCTCGATCCGTGCGCCTCGCGCAACCGCATGGCCAGGTCATTGTGCCCGTCGAAGATCCACATCTGCTCTGGCTACCGGTGCGCGGCCCGGGAAGCAAGCCAGACACCCGGACGTCCGCAACTGACCCGCACCGGCACGGGCACTCGGCGTGCACCGCGCGTCCCGGAATCTTCTCTCCATGCCCGGCGGGCAACACCGCTGGACAACCGGGGGGAATCCAAATCTTGATGCGTTCGACGCTGCGTAAGACCGTACTGACGCTGACCGCCCTCGCCGCCGGGTTCGGCGCCGCGGTGGCCACGCCGGCACAGGCCGCGCAGGCCGCCGACGCGGGATGCGTGACCGGCGCGAAGCTGGTACCGACCTGTGGCGTGCTCTGGGGCGGTGCCGCCGGTGGCTTCACCAGCGCGCCGCGGGACCAGGCGCTGAAGGCGTGGGAGAAGGCGTCCGGCCGGACCGCCAGCATCTTCCACCAGTACCACAAGGGCAACGAGGTGTTCCCGACCAAGGCCGAGATCGCGATGACCAACGACCCGGCCAGCCCGCGGGTGCTGCTGGAGAACTGGAAGATCGCGTACGGCACCACCTGGGCGGCCGTCGCCAAGGGTCAGCAGGACAAGCGGATCGACGCGTTCGCGGCGCGGGCCAAGGCGTACGGGAAGAAGTTCTTCCTGGTCCTGAACCACGAGCCGGAGAACGACGTGGTGGCGCGGGCCGGCTCCGGCATGGAGGCCAAGGACTTCGCGGCGATGTACCGGCACACCATCCTGCGCCTGCGCGGCCAGGGCGTGACGAACGTCGTCAACGTGATGGCCTACATGGGCAACGAGAAGTGGATGGCGCAGTCCTGGTGGAGCACCCTCTACCCCGGTGACGACGTCGTGGACTGGGTCGGCCTGGACTCCTACGTCTCGGTGGAGAAGGGTTATTACCACTTCGGCGACTTCTCGGCGCTGCTCGACCGCAAGGCCAAGGGCGGCAGCCTGGGCTTCTACGACTGGGCCGTCAGCAAGCACGGCACCAAGCCTCTCATGATCGCCGAGTGGGGCGCCTACCACCGGGTCGGCAAGAAGGCCGACAAGTCGGCGGTCTACAACAGCGTTCTCGCCCAGCTCGCCAAGCGTCCGGCGATCAAGGCCATCGTGCACTTCGACACCAAGCACGACGACCAGGGCGACCGCGACATCAGCATCGACAGCACGCCGGCCTCGCTCGCCTCGTTCAAGAAGCTCGCCGCCAACCCGATCTTCGACGTGAAGCTCGGCTGAATCGTCACCCACCCCCCTGAAAACGCCGTCCGGGCCCCCGCCCGGGCGGCGTTTTCGCATGTCAGGGCGTTTTGCCGGGGGTGTCCACCACGGTCTTTGCCAGCACCGCGCTGCTGGAGAGCAGCAGGCCGGCCCGGCCCCACGCGCCGTCCTCGACCAGATAGCTGCGCGCGCCCAGATACTCGCGGGACACCGCATCGAAGATCCATTCGTGCCGGATCCCGCCGTCGCTGCGGGCCACCGCGACACCGTGCCGGCCGGCGCCGTCCTCGGCATCCGCCAGCAGCTCCACGCCCGGGATCCGGGCGGCCGCCTGGTACAACGCCGCGACGACCGTCGGCTGGAGGACCGTCTCGTTCTCGCTGAGGTAGTCGCCGATCAGCGTGAACGCTTCCGCGTCGACCTGGTTGCCGGTCTTGCGGGCGTCGGCGTACACCTTGCGCAGCATCGCGTCCGGGTCGTCCGGCAACCCCGGGTTGATGTCGATCGCCCGGAAGGCGCCGAGATCCTTCGGCGTCGCGCCGTCACGCAGCACGCCGTGCCCGCCGACGAAGAGCGGAATCCAGATCTCCCGGTCCCGCGGCCCGACCAGCGTCACGTCGTCGTCGCCGTCGACCGACAGATGACTCTCCCGCGAGCGGACGTAGAGGTATTTCCCCTGGCCGCCGACCGCGGCCGGCGCGGCGTCCGCCGCCACCGCCGCCATACCGAGGAAGGTCACGGCAGCGTCGTGGTCACCGTTACTGATTTTTACGTACGGCGGTGCCGCCGCTTGCGGCCAAAGAACATTCATCAGTACGACGGTGAAGGCGGCGAGCAGGCCCCCGGCGAGCACCAGCGCCCGGCGGCGGCGGGGCTGCCGCGCGGGTGTCTCGATCGTGGTCAGCAGGTGCGCCTTGAGCAGGCGCTTCCGCTCGTCGGGCAGGTGCGGCCCGGTGGGTGGGGTGAGCAGGTCGGTCATCGGTACTCCTCCCGCACGGACCCGGGGTTCGCGGTAGCGGCTTCGCCGGCCGTGTGTTCCTCAGTCGCGGGCCGTTTTCTGAGCGCGTGTCGCTCGGCGTCGGGCTCTTGCCGGCGGCGGTGGTGCAGTTCGACCTCGGCCAGGGTGCGGAGCCGGACCCGGGCGCGGGACAGCCGGGACCGCACCGTGCCCACCGGGATGTCGAGCGCTTCTGCGGCAGCCGCGTAGTCCACCTGCTGCCAGACGCAGAGCAGGAACACCTCCCGGTCGGTGCGGCGCAGCGCTGTCAGGGCCGCGGTCGCCGCGGTGAGCTGATCACTGTCGTGCATCCGGCCGACCACCTCGTCGGCGAAGTCCGGCACCGCGCCACCGACCGGCAGCCGGGACATCGCCGCCCGGTGCCGCCGCGCCGCCCGGCGCCGGTTACGCAGCACATTGGTAGCGATCCCGAGCAGCCACGGCCGCAGGCTCTCCCCGTCGGGCCGCGGGCTCTCACCGTCGGGCCGCGGGCTCTCACCGTCGGGGTGCGGGCTCTCACCGTCGGGGCGCAGGGTGTCCCGGATCCGCCATGCCTCCAGGAACGTCAGCGACACCACGTCCTCAGCACCGGCCGCATCGCCGTCCATCCAGGCCGCATACCGGTAAACGGCCTGCGCATGTTCATCGAACAGGTCACCGAAGGCGTCCGCGTCCCCGGCCCGGATCCGGCCGCGCATAGTTGCTGTCACACCCAGTCCTGTCCGCATCCCACCCCAAGTTCCCAAATCCCCAACCCCGCCTGCCGCGCGGCCCCCTGCCTCGCCGCTCCGCCAGCCCCCCATCTCACCTGCCCCGCCTCGGTCGCTAGTGCCGCGGTCCTGGCCCCGCCCGCCTCGCAGCGCGCCCCCGCGCCCACCACCAGCAACCTCCAGCGCCAACCCAAGCTCGCCGGCTGGTCCTGAGAGGTCACTCCAGAGCCGCGAGGCACCCCTCAGGACCAGCCGGGGACCTGGGCGTGCCCAGCGACCGCGGGCCGACGGGGTCCACCGCGGGCTGAGGCCCGCCGGCTGGTCCCCAGGGGTCTATCAGGGGCCGCGAGGCACCCCTGAGGGCCAGCCAGCGGCGACAAACAGCCGTGACCGCCAGCCGTGCGGGGTCGGCTGGTGCTGGTGGCTGTTTCGAGTGCCCGGAGGCAGCCGTCAGCACCAGCCGGCGAAGTGCCGGCCGAGGCGGCCGTGCCCGCCGACGGTGATGGCGTCTGAACCGCGCCCGCCGACCGGCACCGCGCCCGCCGACCGGCACGCCCGTGACGGCGCCCCCCGGGACGGTGCGGTGGTCGTGACTGGGCTGGTTAGGGGGTGAGGACGGTTTGCAGGCGCTTGGCTTCCTTGATCAGGCGGGAGGAGCCGGGGCGGGAGGCCACCTCGGCCAGGCCCGGGATCTCCGTGTGGGCGTGGACCGACCCGGCCACCTGGCTGGCCAGCTCGAGCAGATCGGGCAACCCCCGCTGTGGACTGGCCAGCATCGTCGGCAGGGCTGTGGCCAGCACCTCCCAGACCGCGACCGCGGCGCCCGCCCGGTACGCCTCGGCCAAGGCCGGGACGAGCCGGGACAACTTCAGCGTGGCATCGGCGCTGAGATCGGCCACCGCAGCACCAACCGCCCCGGCAAACGGGGCCGCCCCGCCGGGAAGGGCCGGCTCAGCGGCACGGGCCGCCTCAGTGGCACGGGCCGGCCCAGCGGCAAGGGCCGGGGGCGGGCCGGCGGCCAGGGTGAGGAAGGCGTCGACGGCGGCGATGCGGCTCTCCTGATAGCGGGCGGTCAGCGCATACGCCACGGCATAAGCCAGCGCCGGACCGACCGGGCCGGAGCACTCGGCGAGCAGGGGCAGGACCGCCGCGCCCTCGCGCTGCTCCTGGTCGGTCATCGCGGCCAGCTCGGGCAGCGCCCAGGCCGCGGTCACCTCCCGATGGTGCGGCAGGACCATGGCGAGCACGTCGCCGGCGTCGTGGAACGCGCTCGGGAACTCCTCAGGGTGCGGGCCCGGGGCGATCGTGAGCAGCTGGCGTTCCAGGCGGAGGCCGCCGCCCCGGGCCGGGGTCAGGGCGGCCACCACCCGGCGGCCGACCGGGGAATACCAGGTGTAGCCGCGCCGGGCCGGCTCCTGCTGGAACCGGGTGCTCACC
Source organism: Actinoplanes awajinensis subsp. mycoplanecinus (assembly GCF_001509495.1). Taxonomy (NCBI): domain Bacteria; kingdom Bacillati; phylum Actinomycetota; class Actinomycetes; order Micromonosporales; family Micromonosporaceae; genus Actinoplanes; species Actinoplanes awajinensis. The sequence continues at coordinate 27,490 of NZ_LLZH01000317.1, read as the reverse complement.
GGGTCGGGCAGGCCACCGTCGGCGAGCCAGGCGGCGAACTGCCGGCCGGCCGGGGAGGTCAGCGTCGCGGCCCCGGCGGCGACCGCCGGATCGGTCACCCGGGGCAGCCGCAGCAGGGCCTGCTCGAAGTCGACCGGCCACGGCTGCCAGCCCTCGGACTCGGCCCGGCGCAACCGGTCGAGCAGGACCGCCGCGTCGAGACTGCCGGTCACGTGGGTCGGGGTGGCCATCAGCAGCGGCACCATGGTGCTGGTCAGCTGGGTCACCGTCTCGGCGACCCGGAGCGCCAGGACGCCGTCGGGGGTGGGGACGATCGCCGAGTCGACCCCGCCGCGCCGGCCGTCCTGCCAGGCCGTGCGCAGTGACGTGACCAGCCAGAGCCACAGGCCGCCGGGCTTGTCGGTGCCGATCGCGGAGCGGATCGCGACGCCCAGGTGCAGCAGCGGCTTGCTGCGGTTCCAGGTGTTCTCCTCGAAGTCGCCCGGGTACCGGTCGAGCACCGGCTGCAACGCGGTGGCCAGCGCGGCCGGGCCGGCCGTCGTGTTCAGCGTGACCAGGCCGGCCAGCACGCGTTCCCAGCGGATCGCGGTGGGCTCGTGGACCAGCGCGGCCACCTCCTCGGCCAGCTCGGCCGGGGTGGCGATCGGCGCGGGCATCGCGGCCGGCGGGGCGGGCGGCGGCAGCTCCGGGAGCTCGGCGGGTTCCGCCTCGACGACCGTGCCGAACAGCGCGGCGGCCCGGCCCGGCAGGTCGCCGGCGAGCGCGGCGGCAGCGTCGGCGAGCCGGGCCACCGCCGCCGGGTCCAGGTCGCCGATCCGCTTGCCGATCAAGGTCAAGGCCCGATCTTGTACGTCCAGCGCCGGGTGCCCGAACGCCACCGCGACCGTCTCGAGCACCTCGCCGGCCCGGCCGGACTCGCGGCGCGACACCTTCTCCAGCCAGCCGAGCTGCGCCTTGACCAGGGTCTTCTCCTTGCGCGCCAGGGTCGCCGCACTCGTGTCGAGCAGCGTCTCCAGCTCCAGCCGGCCGGCCTCGTCGACGGCCCGCAGCACCTTCTGCGCCATGCCGGCCACCGCGCCGGGCGCCTCGGCCAGCAGCCGGGCGTAGTCGAGCGCGTGGCTGGACATCTCGTCGAGGCTGGGCGCCAGCGCGTCGTGCAGCAGCGTGAACGGGCGCAGGCAGTGCGGTGTGTCGCCGCGGACCAGCCGGTCGACGGTCAGGTCCAGCACGGTCTTGCGCTCCAGCGTGCCCTCGGCGACCAGGTGCGCGACCACCGGCGGGAACTGCGGACCGGACTCCTGCCACGAGTCGCTGAGCAGGTCGGCGCCGAGACCGTCGAACGTGAACACGGCGGGCAGCAGGACCGGGAGGAACGGGTCGTCGCGCATCCGCACGCTGAGCGGCGGTTGCGGCGCTCCCCGCCCGGAGGGCCGGAGCAGTCCCTCGACCCACGCCCGGACCACCCCCTCGGTGACCGGCGGCTCGGCGTCACCGGCACGCAGCAGCGTGACCGCGAACGGCCAGTCGTTGTTCCACCGTTCGCGCACCGGGGTCCGCGCGGCGAGGCGCTGACCCAGCTCACCCAGCCAGGGCAGCTCCCGCGCCTGGGCGATCTCCATGAACAGCCGTGGTTTGACCGCGCTCCAGTTGCGCATGTTGCCACGCAGCAGCAGAGCGGCGGCCTTCGCGGCGGTCGGCATGCAGCCGATCACGGCGAGCGCGTGCCCCGGCGTCGGGCTGGTGTCGCCGCGCCACCAGCCGTCCCGGTCGGCGTTCTTGATGCCGGCCTCGACGTCCTTGGCCAGCGCCAGGCGCTCCTCCTCGGTGGCCGCGAGCAGCAGCGCGGTGATCGCGCCGACCTCGTTGCGCTGGGCGCGGCGGTCCAGGCCGACCCAGGTCAGCGGCGTCGTCGTGGTCATGCGGCGGCCTCGGCCTTCTCGATCGTCGCGGCGGTCTCGCCGGCGTGTGCCATCCGGACCGCGAGGACGTGTTTGCACGGGCCGCGCCCGCCCCGGTGTTTCGCCCACCACGGGCAGGTGCAGGACTGCGACTCGTGGCGGACGTGATAGGTCTCGTCGCCGCTGACCACCACCGACACCTCGGCGCCGAGCGTCACCGCACCCGCCGAGATCAGGGCGCGGGCCCCGGCCAGCCGGGGGTTCATCCGCTCGACGGCGGCGGCCGTGTACGGCAGGGTGCGGTGGAAATAGCCCGCCTCGGCCACGTCGTACCCCACCCGGCCGGCCGTGCCGAGCTGGGTCAGCGCGTCCCGCACCCGGCCCGCGGCCAGCCCGGAAGCACCGGCCAGCGCGTCCACGTCGATCGCCGGGTCCCAGGAGAGCAGGGCGCTGATCAGGTCGGCGTCGTCGGCCACCTCGTCGGAGGCGAGCGCCTCGAGCACCGCGCCCTCGCCGGAGAAGCCGCGCGACGGCTCCGGCGACAGGGTCACCGACAGGCGCAGCGTCGGCATGCTCAACTCCCAGGTGCTGGCGACCGGGGCGCTGCCGGCCGACACGGCCGGGCCGAACACGCGCAGGCCCGTCGCGTACCGAAGGAAGGGTTTCAGGGCGGACAGCCGCCCGGCGCCCGGCAGGCAGACCGCGCCCGGCGTCGGCCGGGACGTGAAGCGCAGCGAACGCCCGGCCGGAACCGCCCAGAGCACGGACTTGTCGGTGGCCGGCAGGCGCTGGAAGAGCGCGCGGGCCTCGGCGACGCCGATCGCGGCGCGCGCGTCGAACCGGGACGTCAGCACCTGCGCCTCGGCGAAGCCGCGCAGCCAGCGGGACGGCAGCGGCACCTTCTTCTCCACCAGCGGTCCGTCGAAGGTGGTCACGGTCAGGTCGTCGGGGCCGACCGCGACGTGCATCGGGTCGGAGCGGCCGACCCGGGTCAGCGCCCGCTGCAGCGGCAGGTTGACGTCGACATTGGTGGTGCCGTGCGCCAGGATCTCGCCGTCCAGCCCGCCGGGGAGCACGTCGAGACGGGCGTAGACGCCGCAGCAGCCGGAGAACGACTCGAACCGCAGCCGGTCGGAGCCGGCGGTCACCACCGGGTCGAGGCTGGCCGGGGGGAGCGGCCGGAAATACCGCGTGCGGGCCACCTCGGCCACGGCCAGCAGGCCGGTCGCCGCGGCGCCGGGCGAGGTGAGGAAGCCGGTGAAGAAACGGGGATGCGCCGCCGGGCCGCCGGAGGTCTGCAGAGTCAGGCCGTCGTCCAGAGTCGACGAACCGAGGTACGAGTATGCCGCGGTAACCATGCGCGAGAACCTAGAACGTAGGTACGACAATTTTCACCGGGGCCGGCGGCGGTCCCGCCACCAGTCCCGGACGACGCCGGCGAGCAGCCGGGTGGCGCCGATCGCGAGCAGGGCCAGGTAACCACCGATGACGACGAGGGTTCCCCGTCCGGTCTGTGGCTCGTTCATCGGCGGCGCAGCAGTCGGACCGAGCCACGGATGAACCGGGCGGCGACCAGCGCCAGCAGGACCGCCAGCACGTGGGCGACCAGGCCGGCGACCGAGGTGTTCCCGTAGGTCGCGCCCAGCCAGAGGTCGCCGGCCAGCGCGCCCGCGCCGATCAGGACGGCCAGGACCAGGATCGGTACGACGGTGCTCGGGTTCCAGGGCTCGGTCGACCGGGGCGGTTCGGCGGCCGTCGACGACGGGTGCAACTGCCCGGCCGGGGCGCCGATCAGCACCCGCTGATCGGGGTTCGCGGCGTAGTGCTGGACGGTCGCGGCGGTGAACGCCGGCGAGCTCCCGTCCACCCGGAACCGGTTCGGGTTGACCACCCAGCCGGTGGTCCGGACCAGTTCCGGCCGTCGGTACCGGATCCGGACCTCGAACGGCCCGGACCAGATCTGCACCGGGTCGACGGCCTCCCACGGCACGGTCACGGCGCCGGCCAGCTTGTCGGCGCGTACGCCGTCCGGGGTGAGGCTCACCCCGAGCCCGCGCAGGATGCCGTGACCGCAGAGGATCAGGAACACGGCGGCGAACGCGCCGAGCGGCCACATGACCGGGCGCAGTTCCGGATCCAGCGGGGGCAGCACGACCGCGATGCCCAGCACGGACACCATGGCGACGCTGAGCAGCGGGAGCGCGCCGGTGCGCGTGCTGTGCAGGGCCGGCGTCCGCTCGTCGACGACGAAGGCCGGGGCGGCCTGGGCGGTCCGCTGGGCCGCGACCGTGACGGCGAGCCCGAGCCCGACGCCGGTCAGGCACTCGACCAGCAGGGCGAGGACGGCCGGGATCTGCCCGCCGGGCAGGTGGGACGCGGCCACCAGCGCCGCGGTGACCGCCGCGGCGAGGAGCGGAATCAGCGCGCGGCGCCGGTCGGTCGCCGCGGAGAGCCTGATGATCATCGACGGATGATAGGTGCGGGCCCCGCAACCGGGGGAGTCGCGGGGCCCGCTGTTCGGGGGAAGGTCTACTTAGTGACGGTCAGGTCGTAGATCGTGGAGCCGCCGACCGTGGTGGCGGTGTAGGTCGTGGCCACCCAGGTGGCGATCTGCGAGCTCTCGGTGGCGGTGCCGCCCTGCCCGCCGCCACCGCCCATGCCACCGCCGGAGACGAAGTAGCGGATGTCGCCGGCCGCCACGGAGGCCTGGAACTCGGCGAGGGTCGGTGACGGGTCGCTGCCGTTCCAGCCGCCCAGGGCGATCACCGCGGTGCCGGAGGCGAGCTCCAGGTCGGCGGCCGAGGTGGCGCCGCTGACCGCGGCGGACCAGCGGGTGGTGCTCGCCTTCAGCAGGGCGGTCAGCTCACTGTTGCTGCTGCTCCCGCCCCCACGGCCGCCGCCGGGCGCGGGGGAGGACGGCGCCTCGCCACGCGAGGACGACTCATTGTCCGTACGGGAGAAGCCTCCGCCGCCCGGACCGCCGCCCATCCCGGACGTGCCGGACGGTCCGGAGCTGGGGATGGAGCCCGTATGGGCGACGCCGACCGTCGCGGTCGCGTAAGCCGCGCTGCCCAGCCCGGTCGACAGCAACCCGGCGACGACGCCGATCACGGCCAGCCGGCGCAGTTGAGCAGCCGGCGCGATCAGCGCGATCGCCGCGACGGTCCCGGCCGCCAGCGCGGCCCACCGGAGTTCCGGCATCCATCCGGTACGACCCAGAAGGACGAATCCCCACCCGGCGGTCGCGAGCACCATCCCGGCCAGCACGATCCGCGCCCACGTCTCCGCCCGGTACAGCCAGAGCACCCGCGCTCCGATCCCCGCCACCGCGGCGATCGGCGGCGCCAGCGCGACCGTGTAGTACGGATGGATCGTCCCGCTCATGTACGAGAACGTCACCCCGGTCACCAGCAGCCACCCGCCCCACAGCAGCATCCCGGCCCGGGCCCGGTCGGTGCGCGGCGCCGTCCAGGTCACCGCGAGCACCGCCACCATCGCGATCAGCGCGGCCGGCAGCAGCCAGGAGATCTCGGTGCCCATCGACGTGCCGAACAACCGCCCGATCCCGGTCGCCCCGCCGAACCCGGTGTTGCCACCGCCGCCACCGCCACCGTTGCCCGAGCCGCCGAGGATCCGGCCCAGCCCGTTGTAGCCGAGCGCCAGCTCCCACAGCGTGTTGTTCGTCGACCCGGCGATGTACGGCCGGGACGACGCCGGCCACAGCGACACCAGCGCGATGAACCAGCCGGCCGAGACGACCAGCGCCAGCCCGGCCAGCAGCAGGTGCTTGATCCGCTTCCCGGGCGTGGTGGGCGCGGCGACCAGGTAGACCAGCGCGAACGCCGGCAGCACCAGGAACGCCTGCATCATCTTGGTGAGGAACCCGAAGCCGAGCAGCACCCCGGTCCAGACCAGCCACTTCCCGCTGGCCGTCTCGGTGGCCCGGACCGTGGTGTACGCGGCCGCGGTCATCAGCAGCACCAGCAGCGCGTCCGGGTTGTCGTAGCGGAACATCAGCACGGCGACCGGGGTGAGCGCCAGCGCGGCGCCGGCCAGCAGCCCGGCGACGTGCCCGAACCAGCGCTTGACCGCCAGATAGAGCAGCCACACGCTGGCCACGCCCATCAGCGCCTGCGGCGCCAGGATCGCCCAGCTGTTCACCCCGAAGATCCGCGCGGAGAGGCCCATCACCCACATCGCGGCGGGCGGCTTGTCCACGGTGATCGCGTTGCCGGCGTCCAGCGAGCCGAACAGCCACGCCTTCCAGCTCTGCGCGCCGGCCTGCGCGGCGGCGGCGTAGAAACTGTTGCCCCAGCCGGATTCACTGAGATTCCACAGGTACAGGGTGGCGGTGGCCACCAGAAGAAGGCCCAAAGACGTACGCTCCGGGGCACTTCGGGTCCGGTGGGCGGCGGTGGTCGTCATGGGACTAACCTCGCGAGTGGTCCTACGACGCCTCTGTGATCCATCTGTGCGTCGTCTATGAACCCCAGTTCGCCGCGTCCGGCAGCGGTACGTGCCACGATGGGCGAAGTGTGCGAGTAACCAGGTTCGGAGTGGGAGAGATGAGCGAACACGTTTCCGACAGCGCCGAGTGGCAGGCCCTGCAGGGCCACGCGGAGAAGTTCTCAGCGGTCCACCTTCGTGACCTGTTCGACAGCGAGCCGCAGCGTGGCGAGCGCTACGCCGCCGAGCTCGCCGATCTGTACGTCGACTACAGCAAGAACCTGGTCACCGACGAGGTGCTGTCCGCCCTGGTCGCCCTGGCCGGCCGGGCGAAGCTGAGCGAGCGGATCACCGCGATGTTCGCCGGCGAGCACATCAACGTCACCGAGGACCGCGCCGTCCTGCACACCGCGCTGCGGCTGCCGCGTGACGCGCAGCTCGTGGTCGACGGCCAGGACGTGGTCGCCGACGTGCACGAGGTCCTCGACCGGATGGGCGCGTTCGCCGACAAGGTCCGCTCCGGTGAGTGGAAGGGCCACACCGGCGAGCGCATCAAGACGCTGGTCAACATCGGCATCGGCGGCTCCGACCTGGGCCCGGTGATGGCGTACGAGGCGCTGAAGGACTACACGCAGCGCGACATCGAGTGCCGGTTCGTGTCGAACATCGACCCCACGGACCTGTTCGAGAAGACCCGTGACCTGGACCCGGCCACCACGCTGTTCATCATCGTCTCCAAGACGTTCACCACGCAGGAGACGCTCACCAACGCCGCCGAGGCCCGGTCCTGGCTGCTGGCGACGCTCAAGGACGACGCCGCGGTCGCCAAGCACTTCGTCGCGGTCAGCACGAACGCCGCGAAGGTCGCCGACTTCGGCATCGACACCGCCAACATGTTCGGCTTCTGGGACTGGGTCGGCGGGCGCTACTCGCTGCCGTCCGCGGTCGGCCTGTCGGTGCTGGTCGCGATCGGCAAGGAGAAGTTCGCCGAGATGCTCGCCGGCTACCACGCCGTCGACGAGCACTTCCGCAGCACGCCGATCGAGCAGAACGTCCCGGCCCTGCTCGGCCTGATCAACGTCTGGTACGACACGTTCCTCGGTGCCCAGTCGCACGCGGTCCTGCCGTACGCGCAGTACCTGCACCGGTTCGCCGCGTACCTGCAGCAGCTGACCATGGAGAGCAACGGCAAGTCGGTCCGGCTGGACGGCGAGCGGGTCGCCTACCAGACCGGCGAGGTGTTCTGGGGCGAGCCCGGCACCAACGGCCAGCACGCGTTCTACCAGCTGATCCACCAGGGCACCAAGCTGATCCCGGCGGACTTCATCGGCTTCAGCGTGCCGAACCACGACATCGGCGAGATGCACGACCTGTTCATGTCGAACTTCCTGGCACAGACCGGTGCGCTGGCCTTCGGCCGGACCCTGGAGCAGGTCCAGGCCGAGGGCACCAAGCCCGAGGTCGCGAAGCACCGGGTCATGCAGGGCAACCACCCGACCACGACGATCCTGGCGGAGAAGCTGACGCCGGGCACGTTCGGGCAGCTGGTGGCGCTCTACGAGCACATCACGTTCACCCAGGGCGTGATCTGGGAGATCAACTCGTTCGACCAGTGGGGTGTCGAGCTCGGCAAGGTGATGGCGAACCAGCTCGCGCCGAAGCTGACCGCGTCCGACGCGCCGGCCGACGACGCCGACTCGTCGACGAACATCCTGATCAAGAGGTACCGGGCCGCGCGCGGCCGCTGATTTCTGTCACACCGGCGTTCTAGGCTCAGTGCCGTGAATTCGGAAACGGCACTGAGCCTGCGCATGACCAGCCTCCTGCTCGGTGGCGGTGGTCCGCAGACGGTCCTCGGGATCACCGAGTGGTTCGGCGCCATGCAGGCGCAGGATCTCAACAGCGTGCTCTGGTCGCTGGGCGTCCGGCTGCCCGGCCGCACCCAGGCCGAGATCGTCGCCGAGACCGAGCGGCACGACGTGGTGCGCACCTGGCCGATGCGCGGCACCGTGCACCTGATCCCGTCGGCCGACGCGCACTGGATGCTCGGCCTGACCGGCGTCCGGATGTTCGCCGGCGTCGAGAAACGCCGCGAGATCCTGGGCCTGTCCGAGAAGGACGCGGACCGCGCGGTCGAGATCCTCGGCGCCGCCCTGGCGGGCGGCGGCCGCAAGACGCGATCCGAGTGCGTGGTGGCGATGAACGACGGCGGCGTCACGGTCACCGGTCCGCTCGCTTACCACCTGCTGTGGTACGCGAGTCAGCGCGGCGTGACGGCGGTCGCCCCGAACCGGGGCAAGGAGCAGACGTTCGTGCTGCTCGACGAGTGGGCCGCGACGCGCAACACGCCCTCGCGGGACGAGGCGCTGGGCATCCTCGCGCATCGGTATTTCCGCAGCCACGGCCCCACCACGGCCAAGGACTTCGCCGGCTGGACGGCGCTGACCATGGGCGACGCCCGGGCCGGGATCGCCGCGGCGGGGCTGGCCCAGGTCGAGGTCGACGGGGTGCCGATGTGGGCCGACCCGGCGGTGCTGGCGGCCGGCCCGGTGCGCGGGTGGCACGCGCTGCCCGGCTTCGACGAGTACCTGCTGGGCTTCAAGGACCGCGCCATGATGGCCACCCCGGAGATGTTGAAGAGCATCATCCCGGGCGGCAACGGCGTCTTCCAGTCCACCCTGGTGCAGGACGGCAAGGTGCGCGCGGTCTGGAAACGCACGCTGGGCAAGAAGGCCGTGTCCATCGTGGTGTCGCCGCTGACCGATTTCACCGCGAAGGACTGGCAGCGGGCCGAGGAGGCGCTGCAGCCGTTCGGCGCGTTCGTCGGCCTCCCGGTCACGGTGGCGGCCTCTCGGTGACCGTGCCGGCCTCCCGATCACTGTTAAGAAACTTGCTTAACTGACTGTTAAGAACCCTTGATATTTGTGAACGTGAAAGCCACGATGTGGTGGCACAGGTCACGTTCACTCGTCGAGGAGTCGCCATGGGTATTCGCCGCCAGGTGTTGGCACTGGTCGCCGGGGTGGGGGTGGCACTCGGGTCGGTCGTCGCGTTCTCGTCGACGAGCCAGGCCGCTGTCGCCTGCTCGTCGGTGACCTGGACCGAGGGGCCCACCTACACCGCCGGTCAGCAGGTGACCTACCAGTCCAAGCTGTACCAGGCACTCGTCACCCACACGGCGTGGGCCGGCGCCGGCTGGAACCCGGCCGCCACCCCGACACTGTGGAAGGACCTCGGCGCGTGCACCGGGGGCGGCACCCCGAGCCCCACGCCGACCAGGACCTCGGCCTCGCCGACGCCGTCCCCGACGGTCTCCCCGACGGCGTCGCCCACCCCCACCCCGACCTCCACGGGCGGCACCGGCTGCGCGACGAAGGGCCGTCCGGCGGGCAAGGTGCTGCAGGGCTACTGGGAGAACTGGGACGGCGCCTCGAACGGCGTGCACCCCGGCCTCGGCTGGATCCCGGTCAACGACAGCCGGATCACCCAGCACGGGTACAACGTGCTGATGGCGGCGTTCCCGGTGATCCGCTCGGACGGCACGGTGCTCTGGGAGAACGGCATGGACGCCGGCGTCAAGGTGCCGACCGCCGCGGAGATCTGCGCGGCCAAGGCACAGGGCGCCACGATCCTGATGTCGATCGGCGGCGCGGCGGCCGGCATCGACCTGAGCTCGAGCACGGTCGCCGACAAGTTCGTGTCGACCATCGTGCCGATCCTGAAGGCGAACAACTTCGACGGCATCGACATCGACATCGAGACCGGCCTCTCCGGCAGCGGGAGCATCACCACGCTCTCCGCGTCGCAGTCGAACCTGATCCGGATCATCGACGGGGTGCTCGCCCAGATGCCGTCGAACTTCGGCCTGACCATGGCGCCGGAGACCGCGTACGTGACCGGTGGCAGCGTCACCTACGGCTCGATCTGGGGCTCGTACCTGCCGATCATCAAGAAGTACCTGGACAACGGCCGGCTGTGGTGGCTGAACATGCAGTACTACAACGGCTCGATGTACGGCTGTTCCGGTGACTCCTACGCGGCCGGCACCGTGCAGGGCTTCACCGTCCAGACCCAGTGCTTGAACAACGGGCTGACGATCCAGGGCACGACCATCAAGATTCCGTACGACAAGCAGGTCCCCGGCCTGCCCGCCCAGTCCGGCGCCGGCGGCGGCTACATGAACCCGTCCCTGGTCTCCCAGGCCTACCAGTCAGTCCCGTCGATCAAGGGCCTGATGACCTGGTCGATCAACTGGGACGGCTCCAAGAACTGGACCTTCGGCGACAACGTCAAGGCCCTCCAGGGCCGCTGACCCGCGACCCCCCCGATCACCGGCCCGGCCCGTCCCCGGGCCGGTGATCTTTTTTCCCCCGCCCTCCCGCGCTCCGCCCGCCCCGCCCGCGGTCCGCGCGGCGGCGCCGTGTCGTCGGCTGGCTCTCGGGGGTGTCTCCATGGGTTTGACGCACCCCTGAGAGCCAGCCGCGCTCCATTGCCGGACCACTGTTCCCCACGATCACCGCATGGCCGCCCGCCAGCCGGCGCCGGAAACGATCACCGCGGGGCCGGTCGCCGGCGCCGGAAGGCGATCAGTGTGTGGCTGCCCGGCTCGGGTGGACGGCTTTCGTGGGCGTCATGCCGCTCGATACCGCAGATAGACGACGCCGTTGGTGAAGCGGCGCTGCTCGGCCAGGCGCAGGTCCAGGCGTACCCCGGAAGGCAGGAACCTGGTGCCGCCGCCGACCGCGACCGGTGAGATGAACAGCTGGACCTCGTCGACCAGCGCGGCCCGGAACGCGTGCGCGGCCAGGTGCGGTCCGCCGATGCTGAGATCGCGGTCGGCGGTGTCCTTCAGGGCCTGCACCACCTTCGGGTCGAAGACGCGTTCGATCCGGGTGCGCGCGGTGGTCACCGTCTCCAGCGACGTCGAGTAGACGATCTTGTCGGCGGCCTGCCAGAGCCGGGCGTAGTCGAGCTCCACCGCAGGTGACCCCGGGTGGGTGTGCGCGTCCTCCCAATACCGCATCACCTCGTAGAGGCGCCGGCCGTAGAGATAGGTGCCGATCGAGCGTTCCAGGTCGTTGACGAACGCGTGCACCTCCTCGTCCGGCTCGCTCCAGTCGAATTCGCCCTGCTCGTCGGTGATGTAGCCGTCCAGGGAGGTGATCCCGGTGCAGATCAGCCGTGCCATGCCGTCTCCTTCACGCTCGGTGACTCACCGGGACCATCCTGTCGCTCCGGAGGCGGCGAGGCACGCTTCCGGCGGCCGATTCGCTGAGCCGGTACCTCCACGTACCGATGGGTGAGCCAGGCCAGCCCGAGCACCGCGGTCAGGTAGCCGCCCGCGACCAGCGGGTCGGGCAGCCCCGAGAGCAGGACCCGGTGACCGATCTGGATCAGGACGTAGTGGATCAGGTAGACCGAGTAGCTCACCACCCCGATCCAGGACAACCACTGTGGGGTTCGACGATGACGGCACAGCCGGCCGACCGCGAACGCCCCGCCGAAGGTCACCAGCGTGAGCACGCAGCGGGTCACGTACCGCGGGGTCAGCGCGTCGAACACGACCAGTTCGGCCAGCCAGTTGATCAGCAGCCCGGCGGCCACCACCGTCCCGGCGAGCGCCGGCTGCCACCACCCGACCTGCCCCTGATCGGCGCGGTAGATCGCGGTCCCGGTGAACATCACCGCGAGAATCAGCAGCCCATCCCACCGGTGTGCCGGATCCTGACCGAGAGCGATCAGCGTCACCACGAGCCCGCCGATCAGCAGCCCGCCCGCTTTCACCGGCCCGGCTCGTCCGGAGACAACCAGACCGAGACCGATCACGAGTACGACGGCAGCCGGCCACACCAGCCCCGCCCGCGGCCCGGACAGGGGTGCCGTGACCACCCCGAGCACGGCGAGCCCGATCGCGACCGCCGCCGACGCCCGATGCGCACGGACCGTGAACAGCGCGGTGACCAGCAGGTAGAACACCATCTCGTAGGTCAGCGTCCACAGCACCGGCGTGACCAGTGGCACGTCCAGCAGGAACGGCAGCATCGTCGCGTGCGCCACCGCCGAGGTCACCGGCTCGCCGGTCCGGTAACCGGCCAGCAGCACCACGGCGGCGATCGCGACCAGGTACATCGGGTAGAGCCGCAGCGCCCGGCTGACCCAGAACGCCCGCAGGTCGCCGCGCCGTTCCAGCGAGGCCGGGATGATGTACCCACTGACCAGGAAGAACAGCATCACACCGGCGGTGCCGGCGTGCAGCCACTCGCCGGTGACCGCGCGCAGGTCGGTGAAGACGTACCGGGTCAGGTGGGCGTACAGCACGAGCAGGACCGCGACCGCGCGCAGCCCGTCGAGCCAACCCCACCGCCCGGACATCCGGCCACCCTAATCCATCCACGGTCGCGGAGATCAACAGACGAATCGATCATCGGGAATGGATAGCCTGGGCGGGTGCACATCGTCTATGCGCCGACTGGACGCGAGATCGACGTGCGGCCGCGCAGCCGGGAGGCGACCCTCGCGGACCTGTTCCGGGCGCTCGGTGCCGCCGATCCGGGTGTCGCCACCGTCGACGGGGCCCCGGTGGAGACCACGACACCGATCGAGGACTCCGGGCTGCACGAGGGCGCGACCCTGGACGCCGGCCCACCGCGGGTCACCGCGCCGGGCCCGCCACCGGTATACGAGGCGGTGCTGGTCGCCGGGCTGACCGCCGGGCGGGTGTTCCCGCTGGGCCCCGGTCGCTGGGTGGTCGGGCGCGGGCCGTCGGCCGGGCTGCAGCTCGAGGACGAGACCGTGTCGCGGGAGCACTGCCTGCTGACCGTCGAGCCGGACGGGACGGTCACCGTGACCGATCTCGGCGCGTCCAACGGCGTACAGCGCAATGGGGTAAGGGTGACCGAACCAGCCGCCGTGACCAGCGGTGACGTGCTCGGCATCGGCGCTCTGGCGATGACCTTGCGGCCGGGACCGGGCCGGGACCGGCCGGCCGGCCTCGACCTGCGCCGGCACCTCGGCCCGGGCGGCACGGTCTCGTTCAACCGGCCGCCGCGCGCCGCGCCACCCGAGCGCCCCGGCGGGCTGACCGCGCCGGCCGAGCCGCGCGAACCGGCGAAACCGCACTTCAGCGTCGCCTCCACGGTCGGCCCGCTGGTCCTCGCGGTGGTCATGGTGGTGGTCACCCGCGACCTGCGGTTCGGGCTGTTCGCGCTGCTCTCCCCGCTGATCGGGATCGGCACCTATCTCGAGTCGCGCCGCCGCAACCGCAAGGAGACCGCCGAGGGCAAGCGGACATTCGCGGCCGGCCTGACCGCGTTGGATCAGGGCTTGGCGCGGGCCAGGGAGACCGAGCGGACCCGGCTGCGGGAGCTGCTCGGCGACCCGGCCGAGGCCCTGCGCCGCGCCGAGCTGCCCAGCACCCGGCTCTGGGAGCGGCGGCCCGCCCACGACGACTTCCTGCGGCTCTACGCCGGGATCGCCGACCGGCCGTGGCAGCCGGAGGTCACCGCGGAGACCGGCAAGCTCGCCGGACCGGCCCGGGAACGGGTGGCGAAGGCCGTGCTGCCCGCCGCGCCGGTCGAGGTCGCCCTCGGTGGCGGCGGGATCGTCGGGATCGCCGGTGACCGGGCCGCCGCGCTCGCCGTCGCCCGCAGCCTGCTCTGCCAGGCCGCGGTGCACCACGGCCCGGCCGACCTGACCGTCGCGGTGCTCGTCGACGACGGCCGGGAACCGGAGTGGGACTGGTGCAAGTGGCTGCCGCACACCCGGCTCCCGGACGACTCCGGCCGCTGGCTCGCGCACACCCGGGAGAGCGGCGAGGCGATGGCCCGGCAGCTGGCCGCCGGTGCCGCGCTCGGCACCGCCCTCGTCGTGCTCGACTCCGACGTGCTCACCGAGGGTGCCCGGGCACCGGCCCGGGACCTGCTGAACCAGGCCCGGGTCGCCCCGCGCACGCCGTTCGGCCAGGCCGCCGCGGTGGTCCCGGTCGCCGGGATCGTGCTGGCCGCGAGCGTCGACCGCCTGCCGGCGGCCTGTGACACCGTGCTGGAGATCGTCGATCCGGACGGGGACGCGATCGTACGACGGCCCGCCGACGGTCTCGCCGTCCCGGACGTGCTGCTCGCCGGGCTGGCCGTGCCGCAGGCGCGGACCTGTGCGCGCCGGCTGGCCCGCTTCGACGACCCGGAGCTGCAGCGCACCGGCGCCGGGCTGCCCGACGGCGTGCGGCTGCTGCCGATGATCGGGCTGGCCGGGGTGGACGCCGCCGGGGTCGCCGAGCGCTGGCGGCGCGCCGACCCGGTCGCGATCACCGCGCCACTCGGGGTGACCGACCGCGGTGTGTTCACCCTCGACCTGATCCGGGACGGCCCGCACGGGCTGATCGGCGGCACCACCGGCTCCGGCAAGAGTGAACTGCTGCGCAGCCTGGTCGCCGCGCTCGCCGCGAACGCCGACCCGTCCCGGCTCACGTTCGTGCTGATGGACTACAAGGGCGGCGCGGCGTTCGACGAGTGCGCGCGGCTGCCGCACACCGTCGGCATGGTCACCGACCTGGACGAGCAGCTCGGCGAGCGGGCGCTGCGCTCCCTGGAGGCGGAGCTGCGGCACCGCGAGCGCCGGTTGCGGGAGGTGCGCTGCGACAACCTGATCGAGTACGTCCGCAGCGGCGCGAGCGCCACCGAGCCGATGCCCCGGCTGGTCGTGGTGATCGACGAGTTCGCCACCATGGCCAAGGAACTACCGGACTTCCTGACCGCCCTGGTCGGGATCGCGCAGCGCGGCCGCACCCTGGGCGTGCACCTGATCCTGGCGACGCAGCGGCCGTCCGGCGCGGTCAACGACAACATCCGCACGAACACCAACCTGCGGATCGCCCTGCGGGTGCAGGACGCCGCCGACTCGATCGACGTGATCGGGATCCGGGAGGCGGCCGAGCTGAGCCGGTTGCTGCCCGGCCGGGCGTACGTGCGGCTCGGGCCGGGTGAGGTGGTGCCGATCCAGACGGCGCTGGTCACCGCGGTGTCCGGGGGTGAGGACGACGCGCCGGTCGCGGTGGCGCCGTTCACGTTCGGCGGGGCGGTGACGTCGGGGCCCGCACCTCGTACCGAAGAGAAACGCACGGACCTGGCGCGTCTCGTCGATGCGATCGCCGCAGCGGCCTCGGGTCTGCCGGCACCCCGGCGGCCCTGGCCGGAACCGCTCAGCGGCGACCTCGACCTGGCCACGCTGCCACCGGAACCGGGGCGGGCCACCGTGGCGCTCGCCGACGACCCGGACCGGCAGGCGCAGCACCCGGCCGGCTGGGATCCGGCCGAGGGCAACCTGCTGCTGTTCGGGATCACCGGCAGCGGCACCACGACCACGCTCCAGTCGCTCGCGCTCAGCCTGGCCGTCGCCCGCGGCCCGGAGCAGCTGGAGCTGTACGCGATCGACTACGGCACCGGTGACCTGGCCGTCCTCGACGGGCTCCCGCAGACCGGCGCGGTGATCGCCGCCGACGACCGGGAACGGCAGGTCCGGCTGATCCGGCACCTGCGCGCCGAGCTGGACCGGCGCCGGACCGCCGCGACCGGCCCGCGCCGCACGATCGTGGTGCTGATCGACAACCTGGCCGCGATGCGCGCGGAGTTCGACGACGTCGAGGGCCTGGCCGTGCTGGACCTGCTGACCCGGCTCTACGCCGACGGCACCGCGGCCGGGATCACGTTCGCGGTGACCGCCGACCGGTTCAGCACCGTCCCGCCCGCGTGGACCTCGGTGACCACCCAGCGCTGGCTGTTCCGTCTGCCCGACCCGTACGACTACGTCGCGGCCGGCCTGACCCGCAAGGACGTCCCGGCCCGGGTGCCCGGCCGGATGGTCACCCTGCCGGCCGCACTGCAGGCGCAGGTCGGCCGGCCCACCCCGTCCCCGGCCGCGATGGTCGCCGCGGTCGCCGCCAAATATCCGGACGCGCCGGTGCTGGCCGCCCGGATCGGCGTGCTGCCCGCCGCGGTCGCCGCCGCCGACCTGCCGCCGCCGTCGCTGGCCGGCGAGCCGTGGCGGCTGCCGGTCGGCATCCGCGAGTCCGATCTCGAGGCCGCGCAGCTGGTGCTCTACGAGGGCGACCACGCGCTGATCACCGGCCCGGCCCGCAGCGGCAAGAGCAGCACCCTGCTCAGCCTCGCCGCGGTGCTGCGCGGCCGGGCCCACCTCGCGGCCACCGGCGGCCGCCGTTCCCCGCTGCGCGAGAGCGCGGACCTGGACCGGTTCGCCGCCGCCGGGGGAGCGGCCACCGCGATGCTCGCCGACCTGCGCACCGTCGACGGCCCGGCGGTGCTGTTCATCGACGACGCGGAGGGGTTCGACGACACCGACTCGGCGATCGCCGGGCTGCTCTCGGCCGGCCGGCCCGACCTGCACGTGATCGTGGCCGGGCGCTCGGACGCGCTGCGCACGCTCTACGGCCACTGGACCCAGACGGTCCGCCGGTCCAAGGTGGGGCTGCTGCTGCGCCCGAACGTCGACCTGGACGGCGACCTGCTCGGCGTGACACTGCCCCGGCGGGCGCCGGTCCGGCTGGGCCCCGGCCGCGGCTACCTGATCCACAACGGTGAGTGGGACATCGTGCAGGCCGCGGTCAGCGGCTGACCGGCTCGGGCGCCCCTCTCGGCCGGCTGCCGGCCCGGCGTTCGACCTGCTGACCGCTCTCGGCCAGGCCGCCTAGTCGGCCGGCTCGAGGTCGATCTGTTCGAGGATGTAGTGCGGGATGGTCTGGTGGCAGACCGGGCACTCCCGCTGGAAGACGTGCTCGTTCAGCCGGCGGATCCGGTCCCGGTGGAACAACGGGTGGCCCGGCTCCACCTCGACCACCCGCAGCATCGCCGCGCAGTGCGGGCAGGAGATGGTCAGCGCCTCCCCGAGCAGCGCACCGCGGAAGTCGTCGTCGGTGGCCACACCGGCCGCCACCCGGTCGTCCAGCGCGGCCAGGTCGGCGCCGTCGCTGAAGTGCAGGTAGTAGTAGAGCAGCGAGAGGTTCGGCCGCAGCCGGGTCAGCACCCGGCGCATCCGCGGGTGCCCGGCCAGCCCACGATCCTCCAACTCGTCGAAGTTCCGGATGAGTTCACCGGCCGGCGCGAGCACACCGGCCGGCAGGTAGGTCATCCGGATGCCGTCCAGGGTCAGGAACTGCCGGTCCACCGTTCCACCTCGATCATGTGCCGGATCAGGACCTCCGATTCTCCCGCCCCGGGCAGGGTTTGCGGGATCACCTGGTCCGGGGAGACGTTGGTGGTCCACACGGTCCCGCCCTTGGCGAAGTCCTCGGCGACCTTCGGGTCGGTGGTGAACGAGATCAAGGATCGCTGGCCGGAGACCTGTTCGATCTCGGTGCCGAACGCACCGTGCGCCTGCGCGTAGTAGTCCTCGCTGCCCCACTCCGCGACCCCACGGTCGTGGGCGCGCTGGGACGCCGCCATCGCCTCGTCGAGCGACCCGGTCTCCGCGTAGGCGCGCCGGGCCGCGTCGCTCATCACCATCCCGGTCTCCTCGGCGATGTCGTTCTCCAGGACGTGCCGGGTGCCCCGGTAGATCGGGATGGTCTCCGGCACGTCGCCGCCCTGGCGCCCGCCCGCGCCGAGCTTGCCGCCGACGCCGCCGGTGACGCCGCCCAGCAGCAGGTCGGTGGCCAGACCGCCGGGGTTGAACGGGTCCTCGCCGCTGAAGCCCCGGGCGGCCGCGCCGCCGACCACGTTCTCGATGCCGCCGACGACCGCGCCGCGGACGAACGGGTTGGTTCCCAGGAACCGGGCGCCGCCGGCGAGCATCCCGGCGCCGGCGCCGAGACCGCCCGCGGCTCCGCCGATCAGGCCCTGCACCGCGACCTGGCCCCAGTCGACCTCGCCGGTGGTGAATTTCTGGATGCCGGCGCTGCTGCCGGCGCTGAGCAGGGCTCCGCCGATCATGGCGGCGCCGATCGGGCCGCCGACGCCGGTGGCCATCACCGCGATGCCACCGACGATCATCGCGCCGGCCGCGATGTACTCCCAGTTGTCGCCGACCCATTCGCCGGCGTCCTCGAAGAAGCCGCTGGACATCTCGTCGCGGTAGGCGCGCAGCTCGGCGTCGGTGACCGGGCGCAGGCCGAGCGGGTCGGCGTGACCGATCGGGTCGTTGCCGGCGTAGTGGTAGGGGTTCGCGGCGAACGCCGTACCGGCCACCGGCGGCAACGGGTCGGGGCTGAGGAACGCGTGGGTGGCCGGATCGTAGGCGCGGTGGCGCAGCCAGGTCAGCCCGGCGAACTCCAGCTCGCCGCGGTAGCCGATGCCGGGTTCGGCGCGGGCCGGCGCGCCCCACGCGTCCCGGTCGTCCGGCGTGCCCTGCCAGTCGGGGACGAGCCGGTCGGTGCCGATCGACCAGGGTGCGCCGCCCGCGGTGCTGACCGGACGATCACCCAGCCAGCACGGTGACCCGGCCGGGCCGGGCTCCCAGAAGACCGGCTGGCCGGCCACCTCGGCGAGTTCACCCAGCGGATCGAAGCGGACCGGCAGGCCACCGGCCGAGGAGAGCCGGCCGAACCGGTCCCAGCGGTACTCCCGGTCGCCTTCGCGCACGCGACGACCGGCTCCGTCGTACCCGAAAGTGGTGTCGCCGCGGGAGATCAGCTGCCCGGCGGCGTCGTAGGTGCAGGTCGCGGCGCCGTCGTGGACCAGGCGCCCGGCCGCGTCGTAGCGGAACCGGGTCTCGCCGGCGGCGATCAGCTGCCCGGCCGCGTCGTAGCGGTAGGCGCGCGTGCCGTCGTGGACGACGCGCCCGGCAGCGTCGTGGTCCAGGTGGGCGGCGCGCCGCCCGATGCGGCCGATGAAGGTGTACGCGGAACCGAGCGCCCCCGAGTACTCCCAGGTCAGCCGGCCGTCCGCGCCGGCCGCCTCGATCAGCCGGCCGAGTGCGTCCCGGCGGAGGGTGACCGTCCCGGCCGAGGCGAGCAGCCCACCCGCGTCGTAGGTGTAGCCGGCCTCCGAGCCGTCCGGATAGATCAGCGCGGTCCGGCGGCCGTCGGCGTCGTACCGGTGCCGGACGGTCCGCCCACCCCGCGACCGGGAGATCAGCCGCCCGGCCCGGTCCCAGCCGAGCTCCACCCGGTCGTCACCCTCCGAGGCGGACACCGGGCGGCCCAGCCGGTCCCGCCGGAACGTCAGCGGCGACCCGTCCCCGGCGGTGATCGTGGTGACCCGCCCGGACGGGTCGTACGACCAGCGGACGGTCCGCCCGGCGCCGTCGGTACGGCTGATCATGCGCCCGGCCGGGTCGTACTCGACGCTGGTGCGGCGGCCGAGCGGGTCGACCTGCTGGATCAGCCGGCCCGCCTCGTCGTAGCCGAACGTGACGGTCGCGCCGAGCGGGTCGGTGACCCGGGTGACCCAGCCGCGCGGATGGTGCTCGTAGGTGGTCCGGCCGCCGAGCGGGTCGATCGCGGCGGTCATCCGGCCGGCCGGGTCGTATACGAAGCGCCGGGTGCCGCCGGTCGCGTCGGTGATCGCCACGATCCGCCCTGCCGCGTCGTGCGCATACGTCGAGCGGCCCCGGCCGGGTGTCACCCGCGCGGTCAGGCGGCCGTCCGCGCCGTACTCGAAGGTCTTCACCAGGTCGCCGCGGACCACGGCGACCAGGGCGCCGTCGGCGTCGCGCCGGAAGTCGACACGGCGGCCGGCGCCGTCGACCCGGGCGGCGAGCCGGCCCGCCTCGTCGTGCTCGAAAACGGTCACCCGGCCGGTGGGTGAGACGGTCCGGGCGACCCGGCCGCCCGGCGTGTACTCGACCCGGGTGACACCGCCGTCCGGGCCGGTGACGGTGGTGCGGCGGCCGCAGCGGTCGTACCCGGCGTGCGCGCCGGTGCCGTCCGGGCGCAGGTGGGCGGTGGCGCGGCCGAGCCGGTCGTAGTCGAACGTGCTGCCGGTCAGGCCGTCGTGCAGGGCGGCGATCCGGCCCTTCGCGTCCACGGTCGCGGTCCGCCGCACCCCGGCCGGGTCGATCGTGGCGACCAGGGTGCCGATCGGGTCGTACTCGCGCAGCCAGGTCGCGCCGGCCGGGTCGGTGGTGCTGGTCAGGCGGGACATGGCGTCGTGGGTGAAGTCCCACTTCGTGCCGTCCGGGAGGATCCGCCGGGCCGGGTTGCCGCGCTCGTCGTAGTGCAGCGTGGTGCGGTGCCCGAGCGGGTCGATCGACGCCGCGGGCTCGCCGTGCGGGCCGAACTCGGTCTCCTGCCGGGCACCGTCCGGTCCGGTGACGGCGCGGAGCCGGCCGCCGGGCGAGTGGTGGTAACGCCAGGTGCGGCCGCCCGGGTCGGTGCGTCCGGCCAGGTGACCGCGGGTGTCGTAGTCGAACGTGGTGCGCCGGCCGAGCGGGCTGACCGCCGCGGTGACCCTGCCGAGGGCGTCGCGTTCCAGGCGGGCGGTGTTACCGAGGGCGTCGGTGGTGGTGATCAGCCGCCCGGCGTCGTCGTAGCCGAAGTCCACGGTGACCCCGTCCGGGTCGACGACGCGGCGGACCAGGTTGTTGCGGACGTCGACGCGGGTGACCCCGCCCTCGCCGTCGACGATGTCGGACGGGGTGCGGTTGTCGCCGTCGTACCGGTAGCGGATCGCGGCGTCGCCGGCGCTCACCTCGACGACCCGGCCGGCGTCGTCGTAGCGGTAGGCGAAGCCGTCCCGGCGCAGCAGGTGGCCGCGGTCGTCCCAGCTCATGGTGACCACGGCGCCGTTGCGGTCGGTGACGGTGACCGGGTGGCCCCACTCGTCGTAGGCGCGGCGCAGCGTCTGGCCGTGCGCGTCGGTCACCGCGAGCAGGCGGCCCCGGTCGTCGTGCACGTAGACGTCGGTCTCGCCGACCACGGTGACGTGTCCGGGCAGGTAGACGTAACGGGTCAGGTGTCCGAACCGCGATGTCCGTCCGGGTCGTAGGTGTTGCGGGCGTGCACGACGTCGTCGGCGTCGATCACCGCGGTGACCCGGCCGTCGTCCACTTCGTAACGGTGGGTGCCGTCGTCGAGCAGTTCGCCGGTCTCGGAGTAGTGGTAGGTGGTGGCGCCGACCGAGGTGATCCGCTCGCCGGTCCAGGTCACGGCGGCGTTGCCGACGCTGCTCAGGCGGCCGTCGGCATATCCGAAGGGCAGATCGTTCGCGGTCAGCAGCCGTCCGGTGTCGTCGAAGCGCCAGACCCGGCCGTCGAACCAGCGCAGGCTCAGGTCGTCGTCGAGGGTCGCGTCGATGCCGATGACCCGGCCGTAGCCCGCTCCTTGGCGGCCGAAGAACGCGATCTGCCCGTCCGGTCGGTGGAATTCGGCGCCGTTCTCGGTCAGGCGCAGGCGGGCCGCTCGCCGTGTTGACCGGATCGTCGGCGAACCCGCTGGTGGGCGGGAACCCGTACGCAATCGGGTCGTCGAAAGTGACCGAAGCGCGCCCGCCGCCGAGACCAGCCGCCCGCAGGCTCGCGGCGATCGCGGCATCCGGAAGCCGGGCGAGGTCACCGTCCCCACCCGCGGCCCGGAACGCCTTGGCGATCTGCGCGACCCACTTGGCGTCGGCCTCGTTCAGGTCGATGTACGTGCCGAACGCGGTGAGCAGCGACGTCGCGTCGAGGTGCCCCCACTGGTTGCCGTCCTGGAACTCCCCGTACGCGCTGCGCAGCTGGGTCGACCGGGTGCGCAGCTCGTCATCGGCGGCGCGGCTGTCCCGGACGAAGTCGTCGAGGTCGTCCGGCTGTGCCGAACTGGTTCCCATCAGGCCCTCCGCGTCGGCCGGCCGGGCTTCGTGAAGCCCTGGACATAAACGGTCAGGAACAGGTCGAGAATCTTGGCGCGGTGGTCGGTGAGCGTCCGGCAGGCGCCGACCAGTTCGTCGACGAACTCCCGGTCGGTGACGGCGTAGCGGTCCGGCAGCTCGTAGATCCGCTCGCTGCCGTTCGGATCGTGGCCCGCGGCGCACCCCGCCGACCGGATCAGCCACTCGCCGTCCTCGTGCGTGGCCTCCAGGCAGTACTCCAGGTCGAACGTGCTGCGGGTGTGCCGGACGCTGAGGTACCAGTCGACCTCCAGGGCCCGGTTCAGGTTGCCGCGGTGCAGGTCGCAGGTCGGCCTTACTCCGGACATGCCGCGCTGCTCGCGCGCCCAGACCGCCAGCTCGTCGAAGGCGAGCTGCACTTCGGCGGCGGCCGACAGCACCACCGCGGCGACGGGTCGATCGTCAGTGCTCATCCGGATCACGTCCTTCGGTCGCTGGAGGCGGGCGGGTCACTCCTCCCGGGCCAGGCGCAGGCTGAGGTCCGCGTGCAGGGTGTAGAACCGCCGGAGCGAGGGGACCAGCTCGTCCAGCGGCCGCAGCTCCGGGCCGGAATCCCACTCGGCGTCGATCCGCCCGCCGAACGTGGCGATGTCGCTGCGCAGGCGGTACCGCCCGGTCTCCCCGAGCAGATCGATGCTGATCTCCATGCTGGGCCGCGCCGCGTCCGGCGGCGTCACGGTGAGCCAGCAGGACAGCACACCGGTCGGCAGGTGCCGGCTGCCGGCATAGAGCCGCAGATCCGGTTCCGCCCGGCGCAGCCGATCCCCCTCAAGATGCAGCAGATCCACCAGCGAGTCCCGCACCGCCCGCATTTCGTCCAACCGTCACTCCTCTCGCGCCAGATGCCAGATCAGGTCGGCGTGCCGGCCGTAGAAGTCCCGGAGCAGTGGCAGCAACTCGTCCAGGCCGCGCAGCTCCGGCCCGGTCTGCAGCAGCTCGACGACCTGGCCGTCGGAGGTGCCGATGTCACTCTCGGCGCGATACCGGCCGCCCGCGCCCTCGAGCGCGATGGTGATCTCCATGCTGGGCTCGTCCGGCCGATCGGCCCGGCGGACGTTGAGCCAGCAGGACAACCCACCGCGCGCGGTGCGCCAGCCACTCGCGTTCGCGAGCAGGGTCGGATCGGCCTTCAGCAGCCGATCACCTTCGCTCCGCAACAGGCCGACCAGGGCCTCCTGGGCCGCGAGCCATTCCTCCGGCATTACCCATCCCACCAATCAGGCCATGTCAGGTTTCCCTGCCGATCCTTGCGAACGACGCCCCCGATCGCGTCCTTCACCTGCGTGGTGAACGGGTGCGGATCCGCGCCGGCTTCCACCGCGGGCCTGGTGTTCTGCCACTCCGGCAGCCTCGACATGTCGGTGGGCTGGATCGACACGTGACCGGGCGGCGGCGGGTCCGGCACCGCGCGCAGGCCCGGCCCGAGCTCGTCCGTACGAATGATCTGGGCCTTGTTCCCCTTGCCCATCGCGGTCAGCGGGTCGTCGAACGTGCTCAACCCGGTCGGGTCCTTGGCCGCTTGCGGGGTCAGGTTGGGGGCCGTGTCGCTGCCGCCGCGGAAGACGAACTCCGGTGGCTTCGGCGGCTCCGGGACCTTCGGCGGTTCCGGGGCCTTCGGCGGGCGCGAGCCGAGCCGCCCGCCGACCGCGCCGGTCCCGGCGCCGATCAGCAGGTCGGTGGCGAGCCCGCGCGGGTCGAACGGGTCCTCGCCGGCCGCGAACCGCCCGGTCACCCCGGCGGTCAGGCTGCTGGCCGTGCCGGCCACCGCGCCGCGGATCAGCGGGTTCGTGGTGGCCAGCAGGGCGCTCTTGCCGACCAGCATGCCGGCCCCGCCGCCGACCGCCCCGGAGACCGCGCCGATCAACCCGTCCTTGCCGACCTGTGCCCAGTCGACGCCACCGGTGGTGTATTTCTGCACCCCGGCGCTGATCCCGGCGGACAGCAGCCCGCCGGACGCCGCCATCAGCGCGATCCCGGCCGGGCCGCCCACCCCGGTGAACATCAGCGCGACACCGCCGACGATCATTGCGCCGGCCGCGATGTACTCCCAGTTGTCGCCGACCCACTCGCCGGCGTCCTCGAAGAAGCCGCTGCTCATCTCGTCGCGATAGGCGCGCAGCTCGGCGTCGGTGACCGGACGCAGGCCCAGCGGATCGGTGAGGTTGACCGGATCGTTGCCGGCGTAGTGGTACGGATGGTTGGCCCAGCCGGTGCCGGGCAGTCCGGGCAACGGATCGGGGGACAGGAACGTGCGGTCGGCCGGGGAGTACACCCGGTTACGCAGCCAGACCAGGCCGCCGAACTCCAGCTCGCCGCGGAATCCGACGCCCGGCGCGGTGGCGGCCGGTGAGCCCCAGTCGTCCCGGCCGTCCGGTGCGCCGCCGGTCACCACCGGGTCGCCGCCGATCCAGCACGGCGCGCCGATCGGGTCCGCGCTGTTCCACCAGACCGGCACGCCGCCGACCGAGGCGAGCTCGCCGAGCGGATCCACCTCGACGACGATGTCGCCGACGCCGGTCAGCCGGCCGTACGCGTCCCAGCGATAGTCGACGCGGCCGTCCGGTCCGATCGCGGCGGTACGGCAGCCGTCGGCGTCGTACTCGAACCGGGTCCGCGCGTCGCCGTCGGTGCGGGACAGCAGCTGGCCGGCCGCGTCGTAGCGATAGCCCACGTCCCGTCCGGCGCCCCGCTCGCGGGTGAGCCGACCGTTCGCGTCGTACTCGAACGTCACCCCGTCGGCGAGCCGGAGCCGGCCGGTGGCGTCGTACTCGTACCGGTGCCCGCCCGCGGACCGCAGCCGCCCGGACTCGTCGCGGTCGCCGTCGGGCGAGGGAGCCCGCCGGGGTACGTCGACGACCCGCCCGTCCGGCCCCCGCACCGTGACCGGCCCGCCGTCCGCGGGATGGCTCCAGGTCAGCCGGAGCCCGTCGCGCTCCCGCCCGGTCATCCGCCCGAACCCGTCCCAGCTCAGCGCGACCGACCGGTGGCCCTCGACGACCCGTATCGGCCGGCCGAGGGAGTCCCGCTCCACCACGATCGGCGCGCCGCCGTCGGCCGCCGTCGACTGCATCCGGCCGGACCGGTCCCACCGGAAGCGCTGCCGGCGACCGGCCGCGTCGGTCAGCGCCGCCACGCGTCCGGCCGGGTCGTACTCGGTGGTGCGGGTCCGGCCCAGCGGGTCGGTGGCGGCGACCGGCCGGCCTGCCTCGTCGTACCGGAACGTGCTGGCCGCTCCGAGTGGGTCGGTGATCGCGATGAGGCGGCCGCCGGAGTCGTACCGGTACCGGGTGGTGGCGCCCAGGGCGTCGGTGGCCGTGGTCATCCGCCCGGCCGCGTCGTAGCCGAACCGGCGCGGGCCGGTGGCGAGCGAGGACGCCGCGACCGGCCGACCGGCCGGGTCGTACTCGACGGTCACCGCACCGGCGCCGGGCCGGGTGTACCGGATCGGCCGGCCGGCCGGGTCGTACTCGATGGTGGTGTCGCCGCGGGAGATCAACTGCCCGGCGGCGTCGTACCGCAGGGACGTGGTGGCGCCGTCCGGGCCGGCGACCGTGATCAGCCGTCCGCAGCGGTCGTACTCGTACCCGGTGACCCGGCCCGCCGGTGACACGGTGCGCCGCAGTCGACCGGCCGGGGTGTAGTCGATCCGGGTGACGCCGCCGTCCGGGTCCTCGATGGTGACCCGTCGCCCGCACCTGTCGTACCCGGCGCGGGCCGTGACGCCGTCCGGGCGGAGCTGGGCGGTGGTCCGGCCCAGCGGGTCGAACTCGAAGGTGGCCGAGGTGATCCCGTCGAACAGACCGGTGACCCGGCCGTGTGCGTCGACGGTCGCCGAGTACCGGGTGCCGGTGGGGTCGACGGCGGCGGTCAGGTTGCCGACCTGGTCGTACTCGCGCAGCCAGGTGGCGCCGGCCGGGTCGGTGATGCCGGTCCGCCGGGACATCGCGTCGTGGGTGTACCGCCACTCGGCGCCGTCCGGGAGGGTCAGCCGGGACAGGTTGCCGAGGTCGTCGTACCCGCGGGTGGTGACGTTGCCGAGCGGATCCGCGATCGCTTCGGCCTCGCCGTGCGGGCCGTACCTGATCTCGTGCCGGGCGCCCAGCGGGTCGATCCTCGCGGTGGCGCGGCCGGCGCGGCTGTACTCGCACTGCCAGCGCGCCCCGTCCGGATCGGTCTGTGCGACCAGGTGGCCGCCGGGGCCGTACTCGAACGTGGTGCGCCGGCCGAGCGGCGTGATCGCCGTGACCACCCGGCCCAGCCCGTCGCGTTCCAGGCGCGCGGTGTTGCCGTCCGCGTCGGTCGTCGCGACCAGCCGCCCGGCGTCGTCGAAGCCGAAGTCCACCGTGACCCCGTCCGGATCGACGATCCGGTGGACCAGGTCCCCGCGCACCTCGAGCCGGGTCACCCCGCCCTCGCCGTCGACGATGTCGGACGGGGTGCGGTTGGCGCCGTCGTACCGGTAGCGGACCGCCGCGTCGCCGAACGCCACCTCCACGACCCGGCCGGCATCGTCGTAGCGGTAGGAGAACCCGTCCCGGCGCAGCAGATGACCCCGGTCGTCCCAGCTCATCGTGACCACCGTGCCGTTGCGGTCGGTGACCGCGACCGGGTGGCCCCACTCGTCGTAGGTGCGGCGCAGCGTCTGACCGTGCGCGTCGGTCACTGACAGCAGGCGGCCCCGGTCGTCGTGGACGTAGACGTCGGTCTCGCCGACCACGGTGACGTGTCCGGGCAGGTAGACGTAGCGGGTGAGGTGCCCGAACCGCGACGTCTGAGTCAGTACCCGGCCGTCCGGGTCCGTCCGGGTCGTAGGTGTTGCGGGCGTGCACGACGTCGTCGGCGTCGATCACCGCGGTGACCCGGCCGTCGTCCACTTCGTAACGGTGGGTGCCGTCGCCGATCAGGGCACCGGACTCGTCGTAGGCGAACGCGACGTCGCCGACCGTGGTGATCCGCTCGCCGGTCCAGGCCACGGAAAGATCGCCGACGCTGGTCAGGCGGCCGTCCGTGTAGCCGAAACTCAGATCGTTCGCGGTCAGCAGCCGTCCGGTGTCGTCGAACTGCCACACCCGGCCGTCGAACCAGCGCAGGCTCAGGTCGTCGTCGAGGGTCGCCGCGATGCCGACGACGCGGCCGTAGCCGGTGCCCTGCCGGCCGAGGAACGCGATCTGCCCGTCCGGTCCGTGGAATTCGGCGCCGTTCTCGGTCAGGCGCAGGCGGGTGTCGGCCCACGACGACCAGCCCGGTCCGAACGCGCCGACGGTCGAGGACCGGCTGTTGTAGACCCGAGCAAACCCTTCAAGATCAACAGCCTGGTGTACGAAGTTGCCGCTC
>NZ_LLZH01000316.1:0-16409 GCF_001509495.1 Actinoplanes awajinensis subsp. mycoplanecinus | reverse complement strand
CACGCAGATCATGCTCACCGCCCTGAAGACCAGCAACGTGGCCACCGGCAAGGCACTCGCCGACGCGATCCGGGCCACCAAGTACCAGGGCCTGCTCGGTGACTTCGCCTTCGACACCACCGGTGTCGGCATCTCCGCGACCGCGATCGGCACCATCAAGGGCGGCAAACTCGTCGCCGCCGCGGGCTGAGCGCATGCAGGTCTTCCTTCAGACCATCATCGGCGGGGTCAGTCTCGGCGCCGTGTACGCCCTGGTGGCGTTGGGATTCTCCCTCGTCTACCGCACCATGGGCCTGGTCAACTTCGCCCACGGCAATGTGGTGACCGTCGGCGCCTACCTCGCGTCCACCTTCTACCTGTCCAGCAAACTGCCGTTCGCGCTGGCGATGCTGGTCGCGATCGGGGTCACCGGCGTGATCGGCCTGATCATCGAGCGGGTGCTGCGCCCGCTGGAGAACCGCGACTTCGACCTGATGCTGATCGGCACGATCGGCTTCGGCATCGTGCTGGACGCCCTGGTCATCATGATCTGGGGCGCCACCGGCCGGGCGGTGCCGTCACCGGTCCCGGCCGCACCGGTCGACCTGTTCGGGGTCCGCATCCGCACCTACGACCTGGTCGTGCTCGCCATCGCCGCGGTCGCCACGATCCTGCTGGTGCTGTTCCTGTCCCGCACCAAACGCGGCGCCGCCATGCAGGCGGTCGCGATGGACCACGAGGCCGCCACCGCGGTCGGCATCCACGTGGGACGCTCCAACGCGATCGCCTTCATGATCGGTGCCGGGCTCGCGGCGCTGGCCGGTGGCCTGGTCGGGCCGCTGCTCTACGTCAGCCCGGCGCTCGGCGGCGCACTCGGGATCAAGGGGTTCGCCGCGGCGATCCTCGGCGGGTTCGGCAGCATTCCCGGCGCGATCGTCGGTGGCCTGGCCATCGGCATCCTCGACTCGTTCACCGCCGGGCACTTCCAGGGCTACTCCGAGCTGGTCACGTTCCTGGTCTTCACGGTGATCATCATGGTGCGCCCGACCGGCATCTTCGGCGAACGGACGGTCAACCGGGCATGAGACTTCGCATCACCCTGATCGCCCTGGCGGGCGTCGCCGCGTGGCTGCTGCCGTACGGGCTCGACTCGTACGCGATCCATGTCGTGAATGTGATTTTGATCTTCGCGGTGCTCGCGGTCGGCCTGGGGCTGTGCATGGGCGTGGCCGGTCAGGTGAACCTGGCCCAGGTCGCGTTCTTCGGCGTCGGCGCCTACGCGACCGCCATCCTCACCACTCACAGCGGCCTGGGATTCTGGGTGTCCGGGGTGCTGGCACTGGTCGCCACCGTCGTCGTCGGCCTGGTCGTGGGCACTCCGGCGTTGCGGGTGCAGTCGCACTACCTGGGCATCGTGACCCTCGGCCTGGCCCTCGCCTTCACCAACTGGGTCACCAACGCACAGCTCAGCGGCGGGGCCGAGGGCATCTCGGCGATCCCGGCTCCCACGCTGCCGGGCATCGACCTGTCCAACGAATACCTCTACTACTACGTCGAGCTGATCGTCTTCGCGCTCGCGCTGACGTTCGGCCTGTTCGTGGTGCGCACCGGGCTGGGCCGCCGGCTGCGGGCGATGCGCGACGACTCCCTGGCCGCCGGCGCCCTGGGCGCGGAGGTGCCGCTGCTGCGGATGACCGCCTTCCTGCTGGCCAGCGTGTACGGGGGAGTGGCCGGGGTGCTCTACGCCGGCCTGATCCGCTACGTCGCGCCGGAGTCGTTCGGCATCGCCAACATGTTCCTGCTGCTCGGCATGGTGATCATCGGCGGCCGGCAGAGCCTGATCGGCTGCGTGGTCGGGGCGATCAGCCTGTACCTGGTCCGGGAATGGCTCTCCGATCACCCCACGATCGCCCAGCTGGCATACGGCAGCGTCGTCGTCCTGGTGGTGGTCTTCGCGCCGACCGGTCTCGCCGGGCTCCCCGAGCGGCTGCGCGGACTGCGCCGCCGGCGCGGTCAGTCCGGCACCGCCGCACGCCTGGCACCGTTCCGGCCCTACCCCGCGCCGGCCGAACCTCCCGCCGGGGCGGGAGAGCCGATCCTGACCGTGGCCGGGGTGACCATGCAGTTCCGCGGGCTCAAAGCACTCGACGACGTGTCGCTGACCGTGGCCCACGGCGAGATCCGCGGCGTGGTCGGACCGAACGGCTCCGGCAAGACCACCCTGTTCAACGTGATCAGTGGCCTGTACCGGCCGACCGGGGGCCGCGTCGCGTTCCTCGGCGAGGACATGACCGCGAGCAGCCCGTACCGGCTGGCCCGGGCGGGCATGTCCCGGACCTTCCAGAACCTGCGCCTGTTCGGCGATCTCACCGTCGAGGAGAACATCCTCGTCGCACTGGATCGCAGCCGCACCCTCGGGGCCTGGCGCTACCTGCTCGGGCCGGGTGTCATCCTGCGCCAGGACCGCGACCTGCACCGGCGGGCCGGTGAGGTGCTCGACCGGTACGGGCTCACCGCGTTCGCCGCCCTCGCCCCGACGTCACTGCCGTACGGGATCCAGCGGCGCGTCGAGATCGCCCGCGCGGTGGCCGCCGCACCGTCGCTGCTGCTGCTCGACGAACCGGCGGCCGGGCTCAACGGCGAGGAGGTGCGCCAGCTCAGCGAGATCGTCCGCTCGATCCGCGACAGCGGCATCACGGTCATCATCATCGAGCACAACATGGGCCTGGTCATGTCGTTGTGCGAACAGATCACCGTGCTGGCCGGCGGCCGCGTCATCGCCGAAGGGGAACCGGCCGCGATCGCCCGCACGCCCGCCGTGGTCGAGGCCTACCTCGGTGACTCGATGGACACCGACGACCTGCCATCCCTCCCGGAGGTGACCAGTTGACCACCGTGTCCGAGCAGACGACGACCGGGCAGACCCTGACGGTCGAAGGGCTCACCGTCCACTACGGCGGCGTCTGCGCCGTACGCGACGTGAGTTTCTCCGTGCCGGCCGGCGAAGCCATCGGGGTGATCGGTGCCAACGGCGCCGGCAAGACCTCCACCCTGAAAGCGGTGATGGGCCTGGTCCCCCGGCAGGTCGCCGGGCTGCGCTTCGGCGAGGTCGACCTGAGCCGGGTGCCG
This sequence comes from Actinoplanes awajinensis subsp. mycoplanecinus, assembly GCF_001509495.1. Lineage (NCBI taxonomy): Bacteria > Bacillati > Actinomycetota > Actinomycetes > Micromonosporales > Micromonosporaceae > Actinoplanes > Actinoplanes awajinensis. Next base: position 13,301 of record NZ_LLZH01000316.1, on the reverse strand, counting down.
GCGCGCGCCATGGTCCGCCACGGCATCGGTTACGTCCCGGAAGGCCGGCACGTCTTCACCGGGCTGCCGGTGGAGAAGAACCTGCTCCTCGGCGCGTACGCCCGCCGGTGGAACACCGACACCCGCGCCACCCTCGCCGAGATGTACGAGCTGTTCCCGGTCCTCGGCGAGATGCGCCACCGGCTGGCCGGCGCGCTCTCCGGCGGGCAGCAACAGATGCTGGCCATCGGCCGGGCGCTGATGTCCCGGCCGAAACTGCTGCTGCTCGACGAACCGTCGATGGGCCTGTCGCCGAAACTGGTCGAGGACATCCTGGCCGTGCTGCTGCGGCTGCGCACCGAGGGCATGAGCCTGCTGCTGGTGGAGCAGAACGCCAAGCTCACGTTCGAGGCGACCAGCAGCTGCCTGGTGGTGGAGAACGGCGAGGTGGCGATGACCGGCACCTCCGACCGGCTGCGGCACGACCCCCAGGTCCGGCGCATCTACCTCGGCCTGTGACGATGCTGCTCGGGCAAGCGCTGCGCGTGGGCCGGCACGAGCTGCGCAACCGGGTGGTCAGTCCGCCGATGGAACGCAACTACGGCACCACCGACGGCCGGGTCACCGACCGGTACGTCGCGTACCTGCGGGCCCGGGCGGCCGGGGGAGCGGCGCTGGTCTTCACCGAGGCGACCTACGTGCGCGCCGACGGTCGCGGACGGGTCCGGCAGCTCGGCGCCCACGGGGACCACGTCATCGACGGGATGCGGGTGCTGGCCGACGCGGTGCACGCCGAGGGCGCCCTGCTCGGGGTGGAACTCAACCACGCCGGGCGCGTCGGTGACCCGGCCGTCTGCGGGTTCCAGCCGGTGGCCCCGTCGCCGGTGCCGTTCCGCGGCCGGCGCCCGCGTGAGCTCGCGACCGCCGAGATCGGTGAGCTCGTCGACGCGTTCGCGGCGGCGGCCCGGCGCTGTGCCGATGCCGGCGTGGACGTGCTGGAGATCCACGCCGCGCACGGCTACCTGATTCACCAGTTCCTCTCACCGCGCACCAACCGGCGCGCCGACCGGTACGGCGACCCGGCACTGTTTCTCACCGAGGTGCTGCGCTCGGTGCGCCGGTCCGCCCCGCGGGCCACGGTGTTCCTGCGGCTGTCCGCCTTCGAGGGAGTGCCGGACGGGCTCGACGCCGACGCGACGCTGGCGGTGACCGCACGCCTGCCGGGGGAACTGGTCGACGCCCTGGACATCTCGGCCGGGTGCTACGAGGCGGGCGAATGGATGGTGCCGCCCGGCGAGATCGACCGGGGTGTGCTCGCACCGTACGCGGCCCGGTTCCGTCAGTTCGGCAAACCGGTCGGCGTGGCCGGTCGCATCACCACCGGTGACACGGCCGAGGCGATCCTGCGGTCCGGGGCCGCCGACCTGGTCGCTGTCGGCCGCGCCCAGCACGCCGACCCGCGGTGGACGGCGACCACGCTGGCCGGCGCTCACCCGCGGCCCTGCATCGGCTGCAATCAGGGATGTATCGACAGTCTGCACACCCAGCAGCCGATCTGGTGCGTGGCCAATCCGGGTACCGGACGAGAGCACCTGGCGGCCGCGCCGCCGGTGCCGTCGCGCCGCGTGCTGGTCGTCGGGGCCGGCGTCGCCGGTCTCGAAGCCGCCCGGTCGGCGGCGCTCGCCGGGCACGCGGTGAGCCTCTGGGAGGCCGAACCGATGATCGGGGGAGCGTTCCGGCTCGCCGCCGCGCTCGCCAGCAAGCCGGAGTTCGCCCGGCTCCTCGACTGGTATGCGGCCGAACTGGTCCGACTCCGCGTCGACCTGCGACTGTCGACGCGCGCGGATGCCACGACGGTGGCGCGCCTCGCGCCCGACATCGTGGTCGCCGCGGCCGGTGCGACCGGCGTTCGCCCGCCGATCCCCGGCGCCGACCATCCGCGGGTCCGTGACCTCGACGACTGGTTGCGCCACCCCAGCACCGGCGAACGGGTGATCGTCTGGGGTGCCGACCGGGCCGGACTCGCGGTGGCCGACGCCGCGGCGACGGCCGGATACCGGACGACGGTGATCAGCGCCGGAGCGGAGTTGGCACCCGAGGCCGGGCCCCGGGAGAAGGCGCTGATGGTGCGCCGGCTGACCGGCGACCCGCACGTCGAGATCCGGTTGGGCACCACCCTCGAGGCCGTCGAGGAGCACCGCCTGTTGCTCGGCCACGGCGGCGGGCGGCAATGGACCGAGATGCCCGGCACGGTGGTGGTGTGCCAAGGCGGCACGCCGCGGCATCTCGACATCGGAACGGGTCCGTGGCAGGTCGTCGACGTCCGCGAATGGCCCCACCCGGTGCGCTGGCCACAGCCCTGACCGCGGTGCGTCCGGCACCACCCGTTGGCCGCGGCCACCAGGACGGGGCCGGGAGCGTCTGTCGTCGGACGGCGCGGGAAACGGCGCTGACGATCCGGCCGGTCGGCCGGGATGCTCAGTGGAACAGCGCGTTCAGCGGGTCGATCACCTCGGACCTCCGCTGCTCGTCCGCGGTGGCGGCCGCGGCCTTCAGGCGGTCGCTCAGCCGCTCCCAGGTCGGTTCGTCGATGTCCGTCTCGATGCCGCTGAGCAGACCGAGTGCGGACATCCTGACCTCGTATCCGCCGGTCAGGGCCAGATCGACGAGCAACTCCAGGATCGGAGCGCAATCGTACGGGTCGAGGGCGTAGAGCAGCGTCCCGCGGCGCCCTTGCGTGCGGGGGTCGCGCAACAGCTCGACGATCGCGTCGAACGCCTCCGGGATCTTCATGTCCGAGAGGGCCAGCGCCGCGTCGTGGCGAATCACCGCCTCCTGCGTCGTGCGCAGCAGCTCCAGCACGCGAGGCGCCGCCTCCATCGCGTTTCGCCTGGCGAGCTCCTGGATCACCTCGGCGACGAACGTCGGATCAGGGTGGTCAAGGTGACCGATGAGTGTCGCGTTCGGCACCGACTCCAGCGCGCTCACCTCCTGTCCGGCTTCCCATCCTGGACCCACTGCTCGTAAGGCTCCCGCATCTGCTTTCCACCCTTCTACTTACCGCCGGGCATCGACTCGCCTTGACATCGCGCCGGGCGCCCGGCGGCACCCGCTGGTGGAGATGACCGCGGGATGGCGCCGGCTCTGCTGATCGCGGTGACGGGATGCCGGTGGGTGCGGTCAGTGGGGCAGGCTGACGTGCAGGGTGGTTCCGCGGTGGTGTCCGGGGTTCGGCGCGGCGGTGATGGTGCCGTGGTGGCGTTCAGCGATCAGTTGGGCGATGGTCAGGCCCAGCCCGGTCCCGGGGATGGCCTTCTCGGTGGCGATGGCCCCCCGGAAGAAGCGCTCGAACACGTGCGGAAGTTCATGGGCGGGAATGCCGTAACCGGTGTCCTCGACGGTGAGTTCGACTGCGCTCCGATGGGTGGTGAGCGTGACGATGATGCTGCCGCCGGCCGGGGTGTAGGCGAGCGCGTTGTCCAGCAGGACGTGGACCAGCTGCCGCATCCGGGCACGGTCGGCGTGCTGCGGCACGTGGTCCGGCACCTGGCAGCTCAGGGTGATGTCGTTGTCGACGGCCCGTGCGGTGAGCTGACGGACGGTGTCGGCGACCTCGGCGCTGAGGTTGATGTCGGCCCGGTGCAGCGGGCTGCGACCGGCGTCGAGGGCGGACAGATCCAATAGCTGCTCGACCAGGCGGCGCAGGCGTTCGCTGCCCCGCCGGGCACCGGCGATCATCGGCTGCAGGACCGCGGCCGGGGTGTCCGGGTCGGCGATGTGCAGCTCGTCCAGATACAGGCCGATGATCGACAGCGGGGTGCGCAGTTCGTGGCCGACCAGGTTGAGGTAGTCGTCCTTGGTGCGGTTGAGCATCTGTTGCAGCCGGTCGGCGTGATGAGCGGCGGTGATGTCGTGGAAGACGGCGACCGCGCCGAGGGGCTGGCCCTGGTCGCTGGCGATCGGATGACCGTTGATCCGGAACAGCCGGCGCTGGCCGTGCAGGTGCAGCAGGTGCTCCGCGCCGCGTACCGACTCGCCGTGCAAGGCCCGCAGCAGCGACGTCTGGGGCGCGGGGACCGGGGTGCCGTTGGGATCGGTGATCGGCAGCCGGGCGGCCCAGTCCTCGGCGCCGCCGGCCACCGTGTCGGTGCCGAGGCGCTCGCGCAGCGACCGGTTCACGAGCACCATCCGCCCGCCGGCGTCGCACGCGGCCACCCCCGTGTCGAGGCTGTCGAGCAGGGTGTCCAGGAAGACCCGCTGATGGTGCTCGCGCTCACGGGCCAAGAACTCAGCGACGAACGCGGTGCAGGCCTGCGCGCCGTCGTCGACACCGGCCAGCTGTTCCGGTGACCAGTCGCGGCATGTGGTGTTCGCGACGGCGCACACGCCGACGATGTTCCCGTCGGGATCGCGGATCGGGAACCCGGCATAGCTGCGCAAGCTGGTGGAACGCACCGGCGCGTCGATCGGCACCCGGATGTCGGAGTGCGTGTCGCGGATGGCGACCGGGAAGCCGCTGTGCAGCACCAGGCCGGCCAGCGTCGACGCTATCGGCGCAGGTTGCCGGTGCTCGAATCCTGGTGGCATTCCGTGTCCGCCGATCAGGCGTAGATGCTGCCTGTCGGTGATGTGGATCATCGCGCAACTCGCGTCCGCGGCACGCGCGACGACCGCCGCCATCCGGTCCGCGGAGTTCTGCGTCGAACCGGCCGGTGACAGCTCCAACGAGGTTTGATCCGGCCCGGAAGCCGCCTCGTTCATCGCTGTCCGGTTCGGTCCGCCCGTCAGGCCCATCGCCTCATCATCGCCTGGACAGGGCCGGCTGCGGGCCGTTTCGCGCACGTGGTCAGACGAGAGGTGATTTGGTCCCAGCACCAGGTGCCACCGGTGCCAGGCCCGTGCCATCCGGTTCAGTACCCTGACGGCACTCTATGACGCGCTCGACTGCCAACCCAGCGATCTGATCACCATCCGGGAACAGCCACCGGTGTCCACTGCGCCGGAGCAATGACGTCCGGGTGCGAGGATTTGTCACCTCGCATGCTCGGTTCCCGGGCGGCGGACAGCCGTCCGGGGACCGGTGAGCTCAGAGCTTGCCCCAGATCTGGTTCGCCGTGGCGGCGCAGTCCCAGAGCTGCAGAGCGGCGCCGTTGCTGCCGTTCCAGTCCCGGATGTCGACGCAGCGGCCGGAGGAGACGTTGACCAGGGTCCGCGCGGCGCTCAGGGTGAACCGTTGCACCGGGTTGGTGTTGCAGTCGGCGAGCTGGATCGTGGTGCCGTTGGTCAGGGCGCCGCCGGCCGGGTCCATGCACTTGCCCAGGGCCCGCAGCGTGCCGTCGGCCTCGAACGACCACTTCTGCGCGCTGGAGCCGTTGCAGTCCCAGGTCTGCAGGGGTGTGCCGGCGGCCGGTACACCGTTGGGGATGTCGATGCAGCGGCCGCTGAAGTTGGACTGCAGCATGGTCGCTCCCGAGGCCGGCGGCGTGGTCGGGCCGGTGGGCGGTGTGGCCGGTTCGCAGTCGTTGCCGGTGACGACGTTGTCGGTGTGGGTGGTGCCGCCGGAGCGGTAGGCGGTGACGGCGGCGCTCGCCTGCGCGGGGCTGAGCACCTGCTTCTTGGCGTGGTAGAGGTAGTCGACCGACTGCAGGTAGGTGCTGGCGCCGCCGGTGTGCCCGGCCAGGTCGATGAACCACTGGTTGAAGTCGATCGACATGTTCTGGCGCGGGTAGACCTTGCCGGAGTGGTCGCCGACGAGCGCGCCGTCGATGTAGTACTTCACGTGGCCGCCGGAGACGGTGGCCATCACGTCGTGCCAGCCGTTGATGCTGCGGGCCTGCTGGCTGTGCTGGTTGTCGGCGTACCACGGGTCGGCGACGTAGGTGTACCAGGTGGTCTGGTAGTTGATCGGACCGGCTTCTCCCCAGCCGCCGTTGGGCAGGTATTCGGAGAAGTCCATCTCGGAGTAGAGCGGATCACGCGGGGCGGCCAGCGGGGAGATCGTGTAGAAGGTCTGGTTGACGTGGTCGCCGTCAGCGCCGCTGGCCGGGGCGTCGGAGAACTTGATCCGGGCCAGGTAGGTGCCCTCGAAGAAGCGCCGGTTGCTCTGCGAGAACTCGGCGTGCGACGTGCCCGCCGCGGTGCCGTCGGTGACCGCCTTGAGCTGGGCGACCTTCTGCCCGTCGACGGTCGGGAACGACAGGTTGCCGGGCAGCCAGCGGGCGCCGGGCACACCGGGTCCGCCGGCGTTGCTGCGGACGCTCCAGCCGCGCTGGCTCAGTGCCGCGTCGGTGGAGGAGGAGTAGTTGAAGTCGTCGAAGAGCACGCCACAGCTGACGGCGGCGCTCACGTCGGGCGCGGTGGTGATGCCGATGCCGGCCACGGTGGCGGCGACGGTGGCACCTAGGGCGATCTTGCGGAGGGTTCGTCCCATGGGGGGTGGGCTCCTTCGGCGGTGGGCACTGAACTGACCAGTGGTATGGAACTGGCGGTCCGGCCACTGTGTTCCAGGCCAGTGGTAAACGTCAATACCAAGTGCAAAACTTTATTTACAGTGAGATTCGCCGGGTCGACACGAGCCGCCGCGAACCGCGAAACTGGACCACGGTTACATCCGGCGGACGCGAGGTTATGGGGGACGTGATGCGGCGCGCTGAGGTCCGCGACCGGCTGCGTGAGCTGATCGACGCCCGGGCGCCCGGCGACCCCATGCCGTCGGAGCGCGCGCTCTCCGCGTCGCTCAGGGCCTCCCGCCCGACCGTCCGGGCTGCCATCGACGAGCTGGCCCGCACCGGGCTGCTCGTGCGCCAGCACGGCCGTGGCACGTTCACCAGCCCGCACAAGATCTCGCAGGAGGTGCCCGCCGCGCTCGACACGCCCGTCCCGCCGGCCGAGGGCGACTGGGTCAGCGAGGTGCTGGAGTTCCGCACCGAAGCGGCGGGTGCCCGGCTCGGCCGGCGGTTGCAGGTGTCACCCGGCGACCTGCTGCTCTACGTCCGGCGCCGGCGGATCGTCGACGGGGAACCGATGGCCATCGAGGCGATCCGGTTGCCCGCCGCGCTGGTGCCCGGCATCGGACCCGAGGACTTCGTCGCGGGGTCGCTCTACCGCCGGCTGCGGGACCACTACGGGGTGAGCCCGGCCGAGGCGGTGCAGACCGTGGAGCCGACCGTCACCGACGCCGACGAGTCCCGGCTGCTCGACGTGCCGCTGCTGTCACCGGTCCTGCTCTTCGAACGCACCACCCAGGACGAGACCGGGCAGATCGTCGAGTTCACCCGCTCGATCTACCGCGGCGACCGCTACCGCATCACCAGCCACCTGAGGCTCGGCCCGGACTCGGGCTGAGCAGCCCCTTCCGGCCCGGGTCACCCCTGGGGCTTACCCGGCGTCGGCCGGGAGTCTCGGCCGACGATCCGGTCGTACCGTCTCTTCATGATCAATCCCGGCACGCAGCCCATCGCGCAGGCCAGCGAGGACCTTGCCGCCGCCGCGCTGGACGCGTTCCTGTCCGCGGTCCGGGCCCGGATCGCCGAGGTCGGTGACCTGGAGGTCCTCACCCGGGTCGCCGAGATCGCAGGCGAGGCGGTCCGGGACGGGGCCGCCGACCGCGACGGCCGGTACGGCTGGGATCTGCCCTACACCGACGGGCACGTCGTGCGACTGCTCATCCCCGGGGTGCCGCTGCCCCAGATGCGCGACGACATCACCGCGGAGGCGCCCTGCCTCTACGTCAACGGGGCCGCGTGGTGGTGGTCCGACGCGGTCGGCACCGTCGCCGCCGAGGGCACGAAGGTTGCATCTCGGCGTTGACGTAGCCGCCGCGGCGGCAACCTGGTCCTGACCGATCCCTCCGACAGGCACCGCGGCCGGCGCGGGCACCTGACGGGTGCGCTCCGGTTGTCACGCGGACTGGTCTTCCGGCAGCGCGCGGCTGTTGATCGCCTCGGTGATGGCGTGGGAGATCTCGACGAAGGATTGTGCCTGCTGCGGCGACAGGGTCCGGACGGACGTCTCCTCCAGGGTCTGCCACAGGGCCGCGATGGGCTCGCGCATCGCGCGTCCCTTGTCGGTGAGCTGGACGACCATGACGCGCCGGTCATGCGTGGCCGGTTGGCGGAGCACCAGGCCCGCGTCCTGCATGCGGCGTAGCGCCTTGGAGATGGTGGAGTGGTCCAGGCCGAGGCTCTCGATCAGTTCGGACTGGGATTGGCCGTCCCGGTCCAGGAGATGCATCAGCAGCAGCTCCTGTCCGGGGTGCAGGTCCATCTCGCGCAGCAGGGCGGCGGCGTAGGCGCGGTGGGCGCGGGCGAGCTGGAAGATCGCGTAGCTCATCGGTCCGTCGCCGGCGGTCGTGGGAATGCGGGGTTCGGTGGCCATGGTCCGGCCTCTCAGCCGGTGCAGGTGGGGTAGTCGGTGTAGCCGGCTGCTCCGCCGCCGTAGAAGGTTCCCGGGTCGGGGGTGTTCAGCGGCGCGCCGGCGCGCAGCAGCAGGGAGTTCAGCATGCGGGGGTCCTTCAGGTAGTGCGGTCACCGTGACGGCGGAGGGGTGGTCGTTGGGGGCGTGCTCAGCTGACGGTCAGGACGAGCTTGCCTCGCACGTGCCCGGCGTCGCTGAGCTGCTGGGCCGTGGCCGCCTGGCCGAGCGGGTAGGCAGTGACGGTGGTGACGAGCTTGCCGGACGCAGCGTCCTGGGCCAGGCCCGCCAGCCGGACGGCTGAGCGCTGGGGGCTTCCCTGGGAGAAGGTGACCCCCAGTTGCCGCGCGCCGAAGTCGGCGATGGTGACAATGCGCTCCGTGCCGCCGCGCAGGGTGATGGAGTCCTTGAGAGCCCCCTTCCCGGCCAGGTCGAACACCGCGTCCACGCCGTCGGGTGCGAGCGCGCGGACCCGTTCGACCAGGCCCGTTCCGTACACGGTCGCGGTGGCGCCGAGTGACGTGAGGTAGTCCTGGTTGGCGAGGCCCGCAGTGGCGATCACGCGTGCTCCGCGGGCCGCGGCGAGCTGGATCGCCAGGGTTCCGACAGCTCCGGACGCGCCGTGCATCAGCACGGTCTCGCCGGCGGCCACCCCCAGCAGCGTCAGCACACGCTCGGCCGTCTCGCCGGCGACCGGCAGCGCGGCTGCGCTCTGCCAGTCGAGGTCGGCGGGCTTGGGCGCCACGGAGGTGGCCAGCGCGTACTCGGCGTACGAACCGGTGTCGGACCAGCCCAGCACCTCGTCACCGACCTGCACCTCGCTGACGCCTTCACCCAGGGCCTCGACCACGCCGGCGAACTCGCCACCGGGGATGGCGGGGAAGGTCGTCGGGCGAACGGTCGCCATCGATCCAGAACGGATCTTGCCGTCCAGTGCGTTCAGCCCGGCAGCCTTCACCCGGACCCGGACCTGGCCGGGTCCGGGTTGCGGCACCTCTGTATCCGCTTCGTGCAGCACGTCCGGTCCACCGAACTGGTTGAAAACGATTGCTCTCATGGGGCATCCCTTCCCTTCACCGACAACGTGTGGCTAGCCACATATGCAAGGTAGCAGGAGAATGTGTGGCTAGCCAAGTATTCGCGAAGTCCGGCGAGCCCGTCGCCGGCACCGGAGCGGTCGTCAGGTCGGATCGGCCGGAGAGAGCGGGGCGTCGCGCAGATAGAGCCTGAATCCTTCCGCCTCTGCCTCGAAGCCGAGTGACCGGTAGAGGTCATGGGCGCCGTCGGTCGCGTGCCTCTTGTGCGTCAGCAGTTGGACCTTGAAGCAGGATTCGCGACGGGCGTCGTCGAGAGCGGACCCGAGCATGAGTCTTGCGACTCCTCGCCGTCGATGGTCGTACCGGACCACGACGGCCTCGATGAATGCCGTGGGACGGCAGTCGTAGGTGATGGTGGGCAGGATCGACAGACATGCCGTGCCGACCGGCTGCCCACCGGACTCGGCGAGGTAGACCGTCACATCGGGGCTGCGAGTGATCCGGCTCCACATCGCGATCTGCCGATCCGAAGGGGTGGTCGCGGGGGCCGGCGGTCCCGTTGGCCGGCTGGACTGGTTGTCGGCCAGCACGTGCAATACCGATGCAAGGTCGCCGCCCGTGGCAGGACGCACTGAGTACGCGTGAGTCATGCGCCGAGTATCGGTCGCGCTGAGCGACGGTTTTTCAGTGGCGCCGACACCTGGTCCGCCCGTCGGCGCGGCGCCGGCACGCGGCCTGCACTCCCGGCATAGCCTTCGATGGCTGATCGCTGTCGGACGGGGGAACTGTGCAGATCACCACCGGACTGGTGCGCCGCCTGGTCGACGAGCAGTTCCCGGAGTGGGCCGGCCTCCCGCTGAGCCTCGTCGACCCGGCCGGCTCCGACCACGTCATCCACCGGCTCGGCCCCGGCCTGTCGGTGCGGCTGCCCCGGCACGAGGGCGCGATCGGCCAGGCCGCCAAGGAGCTGGAGTGGCTGCCGAAGCTCGCGCCGCACCTGCCGCTCGCCGTGCCGGTGCCGGTCGCGGTCGGCAAACCCGGCTCCGGCTACCCGTGGCACTGGGCGGTCGCGCGCTGGATGGACGGCGAACCCGCCACCAGGGCACTGGACTCGGTCGCGACCGCGCAGACGCTCGCCGGCTTCCTGCGCGCGTTGCAGGAGCTGCCCGTCGACGCGGCGCCCACCGGCAACGACGGCCTGGCCGCCCGGGACCGGTCGACCCGGGCCGCGATCGTGCGGGCCGCGGACGCTTTCGACGCGACGGCGATGACCCGGCTCTGGGACGCAGCCGTGGCCGCGCCCGGCTGGGAACGGCCCCCGGTCTGGTTCCACGGCGACTTCCACACCGGCAACCTGCTGACCGGGAACGGCCGGGTCAGCGCGGTCATCGACTTCGGCGGCCTGGGCGCCGGCGACCCGGCGGTCGACCTGATGATGGCGTTCACGCTGATGTCGGCCCGCACCCGCCCCGCGTTCCGCGCGGCGCTCGCCGTCGACGACGCGACCTGGCTCCGCGGCCGTGGCTGGGCCCTGTCGGCGGGCCTGATCGCCTACACCGCCTACGCCGCCACCGACCCGCACATCGCCGCGGCGACCACGTACCAGATCACCCAGGCGCTCGATTAGCCGAAGGGGCATTCTCCAGCCATAGGACGAAGGCTGGGTCGTTCTCCACCGGCCCGGTCACGTCGAGTTCCTCGTGATGGCCATTGGCAACGGCATCGCCTCGAGGATGGTGTGATTGACGCGAGATGCGCCGTCACCGGGGTCTCGACGAATCCGGCTGGGCGGGACGCCATTTCCGGCCCATTGCCGCCGCCGAGAAGAGCGGCGCCGCGGAATTGTTCGGTACGTCCCGGCGAACAACTCCCTGAACTGCTCGAACATGGCTAATTGTTCGCGGCTGCCGGGCGCCTGTGGCCATTGCTCACCGACGCCCGTAGACCTGTTTGTGGCAGCGATACACGGTGCCGACGATCGATGACGAGCCGCTTTCCACACGGGGGCCCGTTCTCCATCAAAGGGAGGAAAGGCATGGCAGCGAATCCCAATCCGTCCAGGATCACCGACGCGTCATGGTGGCTGATGGAGCAATTGCTCGCGCTCCAGCCGGGTACGCAGAATGGCGGCATCTACGCCAACAAGTCGGGATACCACAACACCCGCTCGGCGAACCAGGCCGACTGGCCGGGCAACTACTCCATCAGGGACGCGGAGGACCTGGGCGGTCCCAGTGACAAGGCGGCCGCGTACGACTGGACGTTTCCGGACGCCCAGGCCGGCAACTACGGCACGATCGCCCGGTACAGCGGGCGGCTTCTCGCGTCCGGGCGGGACCCCAACGACCCGCGGCTGAACGGCTGGCGGGAGTTCTTCGGCCAGACCGACACTGACACGGAGGTCGAGGGCTGGGACTTCCGCCGGGGCAAGGCGGCCAGTTCGGACAGTTCTCATCTGTGGCACATCCACCTGAGCGAGGACCGCGACAAGGTCACCAGCCGGGACAACAAGAAGGCGGTGCTGAGCGTCCTGCGCGGCGAGACCGTGGCGCAGTGGCGGGCCGGCTCGGGAACGCTGACGGGCGCGTCCGCCGACGTCAACGGTGACGGGCACGTGGACATCCTGGCCCGGTTCCCGGACGGCAACCTGTATGTCTACCCGGGCACCGGCAAGACCGGCACCAGTACGTTCGGTGAGCGCTACCAGGTGGGCATCGGGTGGAACGACGCCACCGCGATCTGTGTCGCCGATGTCAGCGGTGACGGTCGCGTGGACATCCTGGCCCGGTTCCCGGACGGCAACCTCTACGTCTATCCGCACACGGGCGGGACCGGCACGAGCACGTTCGGTGAGCGCTACCAGGTGGGTATCGGGTGGAACGACGCCACCGCGATCTGCGCCGCGGACATCAGCGGTGACGGGCATGTCGACCTTCTGGCCCGGTTCCCGGACGGCAACCTGTACGTCTATCCGCACACGGGCGGGACCGGCACCAGCACCTTCGGCGAGCGCTACCAGGTCGGCACCGGCTGGAACGACGCCACCGCCATCAGCTGAGCGGTCACCAGATCACCATTTCTTCCGGAAGGGCACACACCATGCCGACGTCAAAACCATGCTCGCCGAACGGTCCCAGCGCCGCCGACGTAGCGGTAGCCAACCAGATTCGTCCGCAGATGAACGGTCCGCGGCTCGGTCGCCAGATCGGCGGATCACAGGTCTGCTGCGCCCGGGTCATCGTCGCCACCACGAAGGGCCGGGGGCTGCACCCGCGGGCCGCGGTGATCGCCGTGACCACGGCGATCACCGAGAGCACCCTGCACAACTACACGGAGGCGGTCGACCACGACAGCCTCGGCCTGTTCCAGCAGCGGCCGTCGCAGGGCTGGGGCACACCCGCACAGCTCACCGATCCGGTGTACGCGACGAACGCCTTTCTGAGCGCCATGCTGCGCAAGTACCCCAACAACTCGTGGATGACCGGTGACATCGGCGCGATCTGCCAGCGGGTCCAGGTCTCCGCGGTGCCTGACGCGTACGCGAAGGAGGCCCACGACGCTCAACTGCTGGTGAACGCGCTCTGGGCTCCCTCCGGTTCGACCCTGACGGGCGCGTCCGCCGACATCAACGGTGACGGGCACGTCGACCTCCTGGCCCGGTTCCCGGACGGCAACCTGTACGTCTATCCGGGCACCGGTCAGACGGGCACGAGCACGTTCGGTGAGCGGTACCAGGTGGGTATCGGCTGGAACGATGCCACCGCGATCTGTGTGGCGGATGTCAGCGGTGACGGGCGTGTGGACGTCCTGGCCCGGTTCTCCGACGGCAATCTCTACGTCTATCCGCACACGGGTGGGACCGGCACGAGTACG
>NZ_LLZH01000315.1:0-51149 GCF_001509495.1 Actinoplanes awajinensis subsp. mycoplanecinus | reverse complement strand
GGTGAGCGCTACCAGGTGGGCATCGGGTGGAACGACGCCACGGCGATCTGTGCCGCGGATGTCAGCGGTGACGGGCGTGTGGACGTCCTGGCCCGGTTCCCGGACGGCAATCTCTACGTCTACCCGCACATGGGCGGGACTGGCACGAGCACGTTCGGTGAGCGGTATCAGGTCGGGGTGGGCTGGAACGACGCCACCGCGATCAGCGTCGCGGATCTGAACGGTGACGGGCACGTCGACATCCTGGCCCGGTTCCCCGACGGCAACCTCTACGTCTATCCGAACACCGGCAAGACCGGCACCAGCACGTTCGGTGAGCGGTACCAGGTCGGCACCGGCTGGAACGACGCCACCGCCATCACCTGAACCACCGGACAGCGGAATCGGGGAGCCGGCCGGGTCGGCTCCCCGACCCGTGCGTGACCGGGCCAGCTCAGACATGCTGGCGCCGCCCGCCGAGGTGGACAACGAGGACACTCGGCGCTCACTCTGCGGTCGTCCGCAGCTCGTGTCGGGTGGGCCACGGTCGACCGTGGCCCAGACGGCGCCTGCGCCATGAGCACCAGCTACGAGCAGCCGGCTACTCGAGCAGGACCCGACGGATCATTTTGCGGTTCCGCGCGATCCACGAGGCGCTTCGCGCTCGCCACGTGATGCCCCACAGGACGGGATAGCCGTTGTCGGCAATCGCCGCGGTGCTGTCGACGGTCACGCCTGCGGCGACCGCCTCATGGCGTGCGCTGTGGATCGCGACGTCGGCGAGCCGATCGACCAGGTCGTCGCGCGCAGCTCGGGGCAGGCCGTATCCGTCAACGATCGCTCGCGCGTGACGAGCCCTGGTGAGCGGGCCGGGCAGGCCCTGCATGTCGGCGACGTCGTCGTCGACGAGCTGCGCGTTCAGCCATACCGTCTCGGCGAGTTCCCACAGCCGGTCCACCGGGCCGGCGAACTCCCAGTCGATGAACGCGTCGGGTCGCCCGTGTTCACCGACGATGTTCCATGGGCCGGGATCGCAGTGTCCGATCACGATGTCGTCGCCACCGAGGTCACGTAGCCAGTTCCTCTGCCACGCCGCATCGGCGGGCGGCGTGAACGTCGCCGCGGCGTCGTGCAGGCCGCGCAGCAGCATCCCTACCGCGCCCACGGCCTCGTCCGACCAGGCGTGCGGGTGCGGGGACTCTCCCGGAACGAAGCTGTACCCGTCGCCGACCACGCGCGGCGCTCCGGCGAAACCATCCCGCTCGAGATGCGTGAGTAGGGCGAAAACCGCAGGCGTCCAAGGACCCGACGTCTTTCGTACGACTCCATCTCGCAGAAACGCGTCCGCACCGTGCGTGCCGGAGCCCCAGGTACCGAGCTGCTCGCCAGACTCCACCACGTGCCCCTCGTCGCCGTTGGACCTCAAGACAGTGGGAAAGCATCACCGCGAGGAGACCAGGTCGCAAGCCCTTTACGCCGACCCGGCCGCCCATGGACGGGCGGCGGTGCGCCCGGACATGACCGACATCCGACGAAGACATCCGGGCGGGTGGCCGACGGCGGCCATCATGGAGGGCGCTCGACTTGTCGACGGGGGGTTGGCATGGGCGGCCTGCGGCATCATCGTGGTTTCGGCCGGACGCAATGGACGATCGGCATGTGTGTGGTGACGGCCGTCGTGCCGGCCACGGCCTGGCTGGTGCTCGGCGGTCCTGGCGAAACACCATCGGCCGGGACGCCTCGACCGGCAGCGTCGCCGGCAAGACCACCGGCAGCGTCTCCATCCCGGCCACTCGCCGGCCGGTCACCGTCACCAGCCTCGAGCACGCCGGCGACGACGCCCGACGAAACCCTGCCACCGCGCTCGCCTGCCTCCGGTCCGCCGGCCCCGAACCGTAATGGCGCTCCGACCGCGCCGGCCCGGCGGACGATCACGTCCGCGCCCGCCCGGCGGACGACACCGCCGCCACCTTCCCCACCGCCGGCGCCGGAGGTGCCGGTGCCGTCGGAGGGCGTGTTCGACCGTACGAGCCCGTTGCCGGAGGGTGTCCCCCGGCAGGTCGGCTTCTTTTTCGGCGGTGGGTTGGACTGCCCGGGGGAGCGGGCGAAACCGCAGATCGTCCTCGCGGCCGAGCCCGTCATCCCGAGCGAGTTCCTGCTCTGCGTCTACGGTTTCCGTGCCGGGCGGGTGACGCTCACGATCCGGCCGCCGGCCGGGAAAGCCGGCACGGCGACCCTGCGCGGCGGCAACGGCGGCGAGTCGGGATGGGAGTATCGGTATCCGCTGCGCCCCGGCGCCCCGGCCGGTGACTACCGGATCACGGCGCGGCAGGGCAGCCGCACGGCGACCGCAACGATCGCGGTGACGTATCCCGAAACCCCGCGGTTGTGGCTGGACCGACCCGGCGGCTGCCTGAAGCCCGGCGACGACGTGCACATCTACCTCGCCGGCTTCCCGGCCGGGCGCACCGTCATGCTCAACCTGTACCGGATGCACGACTACCAGACGTCGTTCCCCGCCACGACCGATGCCTACGGCTCGGGACACGCGATACTGCGGGTCGACCCCGGGACCGGGTTCAATCAGTGGGGAGTCAGCCACCCCGCGCTGGGCGACACGGTGGGTATGCCGTACGACCCGATCGTCGAGGGCCGGATCTCGGGCAATGTCTTCTGCACCGAGGCCCCGCCGGCGAAGGACTGACCGTGGGTGCGCCGGCCCGGCGAGGACGCAAGGAGACGCCACTCGCCCCGACCATCCCCGCGCAGCGGCGCGCGCTGGCGCAGGCCCTGCGCGACCTGCGCAGCGAGTGCGGGACGCCGTCCTACCGGGACCTCAGCCGGCTGGCACACTGCGCCGCCGGCACGCTGTCCGAGGCGGCCGCCGGCCGCCGGCTGCCCAGCTGGGAGACGACCAGTGCGTACGTCATGGGTTGCCTTGCGTACGCCGAGCGGCGACATGACACCGCCGCGGCCCTGCCGTGCTGGCGCGAGCGATGGCACCGGGCCCGGCTCGACGACGACTCGCCCACGCCCACGCCGGGCGACATCTCCCGGCGGGGTGTGCCGCCACCTGCGGCTCCCGTCCGGCACGCATCCCGCCGGGTACGGCCCGTCGCTGTCACGGTGCTGCTGCTGCTCACGCTCGCCGCGTTGTGCTCCAGCGACCGGCAGCACCCGTCACCGATGACCGGCCTCTACAACGTCGTGCTGGTCGCACCGGGCGGGGATGAGCAGCGGCCGGGTCTGGCCGAGCGGTTGCACCAGGTGCTCGGCGGCAGGTTGCAGGCCTGGGCGCAGGCCGACCCGGCGGTGCAGATCCGATCGGTCCGGTATGCGGGTGATGACGATGACACGTTCACCCGCGTCGCCCGCGAGCACGGGGCCGACGTCGTGCTGCGACCCATGCTGCGGGCGGACCCGCACACCGTGACGCTGTCCGTCGGTGTCCTCGTCACCGGACGGGCACTGGGGGAGACACCGGAATTCGCCGGCCGGCACGATATCGGCCTGACCGAGCCCTTCGACGTGGTGGACCGCAACCCGCGGGTCAGCGAACGCCTCGCCGACTCGGCACTGCACTACGTGGACGCGCTGGTGGCGTTCCTGCGCGGTCTCGGCGACTACGCGCTGGGTGACTTCCCGGCCGCCGAACGGGCACTGCTGAGCGCGGACCGGGAGTTCGCCGCGGCCGGCCCGCACCGGGTCCGGCGCGCGGTGGTCGATCTGATGCTCGGCAACGCCGTGGGCGCCCAGGGTGCCCGCCGTGCCGACGAGGCCGCCGATCATTTCCGGCGGGCGCTGGCCGATGACCCGGCATACCGCCGGACGGAACTGGGCCTGGCCGACGCGCTGCGTGCCGGGGTGCGGTGCGAGCCCGGCGAAGCCGCCGCGGGCCGGCTGCGCGAGGCCGCCGACCACTACCGGCGCTCACTCACGCTGCGGTCGGCCGTGGATCCGGCACAGGCGGCACTGCTGGACCTCAAGGGCCACCTCGGCCTGGGTCTGATCGACCAGTGCCTGAGCGTGATCGGCACCCAGCGGCGCTGGCGGGACGCCGATACTCACTTCACCGAGGCCCTGCGCTACGCCGACGCCGCGGCGCGGGGCGACGGTGGCCGGCATGCCCGCTGGCTCGCCGCGGAGGCCCGGGCCGGCCAGGCGCTGTCTGCGCTCGCCGGCGACCACGCCTACGACACGGCGGCGAGAGGCTACGAGGACGCGCTCACGATGATCGGCCGGATCGACGTGGTCCGACGGCCCTATCTGGAGCGGACGGCGGTCTTCTTGACGAACCTGCGCTTCGCCTACGCACAGCTCGACCGCCCGCAGGACCTGGCCCGCACCGACCGGCGCATCGCCGACCTCGACCGGCGCCTGAGCGACCTGGCGCTGCCACCGGGTCCGTAGGCCGCGCCGGCGACCCGAGGCCGTCCGTATGCCCCGGTCGCGTGACCTAGCCCCGAACTTGCCACTAGTAGACCAGTCGTCTAGTGTTCGGGGTGTGGCCGACACGGGCCGCAGCGACGAAAGGCCCTGACATGAACGTTCTGATCGTTCTGACCTCGCACGACGAACTGGGCACCACCGGCCGCAAGACCGGCTTCTGGCTGGAGGAGCTCGCGGCGCCGTATTACCGGCTGCAGCAGGCCGGTGCCACGATCACCCTCGCCTCGCCGAAGGGTGGCCGCCCGCCGCTGGACCCGAAGAGCAACGAGCCCGACTTCCAGACCGACGACACCCGCCGGTTCGAGGCGGACGCGCAGGCGTCGGCCGCGCTGGACGCCACCGTCGTGCTGAGCACCGTCGACCCGGCCGACTACGACGCGGTGTTCTACCCGGGCGGGCACGGCCCGCTGTGGGACCTCGCCGAGGACGCCGACTCGCGCACCCTCATCGAGACCACGCTGCGCTCGGGCAAGCCGGTCGCGCTGGTCTGCCACGCGCCGGGCGTGCTGCGCCACGTCACCAACCCCGACGGCACGCCGCTGGTGCAGGGGCGCCCGGTGACCGGCTTCACCAACACCGAGGAGCAGGGCGTCGGCCTGACCGAGGTCGTGCCGTTCCTGGTCGAGGACGAGCTGAAGGCCAAGGGCGGCGTCTACTCCCAGGGTCCCGACTGGGGCTCCTACGTGGTGCGCGACGGTCTGCTGATCACCGGACAGAACCCCGCCTCGTCGGCCGAGGCCGCCGACGTGCTGCTCACCCTGCTCGGCGAACCCGCCGGCGCCTGACCCACCCTGAACAGCTGAGTCACCACCTGACGAGCCGTCTATCCAAGATGTTCTTCCCTCGCTCGCGGCATCTGCCGCAAAACCCGCAAAACCGCCGAGGGTACGACCTGAGCACACCTCCACCGGAGCGCAGACGGCCGGTCAGGCGCATCCTCGACGGGCGGTGGGCGTCCCGGGCGCCCACCCAAGCCGACCGGTCTAATCAATGCGTAGGCTGGGGATATGACGGGCAAGAACACCAACCGCGACACGCGCACGGACCTGCTGCTGGCCGCCGAGCGCTCCTTCGCGCACAAGGGCTACGCCGCGGTCGGGATCAACGAGATCCTCTCCAGCGTCGGCGTGCCGAAGGGCTCCTTCTACCACTACTTCAGCTCGAAGGACGCCTTCGGCGAAGCGGTGATCGTGCGGTACTTCGAGCAGTACCTGGCGGAGATGGACGAGATCCTGAACGCCGCGGACCAGCTCTGGGCCGCCCGGATCCTGGCCTATTTCGCGTCCTGGCGGGACTCGCAGAGCTTCGGCGACTGTGAGGGCAAGTGCCTGGCGGTCAAGCTCGGCGCGGAGGTCGCCGACATGTCCGAACCCATGCGCCTGGCCCTGAAGACCGGGACGGCGAAGATCGTCGACCGCCTGGAGCGCGCGATCATCGGCGCCGCCACCGACGGATCCTCACCGTTCACCGGCGACGCCCGATCGACCGCCGACGCGCTGTACCAGCTCTGGCTCGGCACCAGCGTCATGGCCAAGGTCCAGCGCAGCCTGGCCCCGCTGGACACCGCGACGACGGTGACCCGCCAGCTGCTCGGCATCTGACCGGCCGGCGGCCCGCCGGGCGCACTACACGGAGCGTTCCCGGTCCTCCTGGCCGGACGCATCATCGTCGGCGTCAGCGCCGGCGCGGCCACCGTGGCCCTCGCCGCGCTGCCGGTGCTGGTCCCGCGGGGCACCTACGGCCCAATCGGCAGCGGCGTGGCGGCGGCGGTCACCCTGGGCACCGGCTTCCATTCATCTCTGTCGTTGCCGATGGAGAGATCGGGTTGGATCTCTTGATCCGGGTGTCACTAGGATCGGTCACTTCAGCGGACGAACGAGGAAGGCTGGTGAGCGGCGCTTCATGAGTACCGACTGGTCGGAGTGGCACGACGCTTACGCCAGGCCGAACGCCGCTCTGGGCAATCGGCTCGCTGCTGTCCGGGACCAGATCGAGCGGTACATGGACGCCACCACGTCCGACCCGGTGCGCGTGATCAGCGCCTGCGCGGGCGACGGCCGTGACCTGCTCGGCGTTCTGGCCGGGCGCAAGGACGCCGATCGCGTCAGCGCCCTGCTGGTCGAGTACGACGCCAGGCTGGCGGCCCGAGCCGGGGAGGCCGCCGCCGCGCTGCCATCGGCAGTCGAGGTTGTGCAGGCCGATGCGGCCCACAGCGACATCTACGCGCACGCAGTGCCCGCCAACCTGGTGCTTCTCTGTGGCATCTTCGGCAACATCAGCGACGCCGACGTGCGGACAACCATCGAAGCGGTACCCGAGCTCTGTGCGCCAGGAGCTGAGGTGGTGTGGACCCGTCACCGACGCGAGCCCGACCTCACGCCGTCCATCCGGGGCTGGTTCGCGGACTCAGGTTTCGAAGAAGTGGCCTTCGTCGCGCCGGAGGACGAGCTCTGGTCAGTCGGCGTTCATCGGCTCGTCACTACGCCGCGCCCGCTCGAGTTCGGCCGCCACTGGTTCACGTTCCTCCGATGAACCGGCGACAGGTGCGGTATTTCACACCGCTATGAGCACGTCGATCCGTCGTTGAAGCAACCAACCGCGAAGCAGTCCCTCACCCGGACGTCGCGGACGGGACCCGGCTGCTGGCTGGCCCGAGCGTGCCTGATGATCGCGGAAGCGGGCCGGCTCCGGGCGCGGAAGCCGGGGCCGCCGCGCGCGGTCGCCGACAGCGCGGAGATCGCACTCGCCGACTGCATCCGGGTCAGCCGGGTAAGGAGCATCTCGTGAGTCGCATTCTGGTTACCGGTTCCGCCGACGGCCTCGGCCGCTACGCCGCGCAGACGCTGCTGGCAGCCGGACACGACGTCATCGTGCACGCTCGCAACCCGCACCGGGCCGAGAGCCTGAACGCGCTGGTCGAGCGCGGGGCGCAGCTGGTGGTCGGCGACCTCAGTGAGCGGGACGCGGTGCGCCGCGTCGCCGCCGAGCTCGCCGGCGGCACCCCGGTCGACGCGGTCATCCACAACGCCGGCGTGTACACCGGGCCGGCCGTCATGCCGGTCAACGTCGTCGCCCCGTACCTGCTGACCGCCCTGCTGCCCGGCCCGCGCCGGCTCGTCTACCTCAGCAGCGGCTCGCATTTCGGCGGGCGCGCCTCCCTGACCGGGGTCGACTGGCAGGGCGAACGGGCCGGCTCCTACGCCGACAGCAAGCTGTTCGCGACGGCTCTCGCCGCCGCGGTGGCCCGGCTGCGGCCCGACGTGCTCAGCAACGCCGTCGACCCGGGCTGGGTGCCGACGAAGATGGGCGGGCCCGGCGCCCCCGACGATCTCGACCTCGGCCACCTCACACAGGAGTGGCTCGCGGTCAGCGACGATCCACGCGCACTGACCAACGGCGGTTACTGGCACCACCAGCAGCGCCGGCAGCCGCACCCGGCAGTTCACGACCAGGCGTTCCAGGACGACCTGCTGCGGACCTTGGCGCAGGAGACCGGCACCGTGCGGTGAGCGCCAGTACGTCCCCGCCAGCGCGTCGTCAACCGTGACTCGAGGCAACCTCCCGCCTCCGCAGCCGGAAAGCACCCCGGGCCCGCGCCCGGGCGGCACGTCTGCGGGCCGACACGGTCGCCCGGTCGATCGTTGTCACAGCCGTCACACTGCTTGCTCGGCCGTGGGATCGCCGGGCGACCGCCCCGGGACGACCTCAGCAGTTCTGCACGGTCGGCCCGTTCACGCACTGGTCGTCGCCGTTGCCGCCGTCGAGCGTGTTCTCACCCGGCCCGCCGTCCAGCAGGTCGGCGTCGTCGCCGCCGTCGAGCACGTCGTCGCCGGCGTTGCCGAACAGCAGGTCGTCACCCCACTGGCCGCTCAGCTGATCCTGGCCGTCCCCACCGGCCAGCAGGTCGGAGCCCAACCCGCCGGAGATGCGGTCATCGCCCGCGTCGCCGTAGACGACGTCCCGGCCGCCGTTGCCGTGCAGGGTGTCGTTGCCCGGCCCACCGTGGATGATCTCGGTGCGCTCGTCGCCGGAGACCGTGTCGTCGCCGTCACCGGTGTCGACGAAGAACGGGAACGACGGCTCACCCAGCGGGCTTCCGAACACGTCCTTGCCGGCGCCCAGCCGGATGGCAGCCGAGGTCACCCCGGCGTGCGCGCAGCGTACGGCCCGGTGGTCGCTGGAGAAGTACTCACAGCCGGCGCCCGGCACCACCAGCACGAGGTCACTCAACCAGACGTAGGTCTCGCCGATCGCCATCCGGACCGTGTTGGCGTCCTCGCCGACGGCCGTGTACTGCAGCTGCGAGCCGGACACCCGCACCTCGCCGCCACCGGCCGCCGAAGCCGGAACAGCGCCGGCCAGCGCACCCGTCCCCGCCGCGATCACACAGGCCGCGACGAATCCTCCTGCTTTTCTCCATCTCATCAGTCACGCACTCCCCTCGTGAGCCCGGCCCCCGCACCAGGGGGCCAGGACGATGCGTTACCGCACAAGCTACGAGAGGGACTACTGAGAGGCTTTCCGAGATCTGACAGTCCGATACGGCAACCGCAACGGCCGGACGAGCGCACCGACTCCGCAGGCCCGCCGTCGCCGGGTGCGAAGCCGTGAAGGGCTGGGAAGCTACTCCCATGATGATCTTGGTCGACAGTCCCGGCAGCAATCTTCTCTCGGCGGCGCTGGAGCACGCGCGCGCGAGCCTTCGGCAGATCCCCGACGACGGATGGGGGCTGCCGGCCTCCGGTCTGGACTGGACCTGCCGGGAGACGATCGCGCACATCCTGGACGACCTCGGCGCCTATACGATGCAGTTGTCCGGGACACACCGCCGGCCGGGCTGGACCCCGCTGATGGAGTTCTCGCTGACCCCCGGACGACCCCCGTGCATGTTCTGGCCCGAGGAAGAGGGCGGAACACAAGCGGTGCTCGACTGCCTGGACGCTGTCGGAGGTCTTCTGGTCGCGGTGATCGCCAGCGCGCCCGCCGACCGCACCGGCTGGCATCCGTACGGTAACCCGGACCGCTCGGCCCTGGCCGCGATGGGCATCGTCGAACTGGTCCTGCACACCCACGACATCCTGGGCGCGCACCACATCGACTATCGGGCACCGGCCCAGCTCGTGGCCCCGTGCCTGGATCGCATCTTCGCCCACGCCGACCGTTCCGACGACCCCTGGCACGACCTGCTGGCCGCCACCGGCCGTACTCCGCAGAGCCGGGGACACGCCTGGCGCTGGGACTCCACGGCGAAGCCTGTTTCCTGATCCACCTGGCGGCGCCCTGGGCGCACGCCTTCCGGCTCCGGGATGACCTTGCTGGCGCAGGCTGCAGCGCTGGACTGCGGCAGCGTGTTCGACCGGGTGTTCCCGCCGCGGACAGGCCAGGCTTCCGGAATTGGCTGCTTGCCTCGGCGTGGCCCGGTCATACCGTCGAGGAATGACCATGGGATTCATCGGGCTCGGTGTGATGGGCCAGCCGATGGCGCTCAACCTCGCCCGCGCCGGCACCGAGCTGATCGTCTGGAACCGTACCCCGGAGCGGGCCGGGCCACTGCGTGCGGCCGGGGCGCTGGTGGCCGCCGACCCGGCCGAGGTCTTCGCCAAAGCCGAGACCGTCATCGTGATGCTGGCCGACGACATCGTCATAGACGGCGTGCTCCAGCGTGGAACGGACGCCTTCGCGCGGCTGGTGGCCGGCCGGACGCTGGTGCACATGGGCACGACCGCGCCGGTGTACTCGGCCGGGCTCGCCGCTGAGGTGACGGCAGCCGGCGGAGCGTACGTCGAGGCTCCGGTCTCCGGGTCGCGCGGCCCCGCGGAGGCCGGCGACCTGGTGGTGATGATCGCAGGCGGCAACCCGGGTATCGAGGCGCTGCTACGGCCGATGTGCAAGGAGATCGTGCGCTGCGGCTCGGTACCCGGCGCGCTGCTGATGAAGCTGGCCGTCAACACGTTCCTGATCAGCATGGTGACCGGGCTCGCCGAGGCGTTCCACTTCGCTGACCGGCACGGCCTCGATCAGGGGACGCTGCTCGCCGTTCTGGACGCCGGGCCGATGGCGAGCGCCGTGTCCGGGGTCAAGGGGCGCAAGCTGCGCGACCGTGATTTCGTGGTGCAGGCGGCGGTCCGGGACGTGTGGTACAACAACCGGCTGATCATCGAGGCCGCCGAACGGGCCGGTAGCGCGTCACCCCTGCTGGCGGTCTGCCGGGAACTGCTCGCGGAGACGGACCGGGCCGGTTACGGCGGCGAGGACATGGCCGCGGTGGTGCGGGCGTTGGAAGCCCGGGCAGCCGCCGGTCCCCGCCGGTGATCGCGTTTCACCCGATGACCCCATCAGGTGCCGCCCACGACCAGCACGATGCCGGTCATGGGCCCATGTCGAAGATGATCGCGCCCGGTCCGTGGTGGAGGTCGGATCCCCGAGCTGAACGCCTCGGCCATCAAGGTCATGCGGTCCGGCTGTGTGGCGGGACCGCGAGCTTCCCAGAAGCGACGACCTGCTTCCAGCAGCTCGCGTGAAACCTCACGCTGTTGCCAACGACGCCACGCGATGTGCCGTAATCGCTGATGTGGGGGTGGCCCGCCGGTGCGGGGCCGCGATTGCCTAGAGCGGACCCAGGACTTCCTCGGGCGGCACGTCCAGCGAGAGTGTTTCGAGCACGCTGAGCAGCTGACGCTCCTCGTACCGGAAATGGCTCTCCATGATGGCCGCGACGCCCTCGAGGTGACGGTCCACCTCGGTGACCGGTGCGGCCCGATCCACCGCGGCCCGCAGTCCGCCGAGCAGGTGCGCGATCATCGAATGGTCCTGGGTGAGGTTGCGGAGCACGGGCGCCAACTGCGGGTGGGCCGCCTTGATCGCCGGGAACAGGAGGTCATCCTCACCCCGGTGGTGCCCATCAAGTGCAGCGCAGAACCCGTGGCAGAACAGCATCAGATCACGCGTTGCCGCGTCCGCGGATCGGCCTTCGGCAACCGCAGTGCGGGTGAGTTCAAGCGCTTTGCGCAGGCGCACGTGCACCTGGCGAAGCTCATGGCTCCAGGCGACGAGCCTGGTCGTCTCGCGCTCAGTCACGCGAAGACGAAGGATGCGACGTCAACATCGTCGGTCTCCCTCGGTTGGGCGCCTCCATGCCTGACACGGTCTGCCACCGGCACGCGACGCCCAGATCGTAACGCAACGAGATCAGCCGACCGAAAGGCGCCGGGGTGGCGTCCAAGCTCCCCAACATCCACATCAGTGAGATCCCGCTGGTCGTCTGCTTGCCGGTCGGGTAGGACGTGGTGATCGTGCAGATGTGCAGGATCTCGATCGCTTCGACCGCGAGACGGGCTTGAGGGTCAGTGTGGGCCGGCGGCCAGCGCGGTGATGGCGTCGAACTGCATGGCCAGGCCGATGTCGAACTGCTGGTCCCAGTCCCGGGCGGCTTGATAGCGATCGAGCTCTGCGGTGATCGGCGCGTCCACGGTGACAGCTGGTCGCCACTCGCGGCTGGCGTGCGCGCCGATGCGCCCCTGCTGCTCCACCACCAGGTAGCCGATGACGTAGCTGCCCCAGGTGCGGTGCGCGTCCAGGAGCGCGGAGCCGTGGAGCCCGGCTTGCCGCAGCGCGGCGTACTGCGCCTCCTGGGTCGCCGCGGCCCGCTCGTGGCGGCTCGGCCGTGACAAGAGCACCGGCAACAGGTGTGGGTGCGCGTTGACCATGTCCCGATACTGGCGGCTGAGCTCGGCCAGATCCGCTCGCCAGTCGCTGGTCGGCGCCGGGGGCTCGGGCGCGATCGCGGCGACCACCTCGTCCAGCAGTGCGGTCCTGTTGGGAAAGTGGTGGTAGAGCGCCATGGCCTCCACGCCGAGGGCACGGCCGAGCTTGCGCATCGACACCTCGGCCTGCTGGCATGGTCAGACGGCGGTGACTTCGGCAGCGGCGAGCGGTGGTTGCAGCTGTTCCCGACCGATGGGCCAAGCGGCGTACGGGCGATGACGCTGGCCTACCACCTCCCGGAGTACATGCCCGGAGCGCTGCCGTTCGCGTTCAACGGTGGCGGCGTGTTCTACCTGTTCGACATGCGCGAGCCCGCCGACGCCGACGGCGAGTACCCGGTGGTTGCCGCGCACGCGGGCAGCCTCGGCTGGGCAACCCATCAGGAGTGCTGCCCGCCGGAGTGCTGGCCGGTAGCCGACGGCTTGGTGCAGGCATGCCGAGGGCGGACCAGCATCGAGGATCTCGCGGACGGCGACTGCCACACCCCGTCAGCCGGATTCATCCCCGCCCTGCGACTGGCCGCCCTGCGCGGCTGGGACCAGGTGCGCGTCGAGGACATCGCCGCCGAGGCGGGCGTCTCCGTTCGCACGTTCAGCAACTACTTCGCCACCAAGGAAGAAGCGCTGCTGGCCACCGGCCACCAGCGGGCCGAGCGGATCATCGAGGCGCTGGCCGCTCGCCCGGTCGGCGAGCCGCTGTGGGCGGCGCTGACGGATGCTGTCGTGGACGGCTTCGCCGGGGACGAGAGCGACATGCGTCAGGTGGTGCGGCTCCAGAGCGCCCCGCTGCTCACCGACGAGCACCTCAAGACGTACGCGGTGATCGAATCCGGCGTCGCTGCGGCCGTCGCGTCCCGGATCGGCGCGGACGCCGACCGCGACCTCTATCCCCGGCTGGTTGCCGGCGCCGTGCTGAGCGCGATCCGGGTGACGATGGAGCACTGGCGGCAGAACGGGGCAACCCAGCCCTTGCCGGCCGTGCTGCGGGACGCTCTCGGCCAGGTCGCCGCCGGCCTGCCCGTTCCGGCCGAGCTGCGCCGATGAGCCCGGTCGACGTGGTGATCGTCGGTGGCGGCCCCACCGGCCTGCTGCTCGCCGGCGAGTTGCGGCTCGGCGGCGTCGAGGTGATCGTGCTGGAACGGCTGGCTGCCCCGACTGGCCTCTCCAAGGCGCCCGGCATCGCCGGTCGCGGCGCCCAGACCCTGGACTACCGCGGCCTGCTCGACCGTTTCGACGGCGCGGCCCGGGGCTGGGCCCGGTTCACCCACTTCGGCGGCATCCCGCTGGATCTCACGCCGCTGCTGGAGTCGGTGTCGTCCGAGCACCTCCCGCCTCTCCTGGTGGCGCCGCAGGCGCAGGTCGAGCGGGTGCTGCGGGAGTGGGCCGTCGAGCTCGGCGCGCAGCTGCGCCGCGGTCATCAGATGACCGAGGTGGCCCCGTCCGCGGAGCAGGTCACCCTCCAGGTCGACGGACCGGACGGCGGCTACCGGCTGGATGCCCGCTATGTGGTCGGCTGTGACGGTGCCCGCAGCCTGGTCCGCCGGGCGGCCGGCATCGGTTTCACCGGTACCGAGGCCACCCAGATCTCCCGCTTCGGCGACGTCACGCTGACCGACCCGGACGCGGTGCCGCCCGGCATGCGGCGTACCCCGACCGGCCTGTTCACCGCGTTCCCGCTCGGCAATGGCGTCCACCGGGTGGTCGTCTCCGAATGGCGGACCGGCGGGGACCGGGACGCCCCGGTGACCCTCGACGACTTGCGCGGCGCCACTCGCCGGGTGCTCGGCGCCGAGGTGGGGATGAGCGAGTCACGCTGGCTGTCCCGGTTCACCGACGCGGCCCGCCAAGCCGACCGGTACCGTGCCGGGCGGATCCTGCTCGCCGGGGACGCGGCACACATCCAGCTGCCCGCCGGCGGCCCGGGCATGACGACCGGCATCCAGGACGCCGCCAACCTCGGCTGGAAACTCGCCGCGCAGGTCCGCGGCGACGCCCCGGCCGGGCTGCTGGACACCTACCACAGTCCCCGCCGTCGCCGCCGAGACGCTGACCGGTCTGCTGGTCCGCCCCGATGGCTACGTCGCCTGGGCGCACGAGAACGGCGGCGACGGCCTCACGCACGCGCTGACCACCTGGTTCGGACCGGGACTGGCGGGTCGCTGAGCGACCACTCGTCGGAGAGGCCATCTCCCTCCACAGAGGGATCGATCTCCCTCTGCAGGGGGTTCGAAACGTGTCGCGTGTCGTCGAACGTAGAGCTCGACGATGGTGATGCGGTCGGGATCCGCATACCTGGGTGGCATCGATCTTCCGGGGAGAGCGCATGGCAGAGCGCGTTTCAAGAAGCGGCGATTTGTCCTGGCGGCGGCAATGGTCCGCATGGCTCAGCGCGGGCGCGGGCACGGAGACTGCCGGTGCGCGATCAACGGTCTGGGCTGCGCGGGCGGCCACCGCATTCACCGCGGTGTTCGGCATCGGCGTCGGCATCGGCGCGTTCGCCGGCCACTACGATTTTGCCGGCTTTCCGCGTGCGGCGTGGCCCGCCGCGGCGGTGTTGCTGCTCGCGAGCGCCGTGGTGCTTACCCGCAGCCGATGGGCGGCATGGGCGATGGCGGCCGTGCTGCTCGCCGGCAGCTGCTGGCTGCTGCTCAACCTCATCGAACTCGCTCTCACCGCCACGGTCACCGACCGCCACGGCGATCCTGCCTGGCCCGCGTTCCTGGAACGCCTCGGACTGACGGCCGCCGGCGCGCTCGTGGTCGCGGCCACCGTGCGGCGCCGCACCGGTGGCGTCCGGCCGCCCGCGCACGCCGCCCCGGTACGGATCCGCTGGATCGCCTACGCCGGCTGTGTGGCGTGGCTGCCGTACGGGGGCGTGCACCTGATGTCGGTAGTCGGGGTGCCCGGTCTCGAGCCCCACGATGACCGCCCGAGTCCCAGCATGGCCGTCGCGCTCTGCGTCGGCCTCGGCCTGGCGGTGTTCCTGCTGCTCGGTCTGGTCCGTCCGTGGGGCATGGTGTTCCCCCGCTGGACGATCCTGCTGGCCGGTCGGCGCGTCCCCCGTTTCCTGCCGATCGTCCCGGTCTGGCTGATCGCCCCCACGTTGGCGCTCTACGGACTGGGCTCCGGGGTCTACGTCATGCTGCTGGCGGGCGGTGTGCTGCAGTGGCATGGCCGCACCGGCTTCGATGCGCTGAGCTACATCGGCGTGGCCCAGCCGATATCGTTCGGCGGCTACGGGCTGGCGCTCGCCGTCTGTGCGGTCTCGTACCAGCTCAGGACTCGACCGGTCCCGGCGATACTCCCGCCGACGCTGGAAGCGGACTCATCGGAGCCGAACAGCCGTACTGCACATTGATCACATCAGCGGGTCGTTCACGTGGCGTGGGCGGACAGCGCGGGCCCGGGCCGGCTCGCGCTGTCCGCCGCACTACTGGCCCGGTGGCTGCCCGGGACTTCCCGCGGTGTTCGGCGGCAGGACGACGCAGTTGGACCAGCCCGACTTCTGTTCGCCGTTGTACGCCCGCACGCAGTACTCGTAGTTCCAGTACCCGGGGAACAGGTACGCGATGCCGTGCGTGGTGGTGCCGCTGTCCTCGTACGATGTGGTGTTGTTGTTGATGTTGCGGATCCGGACCTCATAGCCGCCGGCCCCGGCGGCCGCGGTCCACGCCAGCTGGACGGTGGTCGGATCGGTCGCGGTGACCGTCAGCCCGGTGGGGTCCGCCGGTTTCCCGGCGCCGACGACGATGGCGTGGCCGGTGGACGGGAAACCACCGCCGGCGGCGTTCCAGCTCTGGATCGCGACGATGTAGCGGTGTCCCGAGATGAGCCCGCCGATGTGCGCCCGCTGCCCCTTGATCCCGACGGCGTTGAGCCACGCGCCCGGGGTGTCCTGGTCGTAGGTGAGCACGCTGTACCGCTCGATGCTTGACGTGTAGTTGCCGGTCGGCGGGTCCCAGGCGATGTCGAGGCCGTCGAGCGCGGCGAGGGTGAGGATGTTCGACGCGCCGGCCGCGGTCTGCGGGTGCACGGTCGTGCCGACCACACCTGACCAGCCGGAAGCCTGGTCGCCGTAGTTCGCCCGGACCTGGGCCTCCCACTGCTGGCCGTCGAGGACCCAGCCGTTGTCGTAGCGGGCAGCCGACGCGGGCATCTCGCTCCAGGCGGACTGGCCGACGAGCCGGGAACGCACCGTGTAGCCGGACGCGCCGAAGACCGGATTCCAGGTGACAGTGAACCCGCCCGGGCTGGCGACGGCGCTGACCTGGGCCGGTGTCGACAGGGCGCGGCCCGGCGCGGTGGCGGGCACCGCGGGCACGTTCGCGCCGAGGCCGTAACCGTCGTGCAGGGTCTGCTCGAACGCGTGCGCGATCTGGTACTCGCCGAGTGCGTTGGGGTGCAGGCCGTCGTATCCGGCGGGGCAACCGCCGACCTCGCAGCGGTAGTCGCCGCGCCAGTCGACGAGCCGGACCGGTGACTGGGCGGTGCTCCAGCCCGGGATCGCGGTGGCGAGCATCCGGTTGTAGGTGTCGGTGTTCACCGGCAGGTCGTCCCGGCCGTTGATCTTGGTGCGTTGCGGCACGTTGGCCAGCGCGAACTTGAGGTTCGGCTTGGCGGCGCGGGCGTTGTCGACCAGCGACTTCATGCTGGCCAGGGTGCCGTCCGGGCCGCTGACGAACCAGCCGAGGTCGTTGAAGCCGAGGCCGACGAGCAGCAGGTCCGGTTGCCAGGCCGCGACCTGCTCCCTGATCAGCTGTTTGTCCTGGTTCGCCTGCCGGCCCCAGACCGCGAAGTGGTTGCTGTCAAAAGGCACAACCCCATTGGCGTACGATCCGGAAGTCCGCGGCCTGCTGCCCGCCTCGGTCTCGCCCTGCAGCAGCGGCGGGCGCGGTGGCGCGGCCTCGTCGGGCGGCTGCGTCCCGGAGTACGGGCCGACGAAGTCGACGGCGATGTGCTGGCTCTGGAACCACTGCCACAGCCGGTACCGCCAGGTGTAGTCGCCCTCGCGGCCGTGGCTCATCGAGTCGCCGACCACCATCACCTTGACGGTGCCCACGCCGGCACTCTCGAACAGCGCACGATAGGCGGCGCTCATCTTGTCCGAGATGTACTGCGACAGTTCGCCGAGCCGATCGCCCAGCCAGGTGAACCCGTCACCGATGGCTCGCTTGATCCAGGGGCCGGCCTTCTTGGCCAGCTCGTACGTGGCGTCCCGCAGTTTCTCGAACAGCGGTCGCATCTTGGTCTTCGCGAAGTCGTTGAGGCCGCTCTCCCACGCCACCGCACCGGCCGCGGCGACCACCGCGAACGCGAGCGCCTGCGCCCACTGCTCCGGCTCGGCCTGCTTGTGGTCCACGAAGATGACGATCGCCTGGTAGACCATCACGCCGGTGAAGGCGCCCAGGCCGGCGCAGACCGGGCCGGCGACAGCCGAGCCCACGTTGAAGGCGGCGTAGCAGGAGATCCGGATCGACAGCTGACTCAGGTAGCCGACGGCCGAGGCGACCAGCTTCATCCACCAGCTCGCCTCGGTGTGTGCCTCGTCCATCGGCAGCACGATCGAGATGCTGTTGCCGACGCTCGAGATCGACAGTTCCGCGTCGGAGGTGCTCCACGGCTCCCGGTCGGCCGCGGACAGGCCCATGTCGAGGGGGTGGGCGTCGAACGACACCTTGATCGCGTCGGTGAGCACCGGCGCCGCGGTGGTGAGCTCGTCCATCCAGGTCAGCAGCAGACCGCTGTCGACGCGGGCGATGTCGTCGTTCTCCAGGGTGACCGTGACGCTGTCCTCGGTCTCGGTGACCGTCACACCCTCGACGGATGCAGGCCCGTGCCATCGGGCCGGTTCCGCCGCGATCGCCCGGGCCGGGATGCCGGCGACGACCAGCACCAGGGCACACAGGGCCGCAACGATGTGGCCCGGCAGCCGCCACGTCTTCTCCACCGCAACTCCTCAGTAGACAGTCGATTGATGATCGACTATGAAGGTCACGGCCGGGCTTCCCCGGAATGAACAATGGGCGTGCCGCTCGGCTCAGCCCTGCTGGGCGGGGGCGGGCCAGGCCGGTTGCAGCACGTGCCAGTCGTGGGGATGCCGGCGAACGGCGCCGGTGAAGACGTCGGCCAGTTCCTGCGTCATCGCCGCGACCCGGGCCCGGGTGGTGCCGTCACGGCCGGGGACGATCTCCGGGTTGATCCGGACCCGTAACTGCGGACCGTCGTACCAGAGTGTTGCGGGCATCAGGGCGGCGCCGGTGCGCAGGGCCAGCTGCGCGGGTCCGGCCGGGAAGGTCGTCGGGGCGTCGCAGAACCGTACGCCGATGCCGGCCGCGGACATGTCCCGGTCGGCGACCAGGCACACCACCTCGCCGGCCCGGAGCCGCTGGGTGATCGTGGTGATCGCCCGCCGGGTCTCGTCGGCGGGGAGCACCTCGATGCCGAGCGCCGCACGGTGGCTCACGAACCGCTGGTAGAGCCGTTCCGGGCGCAGGCGTTCCGCGACGGTGGTGAACCGGTGCCCGTTCAGCACCAGCGCGGCGCCGGCCAGGTCCCAGTTGCCGCTGTGCGGCAGCGCCAGCACCACGCCGCGGCCGGCGTCGCGGGCGGCGGCCACCCGGTCCAGCGATTCGAAGACCACGGTGTCGCGGATCCGGTCCGGGCTCCATCCGGCCAGCCCGAAGAACTCCCGCCAGTACCGCAGATAGGAGTGCACGCCCCGGTCGGCCGTGGCGGTCACTGCGGGGCTGTCCGCCGGCTGGCCGAGCACCTGGGCCAGGTTGACCCGCAGCTGATGCACCCCGCCCACGCCGGACCAGCGCATCACGGTGGCGACGGCGTCGAAGCCGATTGCGGCGACCGGGCCCGGCAACCGCGGCGTGACCCACCACGCAACACCGTAGAGCCGTCCGGAAAGGTCCTCTCCCACGCCGGGATGATAACGGTCCCGGGCCTGCGGTAACCCGTCTGCCGTCCCATACTTGATCCGGTCCGAGGGGCAGGGGGCGCAGGTGACGGACATCGGCTGGTCGCGGATGGGCTACGGGTCGTGGTCGGACCTCGCCGCGGTGCGGGAACGGCTCGCGGCCGGTGCTGACCCGAACATTCTGGTACGCGGGCACGGGCGGCCGCTGCACCACGCAGCACGGGAGGGCTCGGCCGAGGTGGTGACGGAGCTGGCCCGGCTCGTTGACGACGTGGATGCCGTCGACGGCGGGCGCACCGCGCTCTGGCTCGCGGTTCACGCCGGAAAGCCCGCCAACGCCCGCGCGCTGGTGGCCGCCGGCGCGGACCCCGAGCGGCCGATGATGGCCGGATGGTCACCGGCGCGGCTGAGCCGTGCCGGAGCGACGCCCGAACTGTTCGACACGAGCGCGACGTTGACGGAGGCGGAGGCCGCCGCCGTCACGGAGGCGCGCCGGCTGATCGACGCGCTCGCCGACATCCGCGGCGACGGTATGAGCCTGTGCTGCGTCGCCGGCATCGACGCCACCGAAGCGACACGACGGCTGGACGCCACGGTCCTCGAGGACGACATCGTTCTCGAGGACATGTGGGGCGCCCACGACGACGATGCGATCCGGACGCTCGGCGTCACCGACGTCCCCGGCGGCTGCGTCGTCAGCCAGCCGTGGGCGTACGGCGCGTCGATGCCGGTGGTCGCGCGCCTGCTGTCGGCCGGCACGGTGTCCTACGGCATGTACGCCAATCCGAAGAGCGGCAATCAGGGTGCGGCGATGCACGACGGCGACATGACCGGATGGGACCTGCACCCGGGTGGCGGCTGGTCCGAGGCCGACGCCCCGGCCGCGGACGTCCTGCGCGATTTCCTGTACCAGCACCACGCCGTCGAGTACTGCTGCGCCTACGCCGGGGTCCGTCCCGCCGACGCCCGCCCGTTCACCGAACCCGACCGGTGGGTGCGTCTGCCCGCGCGCGACTGGTGGGTATTCGCGGGGAATTAGTCGGCCAGGACCTGCGGTCTGATCATGATCGGCCGCCGTCACCCGCGGTTCTCGACGGTCGTTCCCAGTGGCAGATCGGCGGTGACCTGCCAGCCGCCGTCGGGTTCGCGCCCGGCGGTGAACCGGCCGCCGAGCAACTGCACCCGCTCGCGCATGCCGACCAGCCCGAAGCCGCCGCCGTAGCGCTGCGGCTGCGCACCGGGCCGCCCGTCGTCGCGGACCGTGACCCGGACCAGGCCGTCCGCGGCCCGGACGGTCACGGCGATCTCGCGCGCCCCGGCGGCGTGCCGGCGCGCGTTGGTCACCGACTCCTGCACCAGCCGCAGCACCGACGTTCCGACCGCGGCGGGGATCGGCTCGGTTTCCTCGATCGTCAGCCGTACCGGCGAGCCGCCGGGCGCGGCCGTCGCGACGGCACGCAGATCGGCGTTCAGGTCCATGGTCGGGGCCGGGGCGCCGCCCGGTTCGCCGTCGTGCAGCACCGTCACCAGCTGGCGCATGGCGGCCAGCGCGTCGGTACCGGCCCGCTCGGCCAGCGGCAGTAACCGGTCCGGCGCGGCGGTGCCGGGCACGACCTGGGCCGCTTGGGCCTGCACGACGATCCCGCCGATGTGGTGCGCGACCACGTCGTGCAGTTCCCGCGCCAGCTCGACGCGTTCCTGCCGGCGCGCCGCGGCGACCGCGGCGCGGCTGGCCCGGGCGGCCGCGGCGCTGCGGGAGCGCAGGAAAAGACCCAGGGCCACCGGGGTGACGCTGAAGATCAGGATCCCGGCCACGTCCCACAGCGACGGGGCCGGCCGCCAGCCCCGCAGCGCCACCGCGGCGCCCTCGGCGGCGTTGAGCAGGATCACCACGGCGGTGGCGGTGCGAGCCGGCGCGGCCCGTACCACCGCGGCGCCCACGACGCGCACACGATGAGCGGCACGGCGCACGGCAGCACCCACCACCCGTCGTAGGACGGGTCGTAGGCGTCGAGCGGCAGGTCGAGCACCAGAGGCACGGACAGCACCAGGGCGACCAGCCAGCCCGGGCGGATCTGCCGCGTCAGTCTTCGTGCCATGGGTCCTCCTCGCCGGCCGACCGGTAGGGTAGCCGCCGACCTGTGTGGGCGATCTCGCGCGGGAGCGTTCCCATCCGGGTGTGCGGCGGTGGGCCGGGTCACTGAGACTGACCGGGTGACCGTTCGATCGTGGATGCGCCGGCAGGGGCCGGTGGCCGTACTGCTGGCGACCCTGCTGGCCTGGGACCTGCTCTCGATCCCGGGTGCCGTCCCGGGCCTGACATGGATGCTCGTCGGTGCACTGGTCACCTGCGGGTTTGCTCTGGTGGCCGACGACCGGCCGGCGCGGGCCGCGGTCGGCGCCGCCGTCGTCCTGGTCGTCGCCGCGGCGGTGTTGTCGTCGGCCGGCTTCCGGGTGGGGCCGTTGACCTCCGCCGAGTACGCCGCCGTAGCGATCCTCATCGTCGCCGTGGTGCGCCGGCTGGACCCGCGCACCGCCGCCGCCCCGGCCGGGGTGCTGCTGCTCGGCGTGGTGCTGGCGCACCTGCTGAGGACCCGCGAGCTCGCCGCCTGGCCCAAGCTGTGGTGGTACGACACGGCCGAGGCCGCGGTGCTCGTCCTGGTGGCCGCGGCCTTCGGCGGCTATCTGCGGCACCGTGACCGGGAGCAGGCGCGCGCGACCGCGCGGGCCGAGGCGGCGGCCCGGCAGCGGGAGCGGCTGCTGCTGGCCCGGGAACTGCACGACGTGGTGGCGCATCACGTCGGCGCGTTGGTGTCACACGCCCAGGCGGCCCGGGCAGCGGGTGCGGGCGATCCCGGGGCCGGCCGCCGGGCGATGCCGGTCCTCGAGACGACCGGCCGGCAGGCGCTGGACGCGATGCGCCGGCTGGTCACCACACTGCGTGACGCCGACGACGCGGATGACATGATCATCGTGGAACCGGCCACGCAGGACGTCAGGAGCAAGTGACCGTGCGCGTAGTCATCGCCGAGGACCAGGAGCTGATCCGCGCCGGGTTCCGGACGATCCTCGAGGCCCAGCCGGACATCACCGTGGTGGCCGACGTGGCCGACGGCATCGACGCGGTCGAGACTGCCCGGCGGCTGCGGCCCGATGTGTGCCTGTTCGACATCCGGATGCCCGGCCTGGACGGTCTGGAGGCCACCCGGCGGCTGGCCGGCCCCGGCGTGACCGACCCGATCCCGGTGGTCGTGATCACCATGTTCGACCTCGACGAGTACGTCCACGCGGCGCTCCAGCACGGCGCGAGCGGTTTCCTGCTCAAGGACTGCGGTCCGGCGCTGCTGGTCGAGGCGGTCCGCGCCGCCGCGCGTGGCGACTCCCTGGTGGCGCCGCAGGTCACCGTGCGCCTGCTGCGCCACTTCCGGGCGAACGCGCCGGTCCGTGCGCCGATGCCGACCGTACCGCTGACCGGTCGGGAGGCCGACGTGGTCCGCGCCGTGGCCGCCGGCCGGACCAACCAGGAGATCTCCGGTGACCTGTTCGTGGCGATGTCCACGGTCAAGACACACCTGGCGGCGGCGCAGGCGAAGCTCGGCTTGCGGAACCGGGTCGAGGTCGCCTCCTGGGCCTGGCGCGCCGGTCTGGCCGACTGACCGCCGGACCCGCGACCCGCACGGCGGGGGAGCGACCGTGAGCTTGTCCACAGTAGACGCGGTTCCGGCCTAAAGAAGGAGGACGGGCCACGGGGTGTCTCCATACGGTGTCCTGGCGTTCCGGGGAATTCCTTCCGACGCCATCACCTCAGCAAGGAGACCCTTGACGTCAGCCCCTGCCCTGACTCGTCCTCGATCCGGTGTGACGCCGGCAAGAGGTGTCCTGATCAGGGCTTTCCTGGCCGTCCTTCTGTCGCTGGTGAGCGCCGCTGTGGCCGTCGCGGCCACCGACTCACCGGCGCTTGCCAATGACTACTACAACAGCCTGCACGAAGCGAGAGCCAGCAACGACAGCTGGATGGGCGAGCTGCCCGGTGACCGGAGCCTTGCCGGGATGTCGGTCCCCGGCACGCACGATTCCCTCGCGCTGTGCGGTTTCTACACCGAGGGGACCGGGTGCGAGGCCATCAGCACCGGCATCACCAAGACGCAGCAGGACTTCGGTTTCGGCTCCAAAACGCTGAGCAAGCAGCTCCAGTACGGCATCCGGTCCCTCGACATCCGGGTCCGGGTGAACAAGGAGGGCGACAAGCGGAGCTTCACCATCCATCACGGGGTCTACTACCAGCACGCCAATTTCACCGACGTGCTCACGACGTTGCGGGACTTCCTGGCCGCACATTCCCGGGAGACCGTGCTCCTGCACCTCAAGGCGGAGTGTGAGAACGCGGCTCCCAAGGACTGTTATGACGCTCCGGGCAATGACAACGACGAGGCGCGCCGCGCGGTCTTCCGCGAGTACCTGGACGGCACGGCGGACGGCACCAAGTGGTCGGACCTGTTCTGGGACAAGTCGATCACCGGGACGAGTCAGGCCGACGTCCCGCTGCTCAGTGCCGTCCGCGGCAAGGTCGTACTGCTGGGTTTCCGCGGCCCCCAGGGCGGCATCTACCCGGGCTACGGGCTGTCGCAGGTGTATCCGGCCGGGGGCCGGAACGAGGAGTTCGTCCAGGACGACTACGAACTGGCGACCAACGACGACATCGCGCGCAAGTGGGAAAAGGTCCGTGCCCACCTGCGCCGGGCGAACGGGACCTTCGACCTGAGCCGGGGCGGTGAGAAGGAGTACGGCTTCCACAAGGACAAGATGTACATCAACTATTTGAGTGGCTCCGGAGGCGTCCGGCCCTGGGTCGCCGCTGGGGGAGAGGTGGGCTGGACCGGCGTCAACGCCTTCCTCATCCAGTGCCTGAAGAACTCCGACACCGACGACGGCAAGCGATGCCCGGAGTTCTTCCCCGGCCGGGACAGCACCACGTTCGAGGGCACCGAGACGCTCACCCGGATGGGTGCCGTGATGCTGGACTTCCCCAGCGGGGAGATCGTCAATCGGATCGTCGACGCGAATGTGAAAGGCGCCGACCCGACGCCGACCACGCCACCGACGCCGGCGAACCCGTACCCGTCGGATGCGCGCACGATCCAGGTCAACGCGGGCGGCACCTCGTTCGCGGCGACACAGCCGAGGAACTCGGTGGCGACCTACACCTGGACCGACGGCGGCGCGCCGCAGGAGTGGCTGACCAGCGCCAACCCGGCCGGCACGGCGCTGAACCGCAAGACGGAGAACATGACCGTCGCCGCGTACGGCGGCACCACCGACACGATCACCGTCAACCCGGTGCCCACCGGCCAGGTCATCGAGGGCTTCGGCGGTGCGATGACGGATTCCGCCGCGGCGCTGATCGGTACCGACCGCACCGCGTTGGACACGCTGTTCGGCACCGGGGAAGGGCAGGCCGGGCTGACGATGGCCCGGTCCCCGATGGGATCCAGCGACCTGATGGCCGATCCGAACGACTTCCACACGTACGAGGACACGCGCGGCAGCTTCAGCGTGACCGCCCAGCCGAGCGGCGTCCGGCAGATCAACAGCCTGGTCGCGGCGAAGCAGGCTGCCGGCGGCAACCTGAAGATCATTGGTACGCCGTGGAGCGCGCCGGGCTGGGCCAAGCGCGGCGGCAGCCTGCGGCCGAGTGAGTGCGGAACCCAGGCGAATCAGCTCGACAGCAAGCAGATCCCCGCGTACGCCGAGTATTTCAAGAAGTACGTCGCCGCCTACACCGACCGGGGGATCAAGCCCTGGATGGTGTCGATGCAGAACGAGCCGCAGAACTGCAAGACCCAGATGCCGACGACGTTGATGACGGCCGGCGACCAGGTCGCCCTGTCGAAGGCGTTGCGGGCCCAGCTGCCGCAGGACGTGCAGATCATGGGCTGGGACCACAACTGGAACGACCCGGACTACGTCGACGCGCTCGCGACCGGCGGCAGCGTCGACGCGATCGGCTACCACTGCTACGTCGGCAACCACTACGGCGCGCAGACCAGCAAGAAGCCGACGTACATGACGGAGTGCTCGGGCTGGACCGACCGGCCCGACAAGGCCGCCGAGGACCTCGGCTGGACGGTTGCCAACCACTTGATGGGCCCGCTGCTCAACGGCTCCAAGGGGGCGACCTACTGGAGCCTGGCCCAGAACGCCGACGGCAGCCCGTTCCTGGGCGGCGGCGACTCGTGCAAGACCTGCCGCGGCCTGCTGAGCTACACCGGCGGCGGCACGTTCGCGCCGAGCCAGGAGTTCTACTACTACGCGCAGTTCGCCAGGTTCGTCCGGCCGGGCTTCCAGCGCACCGACTCCTCGAGCTCCGGTGACGTGTCCACGGTCGCCTTCAAGTCGGGCACCAAGAACGTGCTGGTCGTGCTGGTCTCGGGCACCCGGGTCGACGGCGGAGCGGCCGCCGACGGCGAGCTGGAGTACGACCTGCGTAATCAGATCCTGCACTTCAAGGGCGAGACCGCGGCACAGAAGACCTCCTGGCTCGTGGGCGCGGACGGCTACCGCCGCTGGGTGCCGGACATCGCCACGTACGACTGCCTGAAGGCCGCGGGCAAGAGCGGCCCGGTCGAGGCGCCGGGCAGCACGCTGGACAAATACATCAACCTCAAGGACGTCTGGGCGGTCTGCGGGGCGTACACGATGGGCACCAACAGCGAGCTCGAGGTCGGCACCTACCTGAAGTCGGGTGGCGGAGCGCGGCTGACGCTCACCAACGACGGGCTGCGCACCGTCGACACGCTGAACAAGGCCCGCTGGGCGCCGTCCGGGGCGGGTGATCGGCTGATCCTGCAGGAGGACAACAACCTGGTGTTGTACAAGGGATCGCAGGTGCTCTGGGCCAGCAACACGATGGGGTCCGGTGCGGTTTGGCTGTCGGTGCGCGATGACGGGACCTTCGCGCTGTTCGACAAGAGCAACCAGAAGGTGTGGATGAGCACCATCGGCACCCGCGACTACCGTCGCGCCCTGGTGACCTACGACGGTGACACCGCGGCGCAGAAGACCTCGTGGCTGGTCGGCAACGACGGCAAACGCCGCTGGGTTCCCGACCTGGCCACCTTCCAGTGCCTGCACGACACCGGCTCGGGCAACTCGGTGGCCTTGAGCAGCGACGTGCTGAGCACGCTGCCCGACCTCAGCAACGTCTGGGCGGCCTGCGGCACCGACCGGATCGGCGCCGGCAGCAGCGTCGAGGAGAACGCCTACCTGAAGGCGGGCGACTATCGGCTGACCGTGACCTCCGGTGCGCTGACCCTGACGAAGAGCGGCACCAAGGTCTGGTCTCCCGGCAAGGGCGGCGCCCAGCTGACCCTGCAGACCGACGGCAACCTCGTCATGATCGATAAGAACGGCGCGCCGACCTGGGCCACCGGCACCTTCGGCAAGTCCGCGGGTTGGCTGGTCCTGGGCACCGACGGCTCCCTGCGCCTGTACGACGCGGCCGGCAAACAGGTCTGGACCCGCTGACCTGACGCAGGACCGAGGGGGCACGCTGGTGGGTTCCCTGCCGGCGGCTTGACAGAAAAAACCCATTCGAAGGTACGACGGCAACGGCGCCGCTGCGGTTGGAGCTGCAGCGGCGCCGTTCGTTGTCGAGGGGTCAGTGGATGACCGGGGTGTCGGACGGGTCGCCGCCGTACGGGTGCAGGCCCACGATCTGGTTGCCGGTGGCGACGCTCTTGAGGTTTCCAGAACCCGTTTCCGGTGCGGTACAACGCCAGATCGGTACGGCCGTCACCGTCGAAGTCACCGGCCGTGGTGTGGTTGCGGCCCGCCGTCCACCAGGTGGTCTGCTTGCGAGCGCCTCTCGAGACACCTGTGCTCGGCTGTGAATGCGGCGATTGGGGATGCTGGCCGCTCACGACCAGCATCACCGTGACCGATGACCAGGTGAGCTGGGACGCGTTCGAACAACCGCACCGCAAGGCGCGCGATTACTCGGGATTCGGCCCCTGGCGGTTCGGCCGTCACCAATACGACGAAGCGCTGGCCGTCCTGGTGGCGGTGACCAGCCCGGACGCCGCGTGAACAGTCCGCGTGGCAGCATTTGCTTACCCTGGCGACATGGAACATCAACGATCAGGTGAGGCAGCCGAGCAGACCGCCACGTTGCTCAGACTCTCGTTGCAACTGCGCGACGCCGCAGCGGAGGCCGATCGGCAGGATGTCATCGCCAAGGTCGATGAACTGATGAGCCTGATCGCCGGCGAGCGGATCTCGGCCGGCGCCGGGACCGAGAAGGCGAGCCCTGGGGTGCCCGAAGCGGTGCAACGCATCCTGAACGGACTCGGTTTTTGAACCACCTATAGAGCGGAGATCTGACGGGCGCGGCACGGGCCCGGCTGAGGCCGCATCTGCCGAAGGCCGGTAGCCGGGTCAGCCGCGTCCGTGATCTCCGCTGGAGTTAGCCGCCGGTGGTGCCGTCGAGCATTTCGCGCAGGATGTCCAGGTGGCCGCTGTGGCGGGCGGTCTCCTCGGTGAGGTGCAGCAGGATCCAGCGCAGGTCGACGTGCAGGCCGTTGCGGATGGTTCCGACGGCCTGTGTGGCCAGGTCGTTGCCGGCGTCATCGCGCGAAGCGTCCATGGTCACCGCCACCGATGTCGAGGCATTTCGCGACGGGCCGGACCTGCGCCACTCAGCTCCTGGTCCGGTGGGCCGCCCGGCATGGTCGGTCGTGGTGGCGTGAACTTTGCGAGCCGTATTACCTCAGGGCGGCCGTAACGGCGTACCAAAAAAGGGTCTTTATGAGGCGTATTCGTTCGAGATCTCGGTGGCGTAGTTCTTCCACAGCGGTTTCATGGTCTCGGCGTTGACCGGCTGCCCGGAATCGATCATGGCCTTGAAGTCGCGGAAATACTGCACGTACAGGTCCGGTGTGAACGTGTTCAGCATGACCGCGTTCTCGTCGCCGATGTTGGCGAACGTGTGCGGAGCCCCGGTCGGCACGATGACCCAGGTGCCCGGCCCGGCGTCGTAGTGGTCGTCGCCGACGGTGAACCGGAACGTTCCCGCCAGCACATAGAAGCCCTCGTCGTGCTGGGCATGGCGGTGCTGCAACGGGCTCGGGGTGCCCGGCGGAATGGTGACCTCGGCGAACCCCAGCCGGTGGTCGGTGTGCTCGCCGTTCTCCAGGATCCGGATCTGGTGCGCCCCGCTGCCGAGGATCTCGCCCTCACCCGGGCGGACGATGTTCACCTTCGCCACGACTTCTCTCCTTGCTATCGCCTGCCTTGATCACCACCATCCTGTTCCGGGCCGGCCGTGCGCGTCTTGGTCGTCAGCGCACGGTTGTTGGTCACCAGTGCGCGGGCGGTGTAGCCGAACGTCGTCTTGAAGAGCTTGCTGAAATGGGTGGCGTCGGAGAACCCCCACCGGGCGGCCACGGCGGTGACCGTACGTCCGCCTCCGGTCAGCTCGGCCCGGCAGCGCTCGAGGCGGCGACGCCGGATCAGGGCCGCGACGGTGAGCGGCTGGTCCTCGAACAGCTTGTGCAGCCGGCGCACCGAGAGGTGATGGGCGGCCGCGATGCCCAGCGGGGACAGATCGGGATCGGCCAGCCGGGCCTCGATGTAGCCGGCGATCCGGTTCCGCAGCCACTCGTCCGGGGCCGGTTGCTCGTCGCCCAGCCGGGCCTCCAGCGCGACCGTGATCAGTTCGATGACGGCCGCCGCCGACCGCAGCGCCTCCGCCTCGCGGAACCCGGTCGCCGACCGCACTGATTGGCGAGCCAGCACGGAGACGAGAGCGCCCGGACCGTGGCTGCCGTCGATGCGTTTGCCGATCAGCCGGTCGATCTGCGCGGGCCGGATCCGCAGCTCCCGGCGCGGCACCAGGATGGTGACGTGTGCCCCGGCGGTGCTCTCGAACCGCAGCGTACGCGTGGGATCGAGCAGCACCAGGTCGGCCGGCCCGAGCTCGGCGTCGCCGCGGCCCTGCTCGATCCGCGTCCGGCCCCGGGTCATCACCTTGACCGCCAGGTTCTCGCCGTCGGAGGCGTCGCGCTCGCGTCCGGTACAGGCGCTCTCGGGCGTGTCGAGGGAGACCAGCCGCAGCGGCCCGAGGTCGTGGGTGGTGATCCGGCCCCGGAAGCCGGCCCCGGCCAGCTTGTTGACCAGCGGCGGAAACCCGCTGGCGGCCAGCTCGTCCTGGAACGTCTCAAGGTTGCCGATCACCCGGTCAACGGTAGCGGCGACCCTTCCGGCAGGGCTGGACACCTACCGGCTCGGCGACCCGGCGTTCTGCATCTGGTGCAACACGGCCTCGATCAGGGTGCGCTTGAACCCGATCGTGATCAGCGCCATCGGTGCCGAGCCGTGCCGGTGGAGTTCGAGCCGGTAGAAGTTGTACACCAGCGACTGGCCGGACATCTCCCTCAACCCGGTCACCTCGTCCCACGTCACCGCGTCCGCCTGCAGGCCGAACAGGTTCGTCGCGTACACGCCGTTCGACCCTTGGCGGTTCGGTCGTCGCCAATACGACGATGCTCGCCGTTCACGCGGTGTTATCGGGGAAGGCGCCAGTGGCGCGGATCATGGCAAAACGTCATTCATGCATGAGCGGTGATCAATGGGATGCGGTGTGGCGAACGCGTTCTCCGGAACGTGCTCTGGGGCGTAATGCCGCAGGCAACGCGTGGGCGGGCTCACGGCGGACGGACCTCGTGCTTGCTCCCGCGTGCCGTATCGTCCGGTCGCTAATCAGAACAGCAGTTGAGGAGACACCGCGCGATGTACCAGGGAGCCACCGGGCTGGAACCGGGCGAAGGGCCAGCCACGCCGGTGGGCCGTCCTCCGGTCGAGTGGGACCCGGACCTGACCGGCGGTCCGCGAGACGATCTCAGCGGGCTGGCAGTCGCCTCCTTGATCTTCGGCCTGATCGGCGGCTTCATCTTCAGCCCGCTGCTGGGCGCCGCCGCGCTGGTGAAGATCAAGCAAACCGGTCAGCGCGGCAAGGGCCTCGCCGTCGCGGGACTGGTGCTCAGCGGTGTCTGGGCGGTCGTTCTCGCCGTCGTCGTCGGTGTCAACTGGTACGTGACGCACCGCGCCGAGGACATGGTGGCGCTGCGGATCGGCCAGTGCCTGGACTTTCCGGCGCAGGGGCGCGACGACCCGTTCGTGCCCGGGCAGATCGCGACGCTCCCTTGCACCGGGCCACACCGTGCCGAGATGGCCGGCTGGGTCGGTTTCGGGGACGGGAGAGGCAACGTCGGCGAGTATCCGGGGGCTGCGGCGCTCGTTCAACGCGCCCAGGAGGGTTGCCTCTCGGTGACTCGCAACTACGTCCTCGACCCGTTGTCGTTGCCGGCCGATGTGCATGCCCGCTGGTACGTGCCGCGGGACTCGGAGTGGTCGCGGGGGAGCCACAGCATCACCTGCTTCCTCGCGGCGGACCAGGCGCCGATCAGCCGATCACTCCGCGAGGACGCCGCGATCGTGAACACCGACCAGCTCCACTTCCTGCTGGCGATCCGGGACTGCGTTCAGCTCACGGCGCGCGTTGATGCGCTGCTGACGGCCGGCCCGCCGGCCGAGCTGCGGAGCG
Source organism: Actinoplanes awajinensis subsp. mycoplanecinus (assembly GCF_001509495.1). Lineage (NCBI taxonomy): Bacteria > Bacillati > Actinomycetota > Actinomycetes > Micromonosporales > Micromonosporaceae > Actinoplanes > Actinoplanes awajinensis. The sequence goes on along the minus strand of NZ_LLZH01000315.1, from coordinate 20,434 downwards.
CGGTGGCGCAGACTGTCGACGCGTGCTCGGCCATGGGAGTGAAGGTGGACACGCAACCATGGCCGAGTGAGGCCGAGCCGGCAATGCTCCAACTCGTCGCCGACCTCGACGCGGCGCTGCCGCTGTGGCAGTCCGCCGCCGGCGCGACCAGCGACAACGATCTGCGCCATCGGGTCGAGCAGGCCCAGCAGCGCCACGTTCCCACCCACATGCTGGCGGTACGTCGCGCCTTGAAGCTGTCGACCACGCAGGGCGAGCCACTGCCCGAACAATGATGGCGGGCCGGATCGTTCTGACGGTTGCGGTGGCCCCGCCCGGGCGGGACGGATTCAGGCGGTCGCCGCAATACTGCTGGTGAACGACTGAACCTCGAAGATCGCGGCGGAAGTGGATGTTCCGAGAGGCCGGGCCATGCCTCAAGATCAGGGGATGGCCGAAATGGTGGACCTTGAGGTCCGGCCTCTTCGCCTTTATTCTGCCCGCGTGGTGACGATCATGACCTATGCCGGTGCGACCGCCGCGGATGCGATAGTGACCCGAACGGGCGGCGTGCCGCGCGTTCCCTCGAACTTCGAGTGGCCTCGGTGTCACGGGTGCGCTGGGCCGATGCAGTTCTTGGCACAAGTGAGTCTCGCCGACGTCGAGGCTGGAACCACTGGTCTGCTGTCCATCTTCATGTGCCAGAACGATCCTGGCTTGTGTGCCGAGTGGGACGCCGACGCCGGTGGCAATCGTGCGTTCGCGTTCGGTGCCGATGCCATTTACCTACCCGTCCCGCCCAGCGAGGGCGTCACGCTCTTGGACGAGACCTGCGGGGTCCGGTTCGAGACACTCGATGTCGAGAATTATCTGGAGGCGCCGGGCCGATGGCACGAGCGAACGGGGCGACCGGTGGGAGACGTCCTCGGCCAGGTAGGGGGTAACGCTGCCTGGCTGCAGAACGACGAGACACCCGTATGCAGCGGCTGCGCCCGGTCGATGGAGTTTGTGGTCCAGCTTGAGGAGGGTCACGATCACCGAACCTCGGCGAACTTTGGCGGCGGAGGTTGCGGATACGGGTTTCGATGCGGCCCGTGCGGGACTGCTGCGTTCCTCTGGCAGCGCTGAGCCACCTCGGCCAGCGACCTGCAGCCGGGTTCCGGGTTCCCGCCGCGCCCCACATGCCGCTCCGCGGCAGATCCGGATGGTGCTCAGCGCTACGCCTGGTCGAGGAGATGACGCGAGGGGCTGTAGTCGATCTTGGTGTCGGCATAGACGCCGAGTGTGTTGTCCTTCAGGCATCGTAGGCCGACGCTGACCCAGCGCACCTCGCCGTCGTTGAAGAGCGCGAAGCCGACGGCGACAGCGAACTCCTCATTACCGCAAGGGCACGCGCACGAGTCGTGGTCTTCCTCGCTCCAGTAGTCAGCGCTGTCACCGATGAATGCGATGGTGCCGCAGCCCAGGCACCTCCGCCGGGTCGCTTCCTCTTCGTCGATGTCCACGCGGAAAGCACGGCCGTCGCATTTGGCGCCGACGCGATGGTCGCGCATCCGTTCACAATCGTCGCGCTGGTCGCTGCCGTCGCGGCGGCGAGCTGGTCGGTGCCCGGTATGTACGCGCGGCATGGCGAGATCTGAGGTTGGCGGGCTCGTCGTGGATGCGCGCCGCATGAGGTTCGCTCGGCGATGCAGGCGCCGGTCCGCTGGTCTCACCGAGTCAGGTGCCGGGATCAGGAGGCGCCCCATTCACCCCGGCCGACCTCGAGGGCCTCATGGCCCGGATCGAGCGGAGCCTGGGTGCTGCTGGCTTCCTGCAATGGCGACGAGCTCAATGAGGGATGTGAGATGAGCGAGCTCTACTGGCTGATCCGCCGGTCCGACCTCGCCGAACGTCGCTTGACCGGATCATGGCCACCCTGAGCCTCGCCGGCTGACGAGGCATCCCAGCGTTGCCGGCGGCGCCGGGTCGCCGATGACCGGCAACGTCGCGGCCACCTCGCCGTCGCCGCATCCGGCGTCGGGCAGCGGCGCTGCCCGGGGAACGCGGCCGGCCGGAGCCGGCGGATGCCGGTGACGGGGCGGCGAGGTGCCGACTCGGTGCGTGCTTGTTCCTGATTTCCGGGATGGCCGCTAGGCGTGTCCGTTCGGCACCGCGGAATGGAGCTGTCCGCGCATTGCGGGGGAGGGTGCGGAATCGCGGAATTCAGCGGGCCGGACGCACGAGCCACACCCCGGATTCCAGGGTGTCGCCAAGGGCCGCGTCGAGCATGAGGCGAGCGACAGTGGGGCGGGGTCCACTGGTGGGCCAGAACGTCCGGGCGGCCCGAGCCAGGGGCACGAGAGTCAGCCCCGGCTTGTCGTTCTTGCCGAGCAGTGGTCCCACGTGCACCACCGTGCCGCCGGCCTCGACCACAGCCGCGTCGGCGACCTCCTTGGCGGTGTGCTCGAGGCCAAGGCCGGTCTTGAGGAAGCGTCGGGTGAACGCGCTGGTGGTCGCCGCGGACGGGCCCGTTCCCGCTGCTCCGAGCCAGACGATCCGGGCCGGAGCCGCGGCGATGACGGCGTTGGCGCCCGCGGTCGGGGTCGAAGCCTCTGCTCGGGCGGAGGGGCCGAGGCCGGAGACGAGAACGTCGCCGGATGCGATCGCGGCGGCGATGCTCGCGGCGTCGTGGACATCGCCGCGTACGACCGTGAGACGGTTGCCGGCGGGCAGATGCGCGGTCGCGGGGTTACGCACGATGGCTCGCACCTCGAGGCCGCGGTCCAGTGCCTGCGCGACGAGATGGCGTCCGGTACCGCCGGTGGCGCCCAGAACGACGAGGGTCATGAAGAGCCTTCCTGAATGGTCGTGCCGAGTGGCTTTCGACGGTATTTCAGGAATGGATCATGATGCCAATGCATATTAGATAAGTACGGTATTACGCTGGCGCATGTGGATCTCAATCTGCTGAAAGGGCTGGACGCCCTTCTCGAGCATCGCAGTGTCCAGGACGCCGCCGCTCAATTGGGCCTCACCCAGCCGGCGGTCAGCCGGATCCTCGCGCGGCTGCGCACCGCGACCGGTGACGCCATCCTGGTGCGCGCCGGCCGGGAGATGGTGCCCACCGGGCGTGCCCTGGAGCTGCGCGATGAGGTACGTGATCTGGTCGCCCGGGCGGAGTCGGTGCTGGCCCCCCGCCGCCGGCCTCGATCTTGCGACGTTGTCGCGCGAGTTCACCGTCCGTTGCCACGACGCGTTCCTGTCGGCGGTCGCGCCGATCCTCGTACGGACGGCGGGTGATCTGGCGCCTGGCGTGCTGCTGCGTCTCGCCGGGGAGGGTCCCTCGGACGACCGTGATCTCAGCCGCGGCGCGGTCGACCTGAGCGTCGGATGCCCACCGGCGACAGCGGGCACCTCGTCCATCGCCTCCCAGGTCATCGGCACCGACGAGATGGTCCTGATCGTGCCGCGGGGACACGCCGCCGACGTCGCGGCTCCCAGCGTCGAGCAGATCGCACAATCGGCACATGTGGTGGTGTCCCAGCAGCCGCTGCGGGCCGGCCCGGTGGACGAGATCCTCGACCGGCTCGGTTTGCGGCGCCAGGTCATCGCCGTCGTGCCGACGGTGTCGGCAGCCCTCGCGGTGACGGCGGCATCCGCGGTGGTCACCGTTCTTCCCCGACGACTCAGGGATCCCCTTCCTCCGGGGCTCCGTGCCCGCCCGCTGCCGTTCCGGCTGACGACCCCACCGGTGACGGTGAACTGGCACCGCCGGCAGACCGCGGACCCGGCGCACGCGTGGCTGCGCAAGGTCGTGGCCGGCGTGCTCACGGATGTCCTGGCGGCGTGAGCGGCTCGGATCGCGCTCCACGACCCGGGCCGGCCCGGTGCGCCGGTTGGCGGACCGCCCCGAGGCCGGTCCGCCCACCGCGGTCAAGCAACGGTCAGCAGTTGTAGTACCAGCCGTGCGAGACGCCCTTGTCGCTGGACGCGGGCTTGCTCGCGAAGTACGTGCCGGCTTGCAGGCAGATGGTCATCGCGCCGGTCCGGTTGTAGTTGTTGTACACCCGCACGAAGGTCGGGCCGGACAGGATGCCGTGGTTGTACCAGGACGAGTCGTGCTTGAAGACCTTGGCCGAGCGGTTGCTGAACCAGTTGTCACCCCAGTCGTTGTCGTTGCCGGGGGTGCCCCAGACGCCGTTCTGGAAGTTGACGTCGTTGTAGACGCAGAACGACTCGGACGGGCACTGCTGGGGGGCAGCGGCCTGGGCGGGCGACGCGGCGACCGCGATGGTCGCGGCGGCGCCGGCGAAGCTGAGTGCGGCGGCCAGGAGGCGTTTCATCGTTGGTGCTCCTCGGTGGTGTCGGTGTGCACCCGGGTCGGTCCCGGGAATTCAGGAGTCCTCGCCGGCGAGCAGGCGGCGCGCGTACGGCAGCGCGGCCTGTTCCCGGCGGGACAGATCGGTGAGCGGGACACTCAGGTCGGCGAGGACCCGGCGCTGGGCGGCCGGAGTGAGCCGTCGTGCGGTGGCCGACAGGCTGGCCTGCCGGTTGCATCGGGCGGAGGTCACGGCGGCGGCCCGGGATCGCTCGGCCTGCTGATCGGGGGGCAGCGTCGCGCTGGTCTCGGCAACGCGGGCGGTGAGCTCGGCCGGGTCGGCGACGGCCCAGTGCCGTTTCGTCATGCAGGTCCGCCATCGGGCCTGGGCGGCGGTGAAGGCCGGGTCGGTGGTGACGCGGGCCTGGACGAGCGGGTTGATGTTGTCCTTGGAGATCCGTGCGCGTACGTAGGCGTCGAGGTCGCCGTAGAGCCGCCGTAGCACCTCGCTGCGACAGCCGGCCCGGCTCTGCCGCACGGTGCCGCTGGGCAGGGTCACCTCCACCGCCGGGCCGGTCGTCGGATCGCCGTACAGGGCGGTGGCGAACGCCTCGCGGCGAGCCGGATCGAGTCCCTCGACGTAGCGGTTGAGGCGGGTCCGAGGCGGGGGCGGCACCGCGGCCGTGCTCGGGCCGGCCGCCGCGGCGGCACGTTTCTCGTCGTCCTCCGGCCACGCGGAGTCGAGGGACGTCGGGGGCCGGGGAGCGGCCAGCTCGTTCCGCAGCTCCGCGGGATCCAGGGGATAGTCGAAGCCGGCACGTCGCATGCAGCGGCCGATCAGGACCGTTTCGGCCAGCCGCAGGACGGCGGCGTCATCGGCGCCGCGCGCCGACGACCGTACGTCGGCCGGAAGCTCGGCCTGCGGGGTCCCGCAGGCCGCCGCCAGCAGGACGATGAACAGAAACAACCGGGTGGGCGGAACGACCATGCCGACCACGATGGAAGGCCGCAAACTGCCCGGACAAGGCCGTTCTGTCCCCTGAAGACAGATAGAAGCCCAGGTCAGACAGATAGCCGGAGTGGTTCCCGGCGGCCTGTTCGCAGAGTGTCGTACCCACGTCGTAACGTGACCGGCATGGACTCGATCTCTCAACTTTCCACTCGGTGCGGGGACTTCGGGATGGTGAGGGTTCGCTGATGACGGTGCCGGCTGGAGAGGTTGTCAAGGTCACCGTCCGTGGGCTGACCATGGACTGCTGGAAGTGTCATCGGCCGACCACCGCGATCGTCGGTATGCACCTGGCTTCCGCTGTCGAGGGTGACCTGGTCACCTGCTCGGACGAGCAGGCTCTCGCGGTCGCGGCGCAGCTGCTGCGCGCCACCGGCAAGGTCGGGCTCGCCCAGCCGATCAAGACTCGTACCAGCCGGACTGCCGGGGGCACGGGGCTGACCAACGGCTGCCAGCACTGTGACGCCCTGCAGGGCAACTTCTTCATTTACCACCAGGAGCTCATGGAGGTGCTGTCCACCAACGGTGTCGAGGGTCTGGAGCACCTCGCCGACGCCGACCTGCCCACCGAACGGTGGCATCAGCTGCATCGGCGCTGGGCTACCGGCGAACGGTGATCCGGCGCGGGTGTGGCGGCCCGGCAAGGCCGTAGCGACGAACGGCGATCCGGCTGCGTGGATCATCGCGGTGCCGGACCGCCGTTACGCATCGGCGCGAGCCTGGCGCCGCCTGGCGGGGGATGCCCGACTGCGGCCTCCTGAAGCTGGTCAGCAACCCGACCGTGGGTGGCCTGGCGGGCGGCAATCCCAGAGGCGAGGATGGACCCCGAACCATGCATCCTCGGGAGCGACGATGTCCGGCCAGGAGCCCTCGACGACGGCCCGGGGCCCGTTGAGGCCCAGGCGGGTCATGCGGCTTGTCGCGCTGTTGTTGGCAGCTACCCTCGCGCTCTGTCTGGCAGCTCTGTTGCTGTCCTCCGGTGATTCCTCGGATCCAAGGTCCGTGGGCGAGCCTCCGCCCGAACCCTCGGTCTTCGAAGAAGTCGAATCGAAGTTGAACTCACTTGTCACGGCGCGTGCCACCTGGCAGGTCCCGCGGAGTCTTGTCGTCGATCAGCCGGAGCGTATCGGTCTGATGGTCGGCGAGGGTCCCTCGTTGGCGGCCCGGATCGATGATCTGATCCGGGAATCGGTTCCGCGGGCGGCGGGTGAGGTCAAGGTCGGCCCGGACGTTCGGGTGAGTCTCCTCGCCGATCGGGGTGACGCGGACATCGAACCCTCGGAGTCGGTCAACCAATCAACCGGAGAAGAGGTGGCGCTGCTGTGGACCTGGATCGTCCGGGCTAAGCATCCGGCAGACACCATGCAGTTCACCGCGCATTTCGAGGTGCCGTCGGACAAGCACACCTTTCCGGTCGACCTGCCGTTGGTGATGCGGGTGGAGCGGACCGTCGGCTACACGGTGCGCCAGGTCTTCGTGAACTGGCAGACGCTCTCAGCGATAGCAGTGGCTGCGGCCGGCGTAGTCGCGTGGCTTACGAAACGCCGTTGGTCGACGGGACTCACACTGAATCGTGAGAGACCGAGCCGTCGTCGGCTCAAATCCTTCCGAGCTGGACAGCGGCGTGGCGGCAACCGTTGACTTCGGGTCGGGCGAGAGGCGCTGATCACGGACCTTTCCTGAAGCCAGTCGTAGACCACGACGAAGCGTACGTGATCCTCAAGAACGCCCCCTCTCGGCCTCCGTTCCCGCGTGCCGCCACTTGTCGTCGACCATGACATTGAGAATCATCGTTGACCGCCTAGGTTCGATCACGGACCGTCGCGATCCCCTGGATCAACTTGCCCTCCGTCGTGCCCGGGTGCCAAATCCCGACGTCGGTGCCGTGCCGAGATATGACCCATCTGGGATGAATAAGGTTCATTGAGGAGCGGAGGTGATCATATAGATTGAAAATCATTGATGTTTGTGCATCGACCCTCGTGCCCCCCATTCCCCCTGGACATCACACATGAGGGTCGATGGCCGAGAAAGGAAACCACGTGCGTATCTCTCGACGTCCGCTCTGGGCGGCGTGCCTCGCTGTCGGGATCGCCATCCCGGCAGTCGCCGCTGCCGGGGCGAGCGCGGCGGCAGCCGCCAGCACCGTAGGTCTCACCACGACCGTCCAGATCGGTGAGGTGACCAGCAGCGCTCTCACCGTGCGTGTCGCGGTGCGGAACACCTCGTCGTCGGCGGTCGACGTGCTCTCCCGGGACCTGCCGCAGGCACGCGAGACCACAGCGGTCCTCGCCGTGACCAGGGACGGCGTGCCGGTGCCCTATCGCGGCAAGCTGGTGAAGCTCGGGGTTCCGACCGCGGCCGACTACACCCACATCCCCGCCGGTGGCACCTACGCGGCAACCGTCGACCTGGCGGCCGACTACGACCTGTCCACGCCGGGAACGTTCACCGTCGCGCTGGCGTCGAGCCAGGTGCGGGCGCCGCAGCGCACGCTCCGGGTCGACACCGGTCGCGCCACCGTCCGCACCAGCGTCGGCATCCGCAGTGCCGCCAAGGTGGCCGGCGTCGCGCCGACGACCACGGAGCAGGTGAAGCTCGGTGCCGCCGCCGCGGTCACCATCACCTACCGCAGCTGCACCACGAGCGAGAAGACCGCGCTGAGCCTGGCCGTCACCAACGCCGCGACGTACTCGCAGAAGTCCCAGACCTGGCTGGCGGCGAACCCGTCCGGTGGCGGCGCCTACACCACCTGGTTCGGCACCTACAGCTCGTCGCGGTTCTCCCGGGTGACCTCGGCGTACAGCAAGATCACCACCGAGCTGACCACCAAGGCCCTGACGCTCGACTGCACCAGCAACGAGGACTACTACGCGTACGTCTACCCGGACCAGCCCTACATCATCTACCTCTGCAACGCGTTCTGGACCGCGCCGGCCACGGGTACCGACTCGAAGGCCGGAACGCTGATCCACGAGTCGAGTCACTTCACCGTCAACGGTGGCACCGACGACCACGCGTACGGCCAGACCGCGGCGAAGCAGCTCGCCATCTCGAGCCCGGCCAACGCCGTCGACAACGCCGACAACTACGAGTACTTCGCCGAGAGCCGCTGACCCACGAGCAGGTCGTTTGACCGGCAGCCCGTTCCAGCCCCCTTCGCGCGCCGTGGCGACATCCACGGCGCGCGAGGCTGGAGCGGGCTGCGCGGCACGACTCGCGCACGGGCCTCGACCGCTCACCGCAGGCGGAACAGCACCTCCCCGGCCTGGGACACCACGAGGGTTTCCGGGTCGGCGGCCAGGGCCGGCAGATCGACCGCTGCCGGGTCCAGGTAGTCGAGGTTCGCCGCCCGCACCACCGGCTCCGCGATCCCGGTGGCGAGCGTGACGGTGACGCGCGACTGCTCGCCGTGCTCCGGATCCCAGGTCCCGGCACCGCGAAGATGAGTCGAATGGGCCAGCACCCCCCAATGCTGGCCGGCGAACCGGTCCCACTGCTTCACGAAGTAGTCCCGGCAGTGGTAGCCGAGCTGCTCGATCTCCGGGTGCATCTCGGAGATCCGGGTGATGTGCGGCGCGTAGATGATCACTTGCCCGCCGTCGGCGACGATCGGTTCCACCTTGTAGAAGCCTTTCGCGCCGGTCCACATGTCGTCGTACTTGTCCGGGATGATCGACAGCACCCGCCGCACCGGCGCGTCGAGGTAGGACACGTGGGTCTGCGCGGAGACGTCGGCGGCCGCGGCCCAGGCCTGCTCCGGGGCGCCGAACGCGGCCGTGTGCAGTGCGCCGCTGCCGGACTGCACCACCAGGCACAGTGCCAGCCGGCGGGCCGGGATCATCGCGGCGGCCTCGTCGATCAACGCCCGGACCGGGGTGATCCCGCGGGTGCCGATGATCGCGGCGCTGCTGATCAGCGCGCCCAGCCAGTGCGAGAAGTCGATGATCTCCTGCCCGGCGACGCCGGGGAAGAAGTACTTATTGCCGCCGGAGAAGCCGACCACCTCGTGCGGGAAGACCGGGCCGATCACCAGGCAGACGTCGTGCTCGACGACCGCCCGGTTCAGCGTCACGTCGATCGGCTGGCGCATCCGGCCCTCGGACAGCTCCGCGACCCGCTCCGCGGTGATGCCGCCCAGCGAGACCAGCCGGTCCGGGTCCCACCACTCGTGGTTGCGGACCTCGAACCCCGGATAGGGGCCGCCGAGGTGTTTCGCGAGCTGGGCCTCGGACATCGGCGCGTGGGTGCCGAGCGCGATCAGCACCGTGACCGCGGCCGCCCGCCCCTCCAGGGCCTCGTGCACGGCGCCCAGCAGGAGCGGGAGCGGACAGCTGCGCGTGGCATCCGGGACGATCACGCACACCCGCCGGCCGTCCAGATCCTCGTCCGCGAGCCGGTCCAGCACGAACGTGCGCACCTGCGCGTCGGTGAGAACCTGCCCGGCACCGCCGATGATGTTTTCCATCCCCGCACCGTGCCCCGGCGAGCGCCCCTACCGCAACGACGCCGGGCCACAGATGGCAACTGCTTGCCACGCGGCGACAACCATCCGGGTCACTGGGGCTGGTATGCCCTGGGTAGCCGCATGCCGCGCTCGGCCATGATCTCGCGGACCCGGTTGGGGTAGTTGGTGATGATGCCGTCGACGCCCAGATCCATGAGCGCCTCGACAGTGGCCGGGTCGTCGCACGTCCACGGGACGACCCGCAGGCCTCGCGCGTGCGCGTCATTGATCATGGTCGCGTCCGGGTAGAACCGGAAGCCCTCGTCGCCGATCTTGCCGTTCTGCGGGAAGCCGTAGACCGGCGACAGCACCCGCAGACCCGGCACGGTGGCCGCCGCGCGGACGATGTCGCCGCCGTAGTCATCTGCGTCGATGCCACCCAGCCACGGTGACGCACCCGGCATACCGACCTGGAGGAAGTCGTAGTTGGTCAACGCGACCAGCGGCCAGCGCGGTGCCAAGCGGTGCATGGCGTGCAGCGCGCCCCAGTCGAAGGACTGGATGGTGACCTGTCGCTCGATGCCGGACGCGCGGATCTCCTCGAAGACCCGGCGGACGAACAGGGCCCGTGGCGCGGTCTGCTCGGGGGCGCCTGCCTCGACCTTGGTCTCGATGTTGAGCGTGACCCGGTTGGCGCGGTAGCTCTTGACCAGGTCGAGCACGTCACGCAGTTCGACCATCCGGAATCCCTTGATCTGCTCCTGTTCGGGGAAACCGGGGAGCTGCTGCCAGCCGCAGTCCAGGGTCTTGATCTGCGTGAGCGTCAGGTCCTTGATGTACTTGCCCACATACGGGTACCTCGGGTCGTCCGGTACCGCCGGCCCGGTGTCGCGGCACTTCTGGGCGCTGATCTGGCGGTCGTGGTTGACGACGACCTTCAGATCCCTGGTCACCTGGGTGTCGAGTTCCAGTGTGCTGACCCCGAGGCGCATCGCCTTGCCGAACGCCTCGAGCGACTCCTCGGTCGTCATGCCGATGCCGCCGCGATGGGCCTGCAGGTCGAAGTGCGCTCGCCGCGACGCGACCTCGCCCGCCTGGGCGGCGCCCGGCACGGCGGTCGCGGCCAGGAGCAGCACGGTGGTCATCAGGGATCGGCGTACGGGCATCGCGGCCTCCATCGCAGTATGTCGATGCACTCCTTCACGGTAAGCGGTGCACTCAGCGCCGACATGAGCCGGCGATGAACAGTCGGTCCCCCGGGTGCGCTGTTCTGCCAGCTGCAGAACACCGGCCGGGCCGGACTCGACCATCACTACATTGAGTCGCATCATGACGATGACGACGCGTGCGGTCGCCTACCCGGCGGACGGTGTGACGATGATCGGGCACCTCGCGCTCCCGGCCGGCATCGGCCGCCGGCCCGCGGTGCTGCTCGGACCCGAGGGCGTGGGGCCCAGCGACGTCGAGCACCGCCGGGCCGATGCCCTCGCCGAGCTGGGATATGTCGCGCTCGCCTTCGACCTGCACGGCGGACGCTATCTGAGCGACCCCGACGAGATGCTGGCCCGGTGCCTGCCACTGCTCGCCGATCCCGGCCGCATGCGGGGGATCGGCCACGCGGCACTCGACGTGGTGCGCGCCGAACCGCGGACCGACCCCGACCGGATCGCCGCCATCGGCTACGGCACCGGGGGCGCGATCGGGCTGGAACTCGGGCGCGACGGCGTCAACCTGCGCGCGATCGGGACAGTCAACGCACTGACCACGGGCCGACCGGGCGAGGCAGCGCGTATTCGCTGCCCCGTGTGGGCCGGGGTCGGGTCGGAAGACCCGATCATGCCGCCCGCGCAACGGGACGCGTTCACCGCCGAGATGCAGGCCGCGGGCGTCGACTGGCGCCTCACCGTCTACGGCGGCGCCTTGCACGCCTTCCACCACCCGCCGGTCGACCACCCCACGGTCCCCGGCGTCGGTTTTCACCCCCAGCACGCCCGGCGAGCCTGGCGCGACGTCCTCGCCCTGCTCGCCGAATGCCTGCCCGTGCCGGCGGAGCTGAGGGCTTGACCCCGGCCAGAACCTGGCGCCAGGCCCGGGCCGGGCACCGACATGCAGGTCTCCCGCTGGTGCTCTTTCCTACGTCGTTCGCTTTGGCCGCTGTCATCGTCCCGGCCGCGTCGGCATCATGATGACCGCTTCGCCGGCCGAAGCAGCGCCGGCGAAGACCAAGACCGCGATGTCGTCGGCCCCCGGATGCGCAGCCCCGGTTCCCCCGCTGAGGGCGTCGGCGCTCGGGGGCCTGCGTGGCTCGGTCAGTTTTCTCTGGTGCGGTGCAGGACCGCGGTGATCAGATAGGCCGTACCGGAGATGGACAACCATGCCAGTGTCGCGGTGACCAGGGTGAGCCATACCGGCCAGTGCCGGGCCGTGGTGGCGACGACCAGAGCGAAGCCGATCAGGCCGGCGGCGCCGAGAGCGGCGCCGCGGGCGTCCTCGCGGGCCTGGTGGGCGCCTTCGTCCTTGGCGACCAGCGTGAGGCTGGCCAGCAGGATGGCGGGGAAGGCGAGGAACAGGCCGCCGACCTTCGGGCCCCACACCTCGGAGCTGATCCCCGCGAGCGCCGAGACTCCGGCGCCGAAGGCGAACCGGACGAACCACTCTCGCGCCGGGGTTTTGGCCACCTCGGCCGGGCTGGCTTCCGGCGGTCGAGCCGCCTCGGTGTGAGTCATGACAGCACCACCGCATAACCCGCCGCCGCGACCGTCGCCCAGATCAGCAAGGCGCCGGCGGACCCCTGCCAGGCACCGAACCGGCGTACCAGTGGTGCCGTCGCGACGCAATACACCACGAACGCGACCGCGCCGACCGCCATACCCGAGCCGATCGCGGTGAGATCCTTCGTGCCGCTGAACACCAGTGTCACGGCGAGGCTGCCGAGCGCCACCGACGGCGCCGCGGAGAAGACGCCCGCGAACCGCTCCGGCTTGAGGATTTTCGACAAGGCCGCGAACACGAGAACTAGCAGCCCGCCGGACAGCGCTTTGAGCGCGACCTCGGCCACGGTCGTACCCATTGCTCACCCACCCTCTTAGGTGAACAGAACCTTTCTCCAAGATGACTGTGGGTCAAACGCGCCCGAAACCATCGGTTGCCGAACGGGCGGACGCCGTCTGCACGTCGGCGTTTCCGGAGCTGCGCAGCGGGTGTTCAATCGAATGGCAGGTCGACCCAGACGCGCTTGCCCACCTCGGTGTGGTGGCGGTGCACGCCCCAGCTGTCGGCGATGGCTTCGATCAGGCGCATGCCCCGCCCATGGGGTTGATCGGCCCGGCGCGGACGGACGGCCGGCCTGCGCGGATCGTTGTCGGCCGCCACCATGCGCAGGTGGTCACCGTTGTTGGCCAGTTGCGCCTCACGCAGTCCTCCACCGTGGCGCACGGCGTTGCTGATCAGCTCGGTGAACACCAGATCCACGTCGTCGTACAGGTCGCGCCGGGGTTGGCGGGTCAGCAGTTCCGGCAGGGTGCGCCTGGCCCAGTTGCGGCCCTCGACGCTGACACTGGCGTTGCGCGGGTGCGGCGGTTGCCAGGTGGCGCTGCGTTCCATCGCCGGTGGGGGTAAAGCCGGCTCCGCGGTGACCGTCGCGGTCCACGAGGCCAGCAGCGCTTCTGCCGCGGATCGGGCGAGCCGCTCGGCAGCTTGCACATCGTGTTCGGTGAAAGCCTCGTGGGTGTCCAGCTCGCGGAGCAACGTCATGGCGCCGAGCACGACCCCGGTCGAGGTGCGCAAGGGTACGACGATGGAACTGGCGACCGGCAGGCGTGCGAACCGGGCTCGCTGCTCGGGGCTGGCCACCACGGCGTGGGTCATCGTCGGTGGCACGTGCGGCAGATACCGGGTGACTCCCGTGGCGGTGACCCGTCCAGCGCCGTACGAGTCACTGGTGCGCAGGGGAATCTCTGCCGCCCAGTGCCGGATCACCGGTTCACGTTCGGCGTCGTGGTGGCGTAGCGCGACCATTTCCAGCAGCTCGCCGTCACCCGGCTGTGCCGTCACCAGCTCTGGCAGGGGTGCGGTGTCGCCGGCTCGCAGCGCCTGCACCACGGTGTCGCGGACGTGCACCGCGCACCAGTCGGCAACCGCGGGCACCAGTTCATCGCCCAAAGCGTCGGCGGTGGCGAACCAGTCGGAAGCCTGCCGCAGGCGCGCCGCGGCGGTCCAGCCGCCGGCGTCCGTCTGTGGCGCCCGCCCTTTAGGGTCGTGGGGGTGCACTTCCGCCTCCTTCGCCCACCGGCCCGGGCTTGCACCCAAGCACCGGTCGCCGATGGGACCACCATGTTGGCATGCTCGGTTCCGGGTCGCACCGATGCCGGCGGCCGGCTCGGGTATGTTGCCGCTCATGCAGGCACAGGTGTCAGCGGCAGTGCCGGTGTGTTACGTCCGTGACATCGAAACGAGCCGGCGCTTCTACTCGCTGTTCGGCTACACCGAGACACGCGCGGGAGGCGATGGTGACAGTCGATGGTCGTACCTGCAGTGCGGTGAGCACACCCTGTTGCTCGCCTGTGTCCAGCCGCCGCTGATCCGGGTCGAGCTGCCTCTGTTGATCTACCTCTACGTCGAGGACCTGGCGGTGGTGAACGCCGGGCTGGACGGCGCCGGTGTCGGCTACGAGCTCGTCGGATATCCCGACCATGCACCCGGCGGCGAGGTCCGTACGAAAGACCCGGACGGCAATGTCGTCCTGGTCGGGCAGCGAACCGCCGTCAGCCCGGAAAGCCGGTCGGTGCCGACCGGGTCGGCGGCACGCTTCTCGCTGATCCGGCAGGCGGCCGAGGCCATCAGCCGCCGTGGCGGCGCGCCGGCGAGTTGCCAGATCGGGATGCCGGACGGCCGGTCGTGTCCGGAGCCGGCCGAGCTCAAGCTGGCCGACCCGTGGGGCGAGACGGTGTGGGGGTGCAGTAGTCACGCCGACGAGGCGTTGTTCAACGCCCGTAGCGCGTTCATCGCGAACGAGGACGCCTACGGACTGGGGCCGTGGCTACGCCGTCGGCAGCATCACGCGCGCGGCGACGCCGACCCGGCACCGCCTGAGCGAAGCTGACCGCGTCGTGTATCGCGGACATATCGAGAACCGCATACGCCACGGCAACGCCGCAGCGGCTTGAGTGGAGTCACGGAACACGGACCGCCACGGTTCGTGACCCGACCCACGAGAGGACCGTGATGGATTCTGTACGGGGCATCGACCGCCGGCGGCTGTTGCGATGGAGCGGCGTGGCGGCCGCCGGCGCGGTGGCGGCGGGGGCCGCACCGGCGAACGCCGCAGCGGGCACGTCCTACCGCATCCCGCCGGACACCCGGCCCGGCGGCGCCTACGACCGGTACGTGGCGGAGCTGGCCGCCGAGGGCCGATTCTCCGGCGTCGTGCTGCTGTCCCATCGGGGCCGGACGGTGCTCTCGCGCAGCTACGGCATGGCCGACCGGGAGAACGCGATCCCGAACCGGGAGGACACCGCGTTCACGCTCAGTTCGGCGGGCAAGCCGTTCAACGCGATCGCCGTCCTGCAGCTCGCGCAGCAGGGCCTGGTCGACCTGCGGCAGCCGATCGGCCGGTACCTCGAGGACTTCGACCAGGACGTTGCCGGCAAGGTGACCATCGACCACCTGCTCTCCGGCACGTCGGGGATGGACACCCCGGACGAGGACGTCCAGCGCGTCTTCCAGAGCCGGGAGGAGGTCCACGCCTACCAGGAGCAGTGGGCCCGGCAGGCGAGGCTGGTCGGCACTCCCGGCCTGCCCAACACGACCCACGTGGGTGCCGAGACCGCTATCCCCGCGCTGATCGTGGAGGCCGTGAGCGGCCGGCGGTACTGGGACTACGTCGAGGAGCACATCTTCCGGCGCTGCGGCATGACCGGCTCGGGCTTCTTCACCCGGCCGCGGTGGCTCACCGACCCGCGCCTCGCGCACCCGTACATGACGGTGGCCGGCGGCCGGCAGGTCGACGCGGTGCGGCACCTCGACCAGGGCAGCTCGCTGGATTACCTGGCCGGACGGAACCCGGGTCGCGCGTTCATCGACGCCATCGGCGACGGCGGCTTCGCCACCGCGCCCGACCTGGTCCGCTTCGCGCGCGCCCTACGTGACGGCACGCTGCTGGACCGCCCGTGGGCCGACGTGCTGCTGGCACCGCGAGTCGCGCTGGGCGGGGCGTCGTTCGGCACGTACGGCCCGTCGGCCGACATCTCCGGCGGCCAGTGGGCGATCCAGCGGGCCGGCGGCAACCCCGGTGTCGGCGCGAACTGGAGCATCTACCCCGACAGCGACTGGGTCGGCGTCATCCTCACCAACGGCGACACGGCACCGCTTCCGGAGATGATCGCGCGGGAGACCCAGGCCATCACCGGAGCGGCGCCCGGCGACGGCGGTGGCGGCTGAGGCGCTTGATCGTATTTCCTGCTGCCGGCCGGAACCTGCCCTACCGCGGGCCGAGGGCCTGCGGAAGGCGTCAGGTGAGTCGGCGAGTTCAGCCGCATCCAGCTGGGCTTCGCCGCACATCACCACGACCGGTGGCCCCGGATCGCCGGCGGGATGTTCGCCGCGGTCGCTTTCGCTGATCTTGTGAGGCACGGCTGGCGCAGGTACCGGAGTCGATCTCCGGGAGATGGACGACGTCAGGGTCGGTGCGGGCGCGAAGGACGACCCGGCCGTGATTGCCGAGCAGGTGAACCGGTATCGGCCTCCGGAAGCGTTTTGCCGCCGGGAAGCCGGGAATCCCAGACCTGACAGCACACGTGAGCGAGGAGGTAGTCATGCCTGCGGGATCGAGCCCGAAGCGGGAACGACAGTACGAGCACATCAAGGACAGCGCCGAGAAGCGCGGCGTGCCGGCCGAGCGGGCCACCGAGATCGCCGCGCGCACGGTGAACAAGGAGCGGGCTCGCGCCGGCGAGTCGCGGACCGCGAGCCGGTCCTCGATCGAGGACGTGTCCTCCGGCCACCGAGGCGGGAAGCGGTCGCACACCGGCGCGCAGGGGCCCACCAAGGCGCAGCTCTACAACGAGGCCAAGAAGCGCAACATCCAGGGCCGGTCGTCGATGAGCAAGGCCGAGCTGGAACACGCCCTCGCGCGCTGACGATGTCACTCGACAGTGCACGGCCGGGGCCGATGCCGGCCGGCCGGACGCTCGACACCGGCCGGGTGAGCGTGCCGTGACCCGCGGTGGCCGCGACCACCAGATGGATACGCGTCAACCGACTCGCCATGAGCTGCCGCCATCCCCGTTGTCCGCATACGTGAGCAAGCTCGATCCCTTCGGCCGGAAGTCCACCTCGGCCGTCGGACGGCCGAAGTGGTATCCCTGCAGCAGCCGGTAGCCGAGGTGGTAGAGCACCTCGGCCTGTTCCGCGGTCTCCACGCCTTCCGCCACCGCCGTCAGGCCCAGGCCCGCACAGATGTGGATCAGCGCCTCGGCGATCACCCGGTGCTCGCCCGCGCCGGTGATGTCGTCGACGAACGACTTGTCGACCTTGAGGATGTCGACCGGTACGGTCCGCAGCAGTCCCAGCGAGGAATGACCGGTGCCGAAGTCGTCCAGTGCGATGCGCACCCCGAGAGCCCGCAGCTCGTGCAGGGCCTCCACCGCCCGGCCGCCCTGGAAGACAGCTGTCTCGGTGACTTCGACGGTCAGGCACGCCGGCGGCAGACCGGTCGCCGCGAGGGTGTCCGCGACCGTCTGCGGGAACCCCGACCGGGCGAGTTGGCGAGCCGACACGTTGACGCTCACCCGATCCGGCGCCGCCGATCCCCACTCGCGACGCCAGCGGACCATCTGCTCGCACGCGGTCCGCAGCACCCACGCGCCGAGCTCCACGACGAGCCCGTTGCGTTCGGCGACCGGGATGAAATAGGCCGGGCTGATCGGGCCGCGTTCGGGATGCTCCCACCGCACCAGCGCCTCCACCGCGATCACTCGGCCTTCGGGTACGGCGACGATCGGCTGGTAGACGACCCGGAACTGGCCGGCGTCCAAGGCGGTGCGGATCTCGGCACCGAGGCGCGCCTGCTCGCCGGCGCGCTCGTCGAGCGCCGGCGACCAGTGCCGGAACGGCTCGCCGGTGTCCTTGGCCGCGTACATGGCGGTCTCCGCCCGGCGCAGCACCTCTGTCGGGCCGGCCGCGCCGGTGCTGTCGCCGATACCGATGCCGGCCCCGACGAGCAGTTCGTTGCCGCCGGCGTGGATCGGCTCGCGCAGGGTGTCGGCGAGTGCGCCGGCGACCTGTTCGGCGGTGCTGGTGCTGTCGCCGGGCAGCAGCAGCGCGAACTCGTCACCGCCCAGGCGCGCTGTCAGCGCCTCCGCGGGAGCGGCGCCCCGAATCCGGGCAGCCAGGTGGCCGAGGACATCGTCGCCGACCTCGCGGCCCAGTTCGTCGTTGACGTTCTTGAAGCCGGTCAGGCCGAGGAAGATCACCTGCGGCGAACCGTGGGCTGATGCCCGGCTCAGGGCGTTCTCGAAGTGCCGCCGATTGGCCAGGGCGGTCAGGTCGTCGTAGAGGGCCAGGCGTTCCAGTTGGGCGTTCTTGGCGTGAACCTTGCGCACCAGCCCTTTGGTCCGCAGGAACGCGAGCACGCACAGGGTGATGCCGACGGTGGCGATGGCGAACCGATCGATCAGATCGGCGCCGGCGGCCGGCACGAACAACATGCCCGGCGCCAGCAGGGAGCACACCGCTGCCAGCACGACCGGGCCCCGGCTGATACCGGTACCGGAGGTCGGTCGCGCCGCGGCTTCCGCGGTCATGCTGGGATGCAGGGCGGCGGCGGCCCAGAGGACGTAGGACAGCAACCAGCCCGCGGACAATTCGTAGCCGTCGCTGTCGGAGTGCAGCGACAGTACGGAGAACGCGGCGTCGGCGGCGAACAGCAGCAACGCTGCGGCACCCAGCATCCGGGTGCTCGGCGAGCGTGCACCGGCCCCGATGAACATCCTGGTCAGCAGCGCCAGCAGCAACACGTCCGCAGCGGGGTAGGCGATGCTGGTGATCTTCTCCAGCAGTGCCGGGGACGTGGTGAGGGCGGTCGGGTGCAGGACGAAGATCCAGAACACCAGGCCCAGGCAGGCAGCGACCATACCGGCGTCGGTGAGGCTTTCCCCGTCACTGCGGGTGCGACCACGGACGAACAACACCAGCCCGAGGATCAGTGGGGGATAGGAGGCGAGGTAGAAGGCATCGGCCAGCGAGGGGTACGGCTCCTGGTGCAGAACGAAGACGTAGTACCCCCACACCAGGTCGCCGACCGCCGAGGCCATCTGCCCGGCGGCGAACAGGTACCACATGGCAGGGCGTCGGGGCCGATACCGGCGCACGCCGACAAGGATCATCAGCGCGGAGCAGAGCCCGACGGCGTTGTAGAGCAAGTTCGCGGCGAGACCGTCGCGGGCAAGAAGGTAGAAGGCGGCGGTCGCTACCGTTCCCGCCACACTCCACCAGAACCACAGCTTGTGCCGCACAGCAAGCACATCGGCGGCTGGTCGCCCGGCTTGAGCCCGCCCGCGAACCAGAGGGTGTGACCTTCGTCGTCGCTTCCTCGAGAAGCACGAGGCAGCGAGACGGTGTGACCCGGGCTCAGGAGTCACGGGGCGGGTCAGGTCAGCAGAATCCGCGCGGTGACGCCCTCGCCGGGCATGCTGGCCAGGTGCAACGCCCCACCCTGCGCCTCGACGATGCGGCGGCTGATGGCCAGGCCCGGCCCGAGTCCGGGCATCTGATCCCGGACCTGCGCGCCACGCACCAGCGGGTGACCGGCGAGCCGGGGGTCCTGGGAGGCATCCGTGACCACCATGGTGTCGTTGGTCGCGGCCACCACGTCGCACAGCGACATCGACTGCGGCACGTCCACCACGGTCCGGATGCCCAGGGTCGCGGTGAACTGCGCAGAACCCCCGCCGACCAGCTTGAGGGCGGCCATCGGCGCCTGGCAGGCATCGGCGACGAGTTCGAGGAGCTCGGGCACCTCGGTCAGCGCCCCATTCATCTGACGTAGTGGTGTCCTTTCTTTCGCGCCTGGCGCCCCGGCTCGACCGGCACGGCCGGCTCGGCCGGCAGCCGACCGGCGGATCTGCGAGATGTTCTCCACGCCCGCCCGCGGCGGCGCCAGGCCTTGCCGCCTGGCGTCGCCGCCGGTGGAGCGAGCCGCGTCGGGGGCCGCAGGGTCAGGGCGGTGATCGCCGGTCGGGTGCTGCGTCGGCGGGTGCCGGGTCGGTCCCGGCTGGTGTGGCCGGCCGGTGGCAGGGTGGGTTCGACGGTGGCTCCGGTTCGCCGGTGGGCGGCGCCGGCGGCGCCGGGGGTCCGGGCGGGTCGTTGAAGCTCGCGTCGATGAGGGCATCGAACTCGTCGCGGACCAGGTCAGGGTCACTGGTGACGAGCTCGGTGAAAGCCTCGTCGAACCCGTGGTCCCATTCCGGGGACAGCGCGGTCCTGGCCCGCGCCACGAACATGCTGGTCATGCTGCTCATCACCTGCCGTTCTCGAGACCCGGTGGCGGGGTCAGCCCGTGATCACCTTTTGCTCGCCGCTCTGGCGTGCCACCACGTTGACTTTGCGGGGCTTGGCCTTCTCGGCGATCGGGATGCGCAGGACCAGTACGCCGTTGTCGTAGGCGGCGTCGATGCGGTCGGTGTCGAGGGCGTCGCCGAGG
>NZ_LLZH01000314.1:0-51204 GCF_001509495.1 Actinoplanes awajinensis subsp. mycoplanecinus | reverse complement strand
AGCGACTCAAAGCCATGCAATACCGGCCCGCTCTCGCCACCGGCTTCCTCGGCAGCAGCGGCCTCAAACCACCCTGACCCTGACCCCGAAAGGTCAGTAGTCACAACGGAGCGGATCGAAGGCGGACCTCCGACTTCACGGATCTGCCGAGTTGAGTAAGCGTTGTCGTGCGAATCTCACTCCACGTTTCCGTCGGGGCGGCGGTGTTGAACATCGAGGTGATCGCCACGTCCCCCCCGCGCTGCGAGCGTCTACTGTCAACGGCCGCCAGTAGAGGGACCTGCTGGCCTCCGAATGAGATCAGCCAACTCGCCACCGCCGGACCAGGCGCACGGCCGGGGTGAGTTGCACCGCCTGCTGGCCTGTCCAGAGGAGGGCTATAACACGAGACTTCCATGAACGCAGTTGAGCAGCTCAACGAGTGAATTCAGCTCTCACTGCGGAGGCGGCGGCTTGGGCGCGTCCCATATCTCGGCGAAGTGGCCGGATATGTCGGGGCGGGACCAGATCAGCCGGCGACCGTCGTTCACCGAGTCGATCCCGGCGGTCAGAGGGCCGGAGATCACGAAGTCGTGGGGGATCACCCGGCCGGCAGTGTCCTGGCGGCCGTCCGGGTCGGGGAAGCGGAGCGCCACCGTGTCGCCGGTGCGGCGGCACAGCTCCTGGTCGGAGTCGGTGCCGGCGAAGGCTTCCTCGTACTCCTGCAAAGGGTCTTTGAAGTCGCCTTTGAAAAGGAAGCGGAAGCCCCAGGTGCGCCCACGGGTAGCCCAGATCAGGCTCATTTAAGGCTCCGGTACAGAACGTTGTCCTGCTCGGCCCGGTCGAGATCAATCCGGCAACCGGTCAGGACCGCGGCGAGATGATCCTGCCGTGCCAGCGCCTGCGCGTTCATCTCGCGGAGCTTGTCACCGGCCAGCTTCGCCGCCGCGTTCACGAGAGCGGGATTGACTAAATTCAGGACCTTACCCAGCGGGCCGGGCAACCGGGTCTTGCGGGCGACCAACGCGGCGGCCAACGTCGAAGCGCCGCTCAGCAGGTTCTCGGCTACCTTCCCCGGCAGCTGCATGGTCTGGTTCCAGCGGACATGCCGCTCGAACGGAAGGATCGCGGCCAGCGGCAGGATCAGATTGAGACCGACGCGCTCGGCCACCTTGATTTCGCCGGGCTCGAACTTCGCGGACGAGAGCAGCACGAAGTCCTCAGCGACGGAGAGTGCGTCGCTCGCCTCGACCAGCCCGGCGATCACCCTAGCCAGTTGGTCCAGGTCGCCGCCGACCTTCTCGGTGAGCAAGTCGCGGAACTTGAAGGTGTCCATGTCCGGCATCAGGTCGGCCTTGGACAGCGCCATCATCCAGATCCGCGGGAACTCGACGAGCGGCTTGCCGTCCACCAGGAGCTCGTCCTTGATCGACAGCAGGCCGGTGTGGAAGTTGGCGATCAGCGACTTGAGGTAGCGCTCCTCCTCGCCGGCGTGGTCCAGCAGCTTCCGCGCGTCCACCAGCAGCAGAGCGACGTCCGAGCTGAGCAGCGACCGGAACGTGTCAACCCGGCGCTGCGCCTCCTCCTCGCCGTCCACGTCCTGCTCGAACCACTCACCCGGATAGTCGTGCCAAACCAGCCGCAGCGCGTCGAACGGCCGGCTCTTGACCGCCGCCTCGGAATTATCCCGCAACTTGACGGAGAAGGAATACGACTTCGCCGCGAACCTGGTCGGCGCTGGCGGCTGCGCCCTGTTCCGCATACCGAGGTAGTTCTGATGTAGGAAGGTGTGCTGGCTGCGGTCGTCCGCCACGACGTCGAAGAGGCTGTTGTTCAGGAACTGGGGCTCCAGCGTGGCGCCGTAGAAGGAGGAGACCAGCACGGTCTTGCCGCTGCCACTCTCACCAAAAACCGCAATGTGCTGCTCCAGCACTCTGCTCTGCATGAGCGGATCTTACGGGCCCTGCCAGGACCCATGGCACCCTCGCCTCGAGGCTGCCATGGGTCGATGATCTCAACGCCCGCGTGCACCAAGTCGGCCCGTTGCGAGTGACGACCGTATGCAGTCCACCAGTGCGGTCGCCGCAATGAGCGGATTCCGCACCGGCCGCGGATCGGGGAACGTGCAGAGCGGCGCTACCTCGCGCGACTGCGGGTATCGACCGGAAGGATCCGCTCGCTGAACGCCAGCAGCACCTGCGCTTCCAGCCAATAGCGCCAGGCTGCTGGACCCTGCAGAACCGATCCCGATAGCCGAGCGGAGACAGCCATGACGGGGGCGCACTCTCATGCCGCGATCCGCTCGCTACAGGGCGTCACGACGGTCGAGGGGGTCGGTCGACTCCCGCTCGTGCCGATGAGCGGATGAGCCGGCCGTGGTCAGGGAGCCGGCAAGGGCTGCCGGTCACCATCCGCGTCCCACCAGCGGTCTTCGAATCCGTAGTAGATACCGGTGGCCCAGTCAGCCGGTTCGTCGTGGTAGACAAGGTCGCTGCCGACGATCCATACACGTGGGACTTCGCCGAGCGATGCCTCGGGTTCCGACCATTGTCGGTTGACACGCGCTACCGCCTCGGCGCGAGAGATGCCGAAGGCGTGCACCATCTCATCGGCCACAGTCTCACAGAAGTCGAGAGCTTCATTGTCGCCGGCGCAGGAGAAAGCACCATGTGGGCGAAGGATTGATCTATGCACCAAATATTGCGTCTCGTCAGCGTTAGCGACTCCGGAGGGAAGTGTGCGTGTCCGGATCGCGCCCTGAAGGTCCTCTTCGCGAAGGTTGTACTCGGCCAACAGCCGAATCAGATCTTCCTGCGGTCCTATCGGCTCGTAGCCTTCATACTCGTCCAATATCGACATGCTCCCATCATTCGATGTGTTCGCTCGCCGTAAGACTTGATCGAGCCGATGGAACATCCGCTCATGCCGCCGTCCGCGCTCGGGCCAACCGCCGCCCTCACGACCGGCGGTCGGCCGTGACGGCCCGGCACCTTGTCGTGCCGGGTTGAGTGCACTCGATCATGCGGATGTCGCCGTGCAGCCCGTCTATGCAGAATCGTTTGAAGAGTAGGCCAGATCGTCGAGCGTGTTTTCGATCAGCACGGCCAAGTCTGTGGCACGGTCGGCGGTCTGGATCGCCTTGAGCGCTGCGATGGCCTCTATCGCCAGGCTGCGGTCATGAAACGCGAGGATATCCATGAGGTCGACACAGGAGCGGAGATCGGCTTCCGACGAGGATCCAGCCCGGAGTACTGCGACGTAGTGCTGGAAGCCGCCCGCCACGGCTTGCCGGATCTCATCGATGTCGACCGCGCCGATCTGTTCGTGCGCCGGCCCGGTGGGTTCGGCGGCTGAGATCCGAGACAGGAGATCAAGCGCCACGCTATGCCCTGGCGGCGTCATCCCTGGCAGCGCCGCGACCAGGACGGTCGCGACTGGCGCGCAGCCCTCGCAGGGGCCGGCCACTGACACAAGGATGTGCTCGATCCATACGCCGAGTCGGGCTGCCTCCTCGTCGTCCGAAGCCATGGTGAGCCCTCGCAAGGCATCGGGCACCATTTCGGCATGGCCGACATATGTCTGGATGCGCGGCCAGTCGAATCGGGCGATGTCGTCGTCGATGCTCACGAGTAGACCTTTGCACGGCGACTGTGTGAGTACTTTTCGACACCTCGGACTTGCTCATTTGCCGCAGATCGTGCGCGCCGGCCAGCAGCGAGGCATCACCAACTCTGAGCGGTGCACGGATCTGCTGCGAGTCGCTCGCTACCCAACGTGACAGCGGGTCGGATCGCCCGGCAGGCGAATCTGCCGATGAGATGAGCGGCACCCGTTGAGGGCTGGCGGGATGGCGTCGCTTATAGCCTTGGGCAGTGGATCAGCCCGTGGAAATCCTTTGGTCGCGGCCGCTATGTATGCGGTCGAGCGCGACGACGGTGGCCGCGACCGATGCCCTCGTCGTGGCGGAGCGGTACTCACGCCTGGTACGGCTCGAGCCGATGACCGGGGCGTTGATATGGGAGCAGCGCGTCGAGGACTGCTGGGGCACGACCGCCATCGCGCAGGGACGATGCCTCTACCTGAGCCAGCAGGGTGTCCTGCACTGCTTCGAGCTGCTGAGCGGTCGCCTGATGTGGTCGCATCCGGGTCTGGAGTTCCGCCGCTATCTGACCATCAGCGGGTCCGTCATCGTGCTGGGCGGTTGGCGCGGCTACCACCCTGTGACACGGATCGACCTTGCCACCGGCACATCCGTCCCGTTCGATTCACCGTACGCTCCAGGCGAGTCACTGGCCTGGCCAGCTACCGTCCGGTTCCAAGTTGATTCGGATACGGCCGTCGACGCGGTGCTGCTCGCCAGCAGGCGCCGGCCGGAACTCCGACTTGAGGACCCGCCGACCGGGACGACTCTGGGCACGTGGCCGCTGCCAGAGCCGGTACAGTTCCCTGACTCGGGCGAGGCATACACCCACGGTGACGACGGCCGTGTGGTGTTCGTCAGCGGCAGGCGCACTGTCATGTCGTTCCATCCGTCAACCGGGGTGCAGGCGCTCTGGGAACACGACACAGACCTCCCACCCGTGGCGCCCGTCCTGATCGACGACAAGCTCATGCTGGCCGAAGACTCTGGCATCACGGTGGTCGACCTGACCAGTGGCGGCCGCACGGAGATCACGCCGGTGCCGCCCGGCACAGCATGCGCACCCGTCCCCGTAGCGAATGGAGCACTGTTCGCCCGCTCTCACGGCAAGGTCATCGTGATCGACCGCGGTGGCATTCGAGCCGGAGCGCGACTGCCAACACGCGTCGAGCGATTGGTCCCCGGCGACGGCACTCTGGCGTACGCGATCGGCAAGGGGCACCTCACCGCGCTCAACGTACCGACCATCGAGCGCTGATCGCTCCCTTGATCCGATGCACGGATCTGCCGCAGAGAACGCGCGCTCGGTCTCGTCGCCACCCCGCACCGGCTCGTCCACCGGCACTCACCGTAGTCGCCTTCGGGGACGCCGCGAGCTGCTCCGTGGCGACGCCAGGCGAGCAGTGGAGGTTAAACGACAAGCTAAGACATCAGATCGCCGCCTTCCGTGGCGGTCGAACAGATGCAGTCCGAGCTGGGAATCCCGGGCCCCGGCCCAGGAAGGACGTCTCCAGGGATATCCATGGAGATCGTTAAGTATTTATTTTGGCGGGGCCAAGGCCCGCGGCGTGGTGACGCTGCGCGGGCACGCGGGTGGCACGAAGGGCAACTTCCGGGTCAGTACCTGGGTCGGCTGCTCCTGGACCGTGAAGGTCTATCAGTAGGTGTGCGGGTCGAGGATGCGGTAGACGTGGCGGCGGCGGTGCAGTGAGCGCACCGTCGGGTGTTCGGAGCCGAGGCGTTCGGCCAGCTGTTCGGCGATCTGCAGGTGGTCGGTGCGGGCGGCCAGCGCCAGGTTGCCCTGGCTCAGGTAGGTGTCCGGGTGGTCCTGGTCGAGGGCCAGCGCCAGCCGGTCGACCGTGTCGGCCAGCAACTCGCGGCCGCTGTCGCGCTCGCCGGTCTCGATCAGGAACAGCGCCAGGTTGTTGTCGGCCGCCATCGTCGCCGGGTGGACCGGACCCAGCAGCGTGTGCAGGGACGCGGCGGTGGCCCGCGCGATCGGCAGGGCCGGTTCGACCGCGCCGGCCTCGCCGAGGGCGACGGCGAGGTTGCTGCGGCTGATCAGGAC
This sequence comes from Actinoplanes awajinensis subsp. mycoplanecinus, assembly GCF_001509495.1. Taxonomy (NCBI): domain Bacteria; kingdom Bacillati; phylum Actinomycetota; class Actinomycetes; order Micromonosporales; family Micromonosporaceae; genus Actinoplanes; species Actinoplanes awajinensis. The sequence continues at coordinate 45,517 of NZ_LLZH01000314.1, read as the reverse complement.
GTAGGGATGGTCCGGGCCGAACCGTCGTACCAAAATGGTTTCGATCTTCTCGAACTCGGCGCGGGCCGCGGCGAAATCGTCGGTCAGCAGCATGGTGGCGGCGCGGCTGAGCCTGGTGATCAAGGTTTCCGGGCCGTCCGGGCCGCCGCTGACGGTGAGCCTTTCGTACGCTTCGTCGAGCAACTCGCGGGCCTCGTCGACCTGGCCGGCGCCGCGCATCGACACCGCCAGGTTCGCCTGCACCGACAGCGCGTCGCGGGAGTGCTGGCCGTACAGTTTCTCGAAGCCCCGGCGCACCCCGCGCAGCAGGTTCACCGACTCCCGGTACTCGCCGGCCTCGCGCAGGTCACGGCCGAGGTTGCTGGCCGAGAGCAGGCTGCGGAAGTGGTCGTCGCCGAGGGCCTGGGCCATCCGTTGCAGCGTGGTCCGGTCCATCTCCAGGGCGCGCCGGAAGTCACCGGTCAGCCGGTACGACGTGCCCAGGTTGTTGGCGAACGCCAGCGTGCGCCGGTTGTCCTCGCCGAACCGGTCGGCCGACAGCCGGTACGTGCGGATGTCGCGTTCCAGGGCCTCCTGGTACTGCCCGAGCGCGCGCAGGTCGGCGCCGTAGCTGCCGGCGGTGAACAGCGTGTACGGGTGACTGTCGCCGATCAGGTCCTCCTGCGCCTGCAGCGTGTCCCGGTCCAGGTCCCGGGCCTGGGCGAACTCGCCGAGGCTGCGCAGCAGGTTGCCGCGGTGGAACCGCAGGTGCAGCAGCCGGACCAGCAGCGGGTGCCGGCGCTCGTCGTCCGGCCCCAGCGCGTCGAGCTGGGCGGTCCAGCGCTCGTCGGCGCGCACCGCGTACTCCAGGCCCTGCTTGAAGTTGCCGACCAGGTAGATGTAGCGGATCCGGTCGATCACCAGCTGGCGCACGTCGTCGTCGTAGCAGTCCTCCGGCGCGGAGCCGTCCAGGTGGCTCCAGAGCAACCGGAACCCGTCCCAGGTCTGCGAGTCCTCGACCTCGCCGGCCGGGCGGGCGCCGGCCAGCACCCGGTGCACCGCGTGCCGGACCTCGGCCAGGCGGTCCGGGGCCATCCGGTCGCGCAGCGCGCTCTGCAGCAGCCGGTGCACGGTCACCCGGCGCTTCTCCGGGTCGAGTTTGACCAGCGACAGCCGGTTGATCGGCTGCATCAGTGCGGAGGTGACGTCGTGCTCGGACATCCGGTCGGCGAGCTGGCGGGCCACGTCCTTGTCGTACTGGGCGATGACCCGGGCGACCTCGTCGCTGTAGAGCAGGCTCAGCGAGATGTCCGGTTGCAGCACCGAGGCCAGTTGCAGCAGCCGGTACGCGCCGTTCGAGGTGGCCCGCAGCCGCTCCAGGATGACCTCCCACACCGCGGTCGCGGTGTGGCGCACGGTGCCGGCCTTGTCCAGCCCGGACAGGTAGTCCTCGGCGGAGCGGCCGGTGTCGTGCAGCCAGGCGGCGGCGAGCACGACCAGGATCGGCAGGTCACCGACCGCGTCGGCGACCCGGTCGGCGTCGGCGGGGCTCAGCGCGCTGCTGAGCCGGAACCGCAGGTGCTCGACGCTCTCCTCGCGGGTGAAGCCCTCCACGTCGATCACCTTGGCGACGTCACCCCACTCGGCGTCGCGGGTGGTGATCAGCAGGTGGCCGCTGCCGCGGGGCAGGTAGCGTTCGATCTCGGCGTACCGGTCGACGTTGTCGAAGATCAGCAGCCAGCGCAGCGGGGTGCCCTCGCGGCCGCCGCCGCGGCTGAGCCGGCGCACCACCACGCCGGCGGTGTCGTCGACGGTGGCCCGCCGCGGATAGTTCAGCTCGGCACCGAGGTCCGCCATGATCACTTCGACGAACTGGGGCGGGTCGGCCGGCACCCACCAGATCACGTCGTAGGCGCCCTGGAACCGGTGCGCGTACTCGATGGCCAGCTGCGACTTGCCCATCCCGGCGCCGCCGATCAGCGCCACCGGGGTGCCGCCGGCCCGTTTCAGGGTGTCGCGGATCCGGCGCAGCTCGAGGTCGCGGCCGGTGAACCGCGGGTTCTGGTTCGGCGCGTTGCGCACCTGCGGCGCGTCGCCGGGGAAGCGTGGCAGCGTCGCGTGCCAGTCGGCGGTGCCGTGGTCGTCCGCGCCGACCAGCCGCAGCGCCCGCCCGATCGCCGACTCCGCGGTGTGCCCGTTGAGCGAGTCCCAGCTCTCGAAGTCGTCCGGGCCCGGGGTGCTGTCGGCGACGCAGAGCGCCACCGCGGACCGGTTGCCGTCGCCGCGGAACGTGTCGGAGTAGAGCACCACCTCGCGCGCCCCGGACTCGGCCGGCTGCGCGCCGGGCCCGCCGCCGTCGACCACGCGCAGCCGGGCCGCGGTGTAGACGGCCAGCGCCCACTCGGCCCAGACCTGGTCGGCCGGGGCGTAGCGCAGCACCAGGGTCTCCTCGACCAGGGCCTGCTTGCGTTCGAAACGGGCCAGCACCTGCCGGCGCAGGGCCGGGTCCAGCGCCGGCATCCGGGTGACCCGGCCGCCGGTGATGTAGCCGGTCAGCCGCTCGTAGGAGGACAGCAGGCCGGCCGGGTCGCCGGGCTCGTCGCCGAAGGTGGCCAGCATCTCCTCGTACGCGTAGTACGTGCGGTACGGGACCTCCACCTCGTACCAGTAACTGCGCCGTTCCTCCTCGGTCATCCCGGCCGGCAGCCGGGTGAAGCGGCGCTTGGCCAGGGTCCGCCCGGCGGCCAGCTTGGACTGCTCGCCGGTGTCGACCCGCATCGGCACCGGCAGGATCCGGCGCAGCCGCTCGTCCTCGTACGTGCGGATCTGCGCGGCGACCGACGCGCCGCCGTCGATGCCCTGCTCGCTGAACGTGAAACAGTCGACGATCACGTCGGGCAGGTGGATCGTGCAGATGTCGGCGACGTCGCTCAGCCCGGTGCGGCTGTCCAGCAGGGTGTAGTCGTAGCGGCTCTTCATGTCCTCGCGCAGCGCGTCGAAGAAGTGCGCGCCGCCGAGCCGGTTGTAGAAGTCCTCCCAGTTCAGCCCGTTCAGGCTGGCCTCGTATTCCAGGCTGCTGTGCCCGGCGAGCAGCACGTCGAGCGAGCCGCCGCCGGGGAACGACCAGTTGATCGAGAAGGCGTACCGTTCGGCCTTGGCGTATTCGCGGTACCAGTCGGCGGGCCGGTCCTGGTCGGGCCCGCCGTTGCCGTCCTCGGCGCGTGGCAGGGTCGCCCACTGGTACTCGGTGATCAGCCCGATCACGCCGCGGGTGGTGGTGACCTGTTCCGGGGTGAGGAACGGCGCGAAGAACCGGTGCAGGCCCGGCGATTCCAGGTCCCAGTCGGCGACCAGCACCCGGTGCCCGTTCGCGGCCAGGATCCAGGCCACGTTCGCCAGCGCCATGGTCCGGCCGGTGCCACCCTTGTACGAGTAGAAGGTGACGATCTGGCCTTCGCGATCCACCATTGTCGACCTATCCTCGCTTGTCGTCGGAGGTCCTGCGCAGACTGGGTCGCGGCGTGCCGGGCGCGGTGACCACCGGCCCGTGCCGCAGGTACTGCTTGCGGGCCTCGGTCACCAGCAGCGGGGCGTTGCGGTCGAACTCGGCTGCCGTCCGGACCGGGCTCACCTGGTGCAGACCGGCGGTTCGCAGGATACCGGTGAGCGGGCCGACCGCCGCCGAGGCGCTCGCGACCACCAGCGCGATCACCCAGCGGGGCAGGCCGGCCACGGTGTCGCGGACGGTCTCCGGCGTGGCGTCCCCGTCGATCAGCAGCACCCCGGGCCGGCGCGCGGCCTGCCGGCGCAACTGGTCGGCGGGCAGCGGCTGGGCCGGCACCCCGAGCCGCTCGGCGGCCTCGATCACCTGGTCGCGCCGGGCGTCGAGCCCGGCGCCGAGCGCGGACACGATCAGGGCCGGCTCACCGCCGCCGGCCGCCCGCGGCACCAGCGGCGCCGGCGGTGACGGCTCCAGCACCGAGTCGCGGGCCACGCCGGCGATCCGGTCGGTGAACGCCGCGACCAGGTCCCGGTAGGCGTCGCGGTACACGCTGAGCATGCAGAGCGCGCGCAGCCCGTTCTCGGTGTACTCCACCGACTTGCCGACCACGGCGAACGCCTCGTCGAACTCGCGCCGGTTCTCCCACGGCGGCAGCGGTGTCCACACCACCGGGACCACGTGCCGGGCCGCCTCGGCCCGGCCCAGCCCGCGCAGCCGGGACCGGAACGAGTCCAGCTCGGCGGCCGCCCACGAGTTGCCGAAGTACTGCGGCGAGTAGAGCGGGACGAACACCCGGGCCCGGCCGATCTCGTCGGTCAGCCGGGCCCGGCGATCGGCGCCCGGCTCGAGCAGCCCGTCGTAGAACCCGGTCTCGTCGGCGCCGGTGCGGGCCCGGACCCCGTCGCTCAGGTCGTCGAAGAACCGTTTCACCCACGGGTCCAGCGTGCCGGAGCCACGGGCCGTGTTCGCATGACTGAGGAAGAAGATCACGTCGGGTCCTCCCCGAACTCCGTGGCCAGGCCGCGGAAGTCGACATCCTTGTCCGTCTCCACATCATGCGTCCAGAACGCGTCCGCGATCCACTGGGCGAGTTTCCAGACCACCGCTTCGTACACCTCGAGGCCCCGTTCACCGAGCTGCAGCAGGCCGTACAGACCTTCACTCTGATACAGCCGCGCCATCTCCGGCTGCGGCAGCGCCGGGGTGAACAGCTGCACCGCCCGGATCTCGCCGGGCAGCTGCTCGATCGGGAACGGGGTCCAGGACACCGGGATGATCGGGGTGGCGCCGTGCGACGACGTCGCGGTCGGGAACGTGCGGTGCGGGCGGCGGGTGAACGCGTGCCACTCCCGGGCGCACCACTCGCTGCCGGCGAACCGGGGCGAGATCAGCGGCACCAGGACCTGGCAGTGGCCGATCGCGTAGGCCAGGTCGTCGCTCCAGCGCTGCCCGCCGTCCATCTCGGCGTCCATGAAACCGGCCTCCTGCCCGGCCTGCAGGCCCAGCAGCTCGTCGACGTGGCCGTACAACGTGTCGTAGAAGTCGCGGACCAGGTGCGCGTCGCGGGTCGGGCGGGCCCGCTGCGGGCGGTGCGCATAACTGATGAAGAACACCGGCGTACGGTCACTCGAGGTCACGTCCCGGCCCCCCCAGCCTCTGCGCCCGCCACGGTGGGAACCCACGATAGCGGCTGTCCACGATGGTGGGTCATCCAGTCGAGCGCGAAGTCGACGGCGGCCCGGATCGGGAACAGCCGGGTCCGTGCCGCGCCGACCCGGCCGGTGCGCACCGCGCCGGTGCGTTCGAACGCCGCGCCCAGCTCCGCGAAGTCGTGGTCGTCGTTGTGCGGGGCGAGAAAGTCGATGCGCCGGCGTTCCCCGCGCTCGTCGAGCACGTAGCAGCGGTGCGGCCGGACCCGTGGCGGGGTCGCCAGCCGGTACTCGGCCAGGTGGAACGTGGTGCAGTGCGCGTAGCCGACGCCGATCATCAGCACCGTGGCGCCGACCGCGTAGAGCGCGCCGACCGGGGAGCGCTCACCCAGGTGACAGTCGAGGTCGTGCACCGCGGTCAGCTCGCGCGCCCCCGGCCCGAGCGCCGCGAACGAGGTGTGCGGGTGGGTGCTGCGCCGCGCGTCCGGGTGCTCACGGACCCCCTCGGCGAAGATCCCCATCTCGTCCGACGGGGTGGTGTCCGGGTCGAACCCCTTGATCGCGGCCTCCCAGCCGGCCGCGGCCTCCGGGCTGCCGTCGGTCTCCCGGCGGAACAGGTGCGAGGTGGTCGAGTTCGCGGTGGTGTGCGTCGGCACGACCAGGGTGCCGTCCGCGGTGATCACCTGCTGGACCGCGCGGCGCAGCGCGGCCGGGCCCTCCGGCAGCCAGCCGACCGCGCGCAGCGAGCAGTGCACCAGCACGGTGCCGCCGGGCCGCAGCCCGGCCCGGCGCAGGTCGGCGCTGAGCGTCTCGCGGTTCACCATCGGTCCACGATGGCACGCATCCGCGCGGCGAACCGGGCGCCGGCCGGGTTCAGCAGCTCGCCGGTGGTCAGCGCGCCGAGCGCGGCGGTGACCTCGCCGCGCAGCGCGGCGAACCGGGCCGCGGCCACCGGTCCGGGCCGCCGGCGCCAGACGTCGGCGACGCCCAGGAACGCGTACGTGCCCTGCAGTGCGCCCTCGATCGGCCGGGGGCCGGTGCGCCACGGCACGTCGACCCGGCGCGGGTCGCGGGGGTCGAACATCGGGCAGACGTCCAGGACCGCGCCGAGCTTGAGGTGCTGCACCTCGTGGACCAGCAGCACCGCCAGGGCGTCCGGCTCCTCCGGGGTGAGCGCGACGGCGCCGAACGCGGTGCGCGCCGAGCCGGAGCGCTGCGTGCCGGTGCCGTCCGGGGCCAGCGGCACGATCGCGCGCAGCGTGGCGGTGATGCCGGGCAGGTACTGCGGGGCGGTGGCGCGCAGGCTGTCCAGGGCGGCGTCCAGGCGCTGCCGCCAGGCGAGCACCGCACGGTCGTCGAGCCGATCGGCAACGGTCAGCTCGTCGTAGGCGTCGCGCAGCGGGTCGGTGTCCTCGAGGCGGATGCCGGGGCGCAGCTCGCGGGTGGGCAGCCACTGCGGGGGTGGGTCGTCCAGTCGTACCGTCAAATGATCGACGGCGAACCCGGCGGCGGACGTGCGGACCGGGACCACCGCATCGGCGCCGGTCAGGCGCAGCGCACCGAGCGTCGGCAGGACCAGCAGGCCGTCGCGGACCGGCACGCCCACGGTGATCGCGGCGCCGGCCCGGATCGCGGCCGCTGCGGCGAGATTCGCCAGGTGGGAGGCGTCGGTGCGGCGCACGAACGGTGACGTGAGCACCGCGCGGACCGCGTCCGGCGCGGACTCGTCGAGGGCGGCCAGCTGCGCCCAGCCGTCCGGTCCGGTCCGGCCGAGGGTGACCACCCGGGCCCGGGCCAGGGCCTCGTGGATCGGCGCCAGCTGGGCGACCGCGTCCGTGGCGCCCGCACCGCCGGCCAGTTCGTCGCGCACCCAGGTGGCCAGGCCGTCCCGCTCGTCCATGTCGTCGATCAACTCCTTCAGGTCGGCGCAGTACACCGACGGGTTGTCGAAACCGGTCGCCGCGCGGTAGCGGTGCGGGAACTGGCCGCCGCCGCAGCGCTCCACCACCGGGCAGGCGCGGCAGGTGGCGCTGAGCCCGTCGCGGCCGATCTGCCGGATCGCGATCATCGGGTGCGCGGACACCTCGTCGACGGTGGCGCCGAACACGTCCAGCCCGGTCGCGGCCGCCCCGTCGAAGGTCACCTTGAGCGAGTCGACCTGCTCGTAGGAGCCGTCGGTCTCGATCACCACGAGGTCGGCCGGGCCGAGCCCGACCGCCTCGGCGCCGACCACGCCGGGCGCCAGCAGCGCATCGAAGATCCGGATCGGGACCGTGCGCCCGTCCGCCGTCCAGCGCCGGAAGACCGCCGACAACCATGTTCCGTACGACATCGCGCCGTCGAAAGCCGGCGGCGGTGTCTCCCAGGTGGCGTGCGGCAGCAGCAGGTCGAGCCGGGGCGGCCGCTCGGCCAGCAGCGCCCGGTACACCTGCTCGGGGTCGTTGCACAGGTCGATCGTGCACAGCAGACCCGCGTAGATCTCCCGGTTCTCCGGAGCCCGCAACAACTCCAGGGCCCGCAGCACGTGCTGGTGGCTGCCCCCGCCGTGCGCGAACCTGCGGTGCCGGTCGTGTGCGGTCAGGTTCCCGTCCAGCGACACACCGATCCCGATCCGGTGCTCGCGGGCGATCGCGCAGATCTCCTCGGTGAGCAGCACCCCGTTGGTCTGCATCCGCAGGTCGAGCGCCGGCCCGACGGTGGCGCGCAGCTCACCGGCAATCTCGGCCAGCCGGCGCGGGCCGACCAGCAGCGGCTCACCGCCGTGCAGCACCACCCGCACGGCCGGCAGGTCGTGCCGGCGTGCGTGCTCGGCGATCCGCCCGGCGATCGTGGTGACGACGGCCTGATCCATCGTCGGTGGCTGCCGGCGCCAGCCCTGGTCGGCGGCCTCGTAGACGTAGCAGTAGTCGCACTTCAGGTCGCACCGGCTGGCGATCTTGAGTACGTACTGGCTGATCGGGCTCGCGGGGATCGCTACAGGGCCGAGCCGAACAGCGACGAGGCGGTCCGCCCGTGGTCGGCGTCGCGGGGTGCGTCGGCGAGGGCCACCTGGGCGGCCCGGGCTGGGTCGATGCTGCCCAGCGGCGTACGGCGCAGATCCTCCAGCGGCACAACACCCTTGCTCATGTCTTCGGTGGAATCCACGTTCCGGCCCCCATCAGACTCGACGACAACAGCCCAACAATAGAAAACCTTCGACCTGTTGTCACCGCGTCCAGGGCGGCGTCCAGACATCGGCAGGTGCCGGCGGCGCCGTGGTGATCAGGTGCTGGCACAGGGCGGCCAGGCCCGGGTGCGGGTTGCCGGCGCGGACCAGCAGCGCGTGCGGGTAGACCGGGGTCGGCCCGGTGAGCGGGATCCGGCGCAGGTCGTGCCCGGCCGGCCAGACGTAGCGGTCCCGGCTGCCGACCAGGGTGGTCAGCTCGCCGGAGTCGGCCATCGCGTCCATCAGGGCCTCGGTGCCGAAGTTCGGGCCGATCCGGTCGATGTGCAGGCCGAACGCGGCGGTCAGCTGCGCGTAGTAGGCGGCCCACTCGGTGCCCGGCCGGATACCGGGGATCCAGATCCGGTGCCCGCCCAGCTCGGCCGGCGCGATCGTGGCCCGCCCGGCGAGCGGGTGCGCCGGCCCGGCCAGCAGCTGCAACGGATCGTCGAGCACCCAGTGCGCCACGATCTGCTCCGGCAGCTCGCTCGCGGGCATCGGCACGGCACGGAACGTGGCGTCGATCTCGCCGGACAGCAGCGCCGCGATCGCGTCGTGCACGTTCGCCTCGGGCAGCGGGACCAGCTCCAGGTCGACGCCCGGGTGGACCCGGTAGAACTCGCGGACCGCCTGGGCCGGGGCGATCCGCCGGTTCAGCACGTCGACCCGCAGCGCCCGCTCGCCCGGCCGGACCGAGGCGGCCGCCCGGTCGACGGCGGCCAGCACCAGCCGGGCGTGCGGCAGGAACGAGCGGCCGTCCAGGGTGAGGCGGGCGCCGCGGGCCGTGCGCAGGAACAGCGTCACCCCGAGCGAGCGTTCCAGGGTCGCGATCCGTTTCGAGACGGCCTGCTGGGTGACCCGCAGCTCGGCGGCGGCCTGCTGGAACTGCCCGGCGGCGGCGACGGCGACGAACGTGCGTACGGCCTCGATGTCCACGCCGCGAGCCTAGCCGGACAACTGTTGGTTGTGGCAGATCCCCGATCCGTTGTTGGAATGCAGGCGCACGCATCTGATCGGATGCTCCCGGTCAACGGATGGTTGTGATGGGGGAGTGCGGATGGTGCGGCAGAAGCTGGGTGGGTCGTTCGGTCTGCTGTGGACGGCGTTCGTCGCGTCCACGGCCGGCACCTGGCTGGGCTTCGGGGCGTTCGCCCTGATCGCGATCCAGGTGCTGCATGCCGGGCCCGCGGCGGTCTCCGCGCTGGCCGCGGCCGCAACGGCGGCCGGGGCGCTGGTCGCCCTGCCACTGGGCCCGTGGGTGGAGGCGCACCACAAACGCCGGGTCATGATCGGGACCGACGTGGTGCGGTGCGCCGCGCTGCTCAGCGTCCCGATCGGGTACGCGTGCGGGCTGCTCAGCTACGCCCAGCTGGTGGTCGTCGCGGTGATCGGGGCGGTGGCGAACATCGCGTTCACCGCCGCCAGCGGCGCCTTCCTGCGCTCCGTTGTGCCCGAGGATCAGCTGCTGACCGCGAGCGGCCGGCTGGAGTCGGCCGGCTGGATCGCCGTGGCCGCCGGTCCGCCGCTGGGTGGCGCGGCGGTCAAACTGTTCGGTCCGCTGGTCACCGTCGCCGCCAACGCGGCCGGCTTCCTGGTGTCGGCGCTGAGCGTGGGCGCGATCCGGGACCGCTCGTCAGGGTTGCCGGACCGGTCTGCCCCGGCGAGCGCGACGCTGCCGGACCGGTCTGCCCCGGATCGGGCGGCGCTGCCGGACCGGTCCGTCCGGGCGCGGGCGGGCGAGCTGGTCGCCGGCTGGCGGTTCGTGCACGCCGATCCGGTGCTGCGCCCGCTGTTCCGCAACACCGTCGCCGTCAACGCCCTGATCATGGCCACCGAACCGTTGCTCGCCGTCCTGCTGCTGGCCGATTTCGGCTGGTCGGCCTGGCAGTACGGTCTCGCCTTCGGCCTGCCCTGCCTCGGCGGTTTCGCCGGCGCCCGCCTCGCCGGAGTCCTGGTGGCGCGCTGCGGCAGCCGCCGGGTCCTGCGCGTCGCCGCGGTGGTGCGGGTGCTCTGGCCGGTGGGCCTGTTCTTCGTGACGCCGGGCCCGGCCGACGTGGTCTTCGTGATCATCGTCGAGCTGGCCCTGATCACCTGCATCGGCGTGTTCAACCCGGTGCTCGCGACCGAGCGGCTGCGCCGGGTCCCGCCCGAGCGCACCGCCCGGGTGCTGGTCGCCTGGAGTGTGACCAGCACCGCCGCGATCGCCGTGGCGACCGCGCTGTGGGGCGTGCTGGCCGCGTACACCGGGGCCCGCGCCGCGATCGGGATCGCCGGCGTGCTGCTGCTGGCGACCCCGTTGCTGCTGCTGCACCGCTCACCCGGACAGATCGGTCCGCTGCCGCACCAGGTCCGCCCGCGCGCGGCGGGCCGCCCGCAGGTTCCCGACCGCGACAAGACCCAGCCCGAGTACGACGATCAGGACCGAGGGTTCCGCCCGTTCCCGGGTGAGCGTGATGACCAGGGCCCCGGCGCTGAACACCAGCCAGGCCCCGGCGCCGAGCCACCCGGCGACCACCCGGTCCCGGGCGAACAACGGCGTCCGCCGGGTCAGCGCCCAGCCGGCGAACCCGGCCCACGCCAGACCGATCGTGATCAGCACGGCGAAGGCCACCGCGGTCCGGACCGGCAGGGCCGGTTCGGTGGCCCAGAGCAGACCGATCAGTCCGCCGCCGATGAGCCCGGCCAGCCCGACGGCCAGGTAGCCCCGGGCGGCGGCTCGTCGACCGGTTCCGGGCTCGCGTAGGCCTCCCGGAGCCGGTTCATCACCGCCCGCCGGGCGATCACGAACAGCCACGGGGCGAACCGGTCCGGTTGTCTCAGCCTCGGCAGCCCCCGCACGACGGCCAGCCAGATCTCCTGCACCACGTCGTCGTCGGGGGCGCCGAGCATCCGCCCGACGTACCGTTCGACCGCCGGATGCCAGGCCCGGACGAGCTCGGCGAAGGCCGGCCGCTCACCCAGCTGACAACGGACCACCAGCAATGCGTCGCTCATCGGCCCTCCTTCGGGTGTTCAGTCGTGGACCGGCCCGGGAAGGTTCACGCTTCGAGGTGCGGTGATCTCGTACCCTCGGGCATCTCACCTCCAGGAGGCAGTCGTGGCATTGTCAGGTCGGGACTGCCCGGATTGCGGCCGCCGGGTCAGCGAGCCGTTCCAAGAGACGATCACCGGCCGGGAGGTCTGCCCGGACTGCGCCAACGCGCTGTTCATGGGCTCCGCCGCGGGCGCGGTCACCGGGGACGTGGGCGCGGGCTACGGCGTCTGGGCGATGCTGATGCGCCGCATTCGGCGTGCGGAGTGAGGAAACTCTGCGTGTCATAACTTGATTGATTCCAGAAAAGGGTACTAGGGTCGTCGCCATGGCGTCCGACTTCGAGGTGCAGCTTCGTGCGGCCTCGCTGCGCGTGACCCGGCCCCGGCTGGCGGTGCTCGCCGCGCTGCGCGACCACCCGCACATCGACACCGATGCGGTGATCGCGCTGGTGCGCACCGATCTTCCCGCGGTCTCCCACCAGGCGATCTACGATGTGCTGCGTGCGCTCACCGACGCCGGTCTGGCGCGTCGCATCCAGCCCGCCGGCGCGACCGCCCGGTACGAGATGCGGGTGCGCGACAACCACCATCACGTCGTGTGCCGGTCCTGCGGCGCCATCGCCGACGTCGACTGCACCCTCGGCGACGCCCCCTGCCTGACCGCCTCGGACGACCACGGGTTCGTCATCGACGAGGCGGAAGTCGTGTATTGGGGCACCTGCCCCGAATGCCTGCCCCGTTCGGAAGGAATCAGATGAGCGACACCCAAGACCCGAAGGCCTCCGGTTGCCCGGTCGCACACGACTCGGTCACCGCGAGCGGTAGCGAGAGCGAGAACCCGGCGATCGACGCGCCCACCCCGAAGGCGAGCGGCCGCCCGCACAGCAACCGGGACTGGTGGCCCAACCAGCTCGACCTGTCGGTGCTGCACGCCCACTCGTCCAAGGGCAACCCGCTGGGCGAGGACTTCTCCTACGCCGCGGCGTTCGCGAAGCTGGACGTCGAGGCGCTCAAGCGTGACATCGCCGAGGTGCTCACCACCTCGCAGGACTGGTGGCCGGCCGACTTCGGTCACTACGGCGGCCTGATGATCCGGATGAGCTGGCACGCGGCCGGCACGTACCGCATCGAGGACGGCCGTGGTGGCGCCGGTGACGGCGGCCAGCGGTTCGCCCCGCTGAACAGCTGGCCGGACAACGCGAACCTGGACAAGGCCCGCCGCCTGCTCTGGCCGGTCAAGGCGAAGTACGGCCAGAGCGTCTCCTGGGCCGACCTGCTGGTGCTGGCCGGCAACGTCGCGCTGGAGTCGATGGGCTTCAAGACCTTCGGTTTCGGTTTCGGCCGGCAGGACGTCTGGGAGCCCGAGGAGATCTTCTGGGGCCCGGAGGACACCTGGCTCGCCGGTCGCTACGTCTCCGAGAAGGAGATGGCGCCGGGCGTCGGCGCGACCGAGATGGGTCTGATCTACGTCAACCCGGAGGGCCCGGGCGGTAACGCCGACCCGCAGGCCGCCGCGCACTTCATCCGGCTGACCTTCGGCCGGATGGCGATGAACGACGAGGAGACCGTCGCGCTGATCGCCGGTGGTCACACGTTCGGCAAGACCCACGGCGCCGGTGTCGCCGACGGCCACGTCGGCCCGGAGCCCGAGGGCGCCCCGATCGAGGCGCAGGGCCTGGGCTGGCTGAGCACGCACGGCAGCGGCAAGGGCGGCGACACCATCACCAGCGGCCTCGAGGTCACCTGGACCGACAAGCCGACCGAGTGGAGCAACCGCTTCTTCGAGATCCTCTTCGGATACGAGTGGGAGCTGACCACCAGCCCCGGCGGTGCGAAGCAGTGGGTCGCCAAGGACGCCGAGGCGATCATCCCGGACGCGCACGACCCGTCGAAGAAGCACAAGCCGACGATGCTGACGACCGACCTGTCGCTGCGCGTCGACCCGGCGTACGAGAAGATCTCCCGCCACTTCCTGGAGAACCCGGACGCGTTCGCGCTCGCGTTCGCCAAGGCCTGGTACAAGCTGCTGCACCGCGACATGGGCCCGGTCGAGCGCTTCCTCGGCCCGTGGGTGCCGGAGGCGCAGCTCTGGCAGGACCCGGTGCCGGCCGTCGACCACGAGCTGGTCGGCGACGCCGACGTGGCCGCGCTCAAGGCGAAGGTGCTCGAGTCGGGTCTGACCGTCGGGCAGCTGGTCTCGACCGCGTGGGCCTCGGCCGCCACGTTCCGCTCCACCGACAAGCGCGGTGGCGCGAACGGCGCCCGGATCCGCCTCGAGCCGCAGCGCGGCTGGGAGGTCAACCAGGGCACCGGCGACGTGATCGCCACGCTCGAGGGCATCCAGCAGGAGTTCAACAACGCCGGCGGCGCCAAGATCTCCCTCGCTGACCTGATCGTGCTGGCCGGTTCGGCCGCCGTCGAGAAGGCCGCCAAGGACGGCGGTGTCGAGGTGACCGTGCCGTTCCGGGCCGGCCGCACCGACGCCACCCAGGAGCAGACCGACATCGAGTCGTTCGCGGTCCTCGAGCCGCGTGGCGACGGGTTCCGCAACTACCTGCGCCCCGGCGAGAAGACCCAGCCGGAGGTGCTGCTCATCGACCGCGCCTACATGCTGGACCTGACCGCGCCGGAGACCACGGTCCTGGTCGGCGGCCTGCGCGCGCTCGGCAACAACTTCGCCGGCGCGAAGCACGGCGTGCTCACCGACAAGCCCGGTGTGCTCACCAACGACTTCTTCGCCAACCTGCTCTCCCCGGGCACCAAGTGGCAGGCCGCGGAGTCCCAGGAGCACGTCTACGAGATCCAGGACGCCACCACCGGCGAGGTCAAGTGGACCGCCACCGCGGTCGACCTGATCTTCGGCTCGAACTCGCAGCTGCGCGCCCTCGCCGAGGTCTACGCCAGCTCGGACGCCCGCGAGAAGTTCGTCGCCGACTTCGTCGCGGCCTGGACCAAGGTCATGAACAACGACCGCTTCGACAAGATCTGATCAGTGGTGTTGACGAGCCCGGCCACGACGGCCGGGCTCGTCGCTGTTTTCCCGGCTTACGACCCTTATTTGGTACGTATACGGAGCGCTCGCCCGCAGGCTACGAGCCGAGTCCCGTGGTGGTCTCGCGCGACACCGTCCCCGTTCCCGGCCGCTGCGCGCCGCCAGGTTCTCCGGCTGGTGCTCAGGGGTGCCTCAACCCCGGTGAGGCACCCCTGAGCACCAGCCCGGCGCGCCGCGCTTCCGTCAGCGGGGATCGTTCTGCAGCAGCCGGTCCAGCACGTCGCGGGCGGCGCCGAGCTGCTGCATCGAGCGGGTGATCCGGGCACGTTCGGCCGCGAGCTCGTCGAGCAGCTCCGGGCACGTCGGCGCCAGCACGGTCACGTCGTCCGGGATGCACGGCAGGATCTCGGCGATCGCGGTGGTGTTCAGACCCGCGGACAGCAGCAGCTGGATGTGCCGGACCGCCCGCAGCGCCTGCTCGTCGTACTGGCGGTAGCCGCTGGCCAGCCGCGCCGGGTGCAGCAGGCCCTGCTCCTCGTAGTAGCGCAGCGCGCGTGGCGTGGTGCCGGCCTGCCGGGCCAGTTCGCTGATCCGCATGTCCACGAGCAGATCAGGGCTTGACTCTCACGTCAACGTGAAGGTTTAGCGTCACCGGCGTGACACGACACAGTGACATCGCCGTACTGGGACTCGGGCCGATGGGCCGCGCACTGGCTGCCGCCGCCCTCGCCGCCGGGCATCGCACGGTGGTCTGGAACCGCTCGCCGGGCAAGGCGGCATCGCTGGTGGAACAAGGTGCGATGCTCGCGCCGACCGCGGCCGACGCGACCCGCGAGGCGCCGGTCGTGATCACCTGCATGATCGACTATGCGGCGGTGCGGGCGACCGTGACCGGTCCGGTGGCCGGGACCCTGGTCAACCTCAGCAGCGGCCACGCCGGGCAGGCCCGGGACATGGCGGCCTGGGCCGCCGATCAGGGCATCGACTACCTGGACGGCGCGATCCTGACGCCCGCGCCGACGATCGGGACACCGGCCGCGGCGATCCTCTGCAGCGGTCCCCGGACGCTCTTCGACCGGTGCCGGCCCGTGCTCCCGCGCGGCAGCATCCACCTCGGTGCGGAGATCGGTGCCGCGGCCGCCTACGAGATGGCGCTGCTCGACCTGTTCACGATGGCGGTCGGCGGGCTGGCGCACGCGTTCGCGCTGGCCGGTGCCGAGGGCATCGCCCCGGCCGACTTCGCCCGGTTCGCGCGAGGGATCGGCGCGCTGCTGCCCGGGATGGCCGACCGGTTCGCCGAGCAGCTGACCACGGACTCGTTCCCGGCCGACGTCTCCAGCCTCGCCTCGGCCGGGTCCGCCGTCTCCCACGTCATCGACGCGGCCGCGGTACACGGCCTGGACACCGCGCCGCAGCAGGCCGTGCGGTCGATCATCGAACGCGCCGTCGCGGCCGGCCACGGCGGGGACAGCTACGCGAGGCTGGCTTCCAGGGGTGTCTCAACCCCGTTGAGACACCCCTGAGCACCAGCCGGCGACCGCGGGTCGCGCAGCGGCCTTGACCCGGGCGGCGTCGCGGGGGTCAGAGAGCCGCGCCGTAGGCGGCGCGGCTCAGGTGGATCAGGTCGTCGAGGTGCGGTGGGGGAGCGTCGTGCCACCAGGCCAGCCAGACCGGGATCGGCGGGGTGTGGCGCAGCATCCGGTAGGCCACGCCCGGCCGCGGGTTCTGGTGGGCGGTCGCCTCCGAGGTCACCCCGACCGCCTGGTTCGCGGCGATCAACGTCAGCCATTCGTCGACCCCGTGCGTGGCGCGGACCGTCGCCGGGGGCGGCTCCGGCTCCCACAGGTCCAGGGTGGTGGTGCCGGTACGGGCGTCGATCGCGACGGGGTAGCGGGACAGGTCGGCGAGGCGCAGCGAGCGCCGCCGGGCCAGCGGGTTGTCGGTGGCGACCGCCGCGTACCGGGCCTCCGACCCGATCCGGGCGGTGGCGAACCGCGGATCCTCGAGCGGCTTGCGGAGCACCGTGATGTCGGCGACGCCCTCGCTCAGCCCGGCGGTCACCGTGTTGGCGTGTACGAACACCAGTGGGATGCCGGGCCGCGCCGCCGCCCAGGCCCGCTGCAGCCGCCGGGTGTGCTTGCCGAGCGCGGCCCACGCGTACCCGATCCGGACCTCGTGCACCGCGTTCCGGGCGGCGATCCGCTGCAGGTGGGCCAGCTCGTCGAGGATCCGCCGGGCGCCGGCCAGGATCTGCGTGCCGGTGTCGGTCAGGCTCACCTGCCGGGTGGTGCGCTGCAGCAGGCGCACACCCAGCGACTCCTCCAGAGCGGCCACCGCCCGCGACACCGCCGCCTGCGACGTGCCGAGCTCGGTCGCCGCGTCGGTGAACGTCCCGCACGGCGGCAGTGACTGGTTCGGCATCGGGTGCGGGCTGGTCGCGGCGGGCTGCTGGGCCGGCTACATCCTGCTCAACCGGTTGCTCGGCGGCCGGCTGCCCGGTCTGCAGGCACCGGCCGCGGCCACCACGGTCTCCGTGCTGCTCTACCTGCCGGTGCTGGCCTGGCTGATCGGGCAGGGGCGATTGACCGGCGCCGCGCTGCTGTTCGCGATCGGTGCCGGCGTATTCAGCTCGGTCATTCCCTATGCGGCCGATCTGCTCGCCCTGCGCCGCGTGCCGGCCCGGTTCTTCGGCGTGGTGATG
This sequence comes from Actinoplanes awajinensis subsp. mycoplanecinus, assembly GCF_001509495.1. Lineage (NCBI taxonomy): Bacteria > Bacillati > Actinomycetota > Actinomycetes > Micromonosporales > Micromonosporaceae > Actinoplanes > Actinoplanes awajinensis. The sequence continues at coordinate 28,459 of NZ_LLZH01000314.1, read as the reverse complement.
AGCATCCACCCGGTTTTCGCGGCCATGGCCGGCCTGATCCTGCTCGGCCAGGTCCCGCCGCCACACGTCTGGCTCGGCATCCTCGTCGTCGTCAGCGTGAACGCGGTCGCCGCAACACCATCAAAACCGGTTAACACCTTTCCGGTACGACGTGACAGCCGCTACGTTGGCCAACAGTGAGAGAGCGCTCTCAACCGGTTGAGCAGAGGGGTTCGCGCCCATGGAGAGCATCACCAAGAACCGGCAGACCCCGGCGGTCCTGCTCGCGATGATCGAGCGCGCCTACGGTGCCGCCGAGGTCCCGGCCGGCGCGCACTGGTGCAGCGAGCTGGGCCACGGCTGGTTCAACGTGGCCTACCGGATCCGGCTGCGCTCCGGCCGCGAGGTGGTCCTGAAGATCGCCCCGCCGCCGGCCGTCGAGGTGATGACCTACGAGCGCGGCGCGATGGCGACCGAGCTGGCCGCGCTGGGCCTGATCCGGGCGCACACCACGGTGCCGGTGCCGCAGGTCGAGTTCGCCGACCGCAGCCACGAGCTGTGCGACGCGGACTGGTTCGTCATGCCGTACTTCGACGCGGACAACCTCGGCCTGCTCGAGCAGACCCCCGAGGAGCGGGCCGCGGTCAACAAATCTCTCGGCGCGCTCAATCGCGACCTCAACACCATTGCCGGAGATGGGTTCGGCCCGCTCGGCGGCCCGTATGAATCCACCTGGCGGGCCACCTTCCTCGCGATGATCGAGGGTGTGCTCCGCGACGGCGAGCGCCGGGCGGTCGACCTCGGCCACGACTACGCCGCGGTGCGCGCGGTGATCGCCGCGAACGCCGGGTGCCTCGACGAGGTGACCGAGCCCCGGTTCGTCGAGTGGGACCTGTGGGACAGCAACGTGATGGTCCGCGACGGTGCGATCGTCGCGATCATCGACCACGAACGCGCCTTCTACGGCGACCCGCTGATCGAGGCGGGTTTCACCGGCAGCGAACTGCCCGCGTTCGGCGACGCGTCGGCGTTCATCGAGGGCTACGGCCGAGGCCCGGCCACCGAGCCGGAACGGGTCCGCCGCCGGCTGTACTGCCTCTACCTGGTGCTGATCATGACGATCGAGACGGCGTACCGGAACTTCCCCGGCACCGCCAACTACGACTGGGCCCGCGATCGCCTGGACGAATCAATGGCCCTGTTCGATCGGGGAACGAGCTGAGTCAGACCGACGCGCTCGGCACCCGCCCGGTCGGACCGCTGCTCTGGCAGGCCTGCTCGCAGACCACCGTCTCGGTCAGCGTCTACGGCGTCTACGCGCTGACCAACGCCTGGTTCGTCGGTCACGGCGTCGGCCCGGGCGCGATGGCCGCGGTCAACCTGGCCGCGCCGGTGCTGCTCGTGCTCGGCGCAGTCTCCGGCACGGTCGGCACCGGCGGCGCGTCGCTGGTGTCGCGCCGGCTCGGCGCGGGCGACCCGGCCGGCGCCGCCCGCGCGGCCGGCAACGCGCTCGTGCTGTTCTGGCTGACCGCGTCGGTGATCACGGTGGCCGGGCTGCTGGGACTGGACCCGCTGGTCGGCGCGCTCGGCGCGGACGCCGCGACCCGCGACGACACCCGGGCGTACGCGATGGTCCTGCTCGCCGGCGCCCTGCTGACCACCGGTTTCACCGCGGTGGTCCGGGCCGAGGGGCGGATCCGGTTCGCCACCTGGCAGTGGGTGATCGGGGTGGTCATCCAGGTCACCCTCGACCCGTTGCTGATCTTCGGGCTGCACCTCGGGGTGCGCGGGGCGGCCCTCGGCACGATCGCCGGCACGGCCGCCTCGGCCGGGATGAGCCTGTGGTTCTTCTTCGTCCAGCGCGACCGGCCGTACCGGATCCGCCGTGCCGACCTGCGCCCGCACGCGCCGACCGTGCGCGCGCTGCTCGGGGTCGGTGCGCCGTCGCTGCTGGCCGGGCTCGGCACGACGCTGCTCGCCGTGCTGGTCAACAACCTGCTCGGCGGGGTCGCCGGGGCGGTGGCGCTGGCCGCCTACGCGGTCTGCGTACGGCTGCAGACCTTCGTGTTCATGCCACAGCTGGGCATCAGCCAGGGCCTGCAGCCGATCGTCGGGTTCAACGCCGGCCGTGGCCAGCCCGCCCGGGTCCGTCGCGCCCGGGTGCTGGCGCTGCGCGCGAGCCTGACCTACGGCACGGTGGCCGCCCTCGTGCTGATCGTTGTCGCCGGCCCACTGATCCGGATCTTCGTCGACGACCCGGTGATCACCCCGGTGGCGGTGCGGGCGCTGCGGATCGTGGCGCTGGGCGTCGCGGTTGCCGGGGTGGCCCCGCTGGTCTCGGCGTATTTCCAGTCGCTGGGCCGGACCCGCCCGTCGTACCTGATCTCGGTCGGCAGTCTCCTGCTGATCAAAGTGCCGTTGCTGCTGGCGCTCAGCCACACCGGCACGACCGGCATCTGGCTGAGCCTGGCCCTCGGCGAACTCGTCACCGCCACCGCCGCACTGCTGCTGCTGCGTCTCAGCTGAGGCGCCACGACCGGCGGGCTTGTTTCACGGCTCAGCGGAGGCGCCAGGTCCCGTCGGCGGGGGAGTAGACCGCGACCCGGTCCACCCGGTCCGGGATCGGGTCCGCGAGCCGCCAGGGCCCGCTGGTCACGGCCAGGTGCACCGTGTGGTCGCCGGCCAGGTGGCCGATCCAGTCCGGGCTCCCGGCCAGCAGCTCCGCGATCATCGCGTCCGGCGGGTGCTGCACCACGACCGGTCCCTGCTCGGTCAGCGGGGACCCGACCAGCAGCGCGAGCAGGCGGCCCAGCACAGCCGGGACGACCGCGGGATCTGTCGACTCGACGGTGACGTAGCAGTCGTCGTGGCCGGTGTAGTGCAGCGTGCAACCGGGCAGGGTCGGCAGGACCGGCCGGTCGCAGCGGGCGGTGCCGAGCGCCAGCCCGATCTCGTCCAGCCGGTCGGCGCTCGGTGAGCCCGGCAGACCCACCACCGTCATCTGGTAGGGCGCCCAGCCGCCGTCGAGCAACTGGAGCAGCGACGCGGGCGGCATCACCAGGCCCTCGGCGCTGAGTCCCATCGTGGCCAGGCCGCTGAAGTCGTGGACCGTGCACGGCGTCGCCCGGATCGCCGCGATCCCGGCCGGCGTCCAGGGTTTGATGTCGTTGGTCAACCAGCTGTTGGTGTACAGATCCGCCACCAGCACGGTGTCCACCCCGGCCGGGATCAGCAGGTCGGCCAGTTCCGAGGCCCGGGCCGCGGTCGCCTGCACCGACCAGCACCCGGCCGACTCGCGCAGGCTGAAACTCAGCGGGAACGGATTCCCGGCCGAGCCCACGCCGTTGGTGGCGAACGCGACGATGCTCTGCACTTCGACCTGCACGGATCTCCTCAGTGGCGTGACCATCGACGAGCTTAGGCAACACCCCGGAGAATCAGCGGCGTGGGTATGTCAACAGAACGGGTCGCTGGAGGCGTTTGCTCGTCGTGACGTTCGAAGAGTTCGTATCCGCCCGCCTGGGCACCCTGGTGCGTTACGCGACAGTGGTCACCTGGGATCCGCACCTGGCCGAGGACATCACGCAGAACGTGCTGGTCCGGGCACAGGCCCGCTGGTCGCGTATCGGCCGGATGGACGCGCCGGAGCTCTACGTGAAGCGCATGGTGGTCAACGAGTTCCTGTCCTGGCGGCGGCGCCGGGCCGCCCAGTCGATCCCGGTCTCGGTGGAGACCCTCGACGGGTACCTGCCGGCGGCGCCCGACCAGCTGGCGCAACGCGACGACCGGGACGCGATGCTGCGCCTGATCGCCCGGCTGCCACCCCGGCAGCGCGCGGTGATCGCCCTGCGCTTCTACGAAGACCTGGCCGTCGAGCAGATCGCCGAGATGCTCGGCTGTCGAACGGTCACCGTCCGTACCCACCTGATGCGTGCGCTGGCCACCCTCCAGGGTGCACTGCCGGCCTCGCTCGTGACCACCGGAGAGCAGCCGTGAGCAGGGACATCGAGGACCTCATCCGTTCCGCGCAGGAGCACCAGGCCGACCGGGCCGTGCCACCCGACCGCATCCGGTCGGCACTGCCGCGCCGGGCCGCGGTGGTGCGGCGCCGCCAGCGGTACGGCCTGCTCGGCGCGACCGTCGCCGCCGCGGCGGTGGCCGCCGCGATCACCGTGCCGGTACTGGCGCTGCGGGGCGGCGACCCGGCGACCAGCACGACGGTGACCGGCGCGGCCGGCACCGCGGCGCCGTCCACGGGGGCGTCCGCCGCACCGGTGCCGGCCGGGACGCTGCCCCAGAACATCGAGCTGCGCTACCGGCCGAGCTGGGTGCCGGCCGGGCTGACCGAGAGCATCCGGCAGCACGTCGCCGCCGAGCCGGGAGCCGCGCCGGCCGAACCGTGGCTGGTGCGGGTGTGGAAGAAACAGGCCGTGGCCGGTGATCCATGGGACGGCCCGGCGCTGAGCCTCAACGTCCGGACCGTGGCACCCGGCTACGGGGCGAACCGGGACACCACCGGCGAGGCGGTCGACATCAACGGCGCCGAGGGCGAGTACGTCAACGTCAAGGGCGACGCGAAGGCGTACGTGACCTGGCCGGTCGACGAGCGGACCGTGCTGTCCGTCTCGCTGAACCGGCTGGCCGTCAGCAAGGCCGACCTGCTGCGGACGGCCCGCTCGGTCCGGACCGACGCGGGGCTGTCCCCGGTGCCGGTGCGGCTGGGCTGGCTGCCGACCGGATGGACCGCCAACTCGGTCGCGGTCAGTGGCACCAGCGCGGCGGCCTGGCGCGCTCAGGTGTCCGCGTTCAGCCTCGGCAGCACGGGCAAGCCCAAGGAAGGCGCCGGCGGGCAGCTGTCGGTGACCGTGGGCAGCAGCACCGAGGCGCCGTCCGGCGGGGAGCAGCTCACCGTCGGCGGGCACCCGGCCCGGCATCCGGTGCGGACCGACGAGCCCGGGCAGGGCCTGATCTACCTGGTCGTCGACCTGGGCGGGGGCCGGGTGATGACGGTGGTCGGCCAAGGCGCCGGGCTCACCCTGGACGACGTGCGCAAGGTCGCCGAGCGGACCGAGGTCAGCCCGTCCGACCAGAGCTGGCTGAACCGCTGACGCACCTGAGCACCCGCCCGGGCGGGTGCTCAGGTCGTACCCAAAAAGGGTTTTGAATTATGAAGCCAGCAGGTCGGCCTCGGCGTAGCGGCCGGAGAGCCGACCTGCCTCGTGGATCTCGTCGGGGGTCATTCGGTCGACGAAGCCGTGGATCTCGTGCACGCCGTCGCCGGAACCGTGCTGGAGCATGGTCAGGTACCAGCGCAGCGCCTGGACCAGGTCGACCGGCCCGCCGAAACCGTCGCGATACCAGGCGGCCAGCGCGAACATGCTCGTCACCTGGCCGGCCTCGGCGCCCTTCAGGTACCAGGACCGGGCCTCCTCGTCGCGGTCCTGCTCGCTGAGCCGGTCGGCGAGCACCGGGTACGCATCGGGCATCCCGGCCTCGGCGGCGATCCGCAACCACGGCACCGCCTCCGGGGTCGGACCGGCCAGCAGGGCGACGTTGAACGCGGCGATGGTGTCGCCCGCCTCGGCCGCGGACCGGTAGAGCGCGGCCGCCCGGTCCGGGTCCTCGCCCTGCACCAGGAAACCGAGGCTGCGCTGGGCGATCGGGTCGCCCTCGCCGGCGGAGACGGTGAGCAGTTTGACCGCGGTCGCCCGGTCGTCGAGGTGGAAACCGTGGATCACGCCGAGCAGGGTGCGGGCCCGGCGGTCGTCGCGGTTCAGGCGCGGGACGAGCCGCTTCAGCTCCCTCGGCGCGGTCGGGTCGCCGGCCTGGCCGGCCTTCAGGAACCAGTGCGCCGCCTCGGCCGGATCGTCGCGGTGATAGCCGAACAGCGTGCCCAGATCGCGGAACGCCCGCTCGTCGCCGTCGGCAGCGGCCCGCCAGTACGCCTCGGCCACGGTGTCGTCGACCGGCACACCCTGCCCGGTCGCGTACATGATCCCGAGCATCCGGCGGGCACCCGGCTCACCCAGTTCAGCGCTGCGCTCGTACCAGCGCAGCGCCGCCGGCCAGTCCTCGGCCATCGCCCGGCGCGCGCCCAGGTTGTAGGCGGCCTCGGCGTTGCCCAGCTCGGCCGCGCGCTCATAGCTGTCGTCCGGACCGCCGAGCTGACCGAGCAGCAGCAGCGCACGATCGTCCGGGCCGGCTGCCGCCAGGTGCTCGCGCGCCGCTTCGTGGTCGCCGCGCAGCGCGGCAAGAACACCCATGTCGTACGGAAGCCAGGTCACCGGGGCAGCATAGAGGGGTGGACGTCGAGGAGATCACCGCGGAGACCGTACGGCCGGTGGCGCGTGCGGTGCTCGGGCAACGCTGGACCGACCTGGCCTTCCTGCACTGGGCGGTGGATCCGGACCGGGTCGCCCCGCTGCTGCCGGCCGGCACGGTCCCGGACGTCATCGACGGCGTCACGTACGCCGGGGTGATCGGGTTCCGGATGGAGGGGATCGGGTTCCTGGGCAGCCCCGGCGTGCCGTACCTGGGGACGTTCTGCGAGACGAACGTGCGGCTCTACAGCGTGGACGCGCAGGGCCGGCGCGCGGTGGTGTTCCGCTCGCTCGAGGCGGAACGACTGGTCCCGGTGCTGGTGGCGCGGGTGAGTCTGCAACTGCCGTACATGTGGGCGCGGATGCGGATGACCCGCACCGGTGACGAGATCGCCTACGTCTCGCGCCGCCGGTGGCCCGGACCGCGGACCGCGACGAACCGGATGCGGATCCGGGTCGGCGCGCCGATCGGAACGCCCGGTCCGGTGGAGCACTTCGTGACCGCCCGGTGGGGACTGCACACCCGGGCCTGGGGGCGGACCCGGCACCTGGCCAACGAGCATCCGCGCTGGCCGCTGCACCGCGCCGAGCTGCTGGACCTCGACGACTCGTTGCTGGCCGCGGCCGGTCTGCCCGGGATCAGCACACCACCGGACAGCGTGCTGTACTCACCCGGCGTACCGGTGATCTTCGGCCCGCACCGGCGCGCGCGGTGATGAAAGCCTTTTGAAAGCCGTGCTCGCGGCGGGGAAAGCCTTTTGAAGCCGCGCTCGCGGCGGTGAAAGCCGCGCGCGCGGCCTCGCGGCAGCGAGCGAGTAGTTTGTCCGGGTGAGTCTTCTTGATGATGTGGCGAAGCGGGACGGCTGGCGTTGCTGGGTGTGCGACGAGCCGGTCGACGCCGACATGCCGGTGAACGATCCGCGCGGTCCGAGCGTCGACGCCCGCACCGCGGACCGGAAGGCCAAGGTCGTCGAGCGGCTCGCGCACCGGGCCTGCAACACCCGCAAGGGCGCGGTGAAGGTGGTCATCGCGTGGCCGGACCGGCTGCACGTGGTGGAGCCGGCGCCGCTGATCACGGTCGCCGAGCGGCTGGAGCGCAAGGGCGGGCGGGAGCTGGTGGCTCGCTGCCCGAGCAAGAAGGACGCTCAGGAGGCCGCAGACTGGCTGGTGGACCGGTTCTCCCGGCTGGTGCCCGGGCTGCCGGTCACCGCGAACGTGGACGCGGGCGGCGGGCAGTTCCTGGTGGCACTGTCCGCCGGGCGGCGCTGAGCGTCGGCATCCTGGGCCGGAGTTCGTAGGTCAGATGTGCATCTCACCGCCGTCGACGACCAGGTCGGCGCCGAGGAAGAAGCTGGCCTGCTCGGAGGCGAGGAACGCCACGACGTTGGCGATCTCGTCCGGGCGGCCGATGCGGCCGATCGGGATGCCGTCGGCGAACTGCGACTTGAGGGCGGCCGCGTCCGGGCCGGCGACCACGCCGTCGAGCCCGGGAGTGTCGATGGTGCCCGGCGAGATGGCGTTGACCCGGATGTTCCGGTCCTTGAGCTCGTTGGCCCAGGTCCGGGTGAAGGACCGGATCGCGGCCTTGGACGCCGCGTAGGCGCCGAAGGCCGCGACCCCGTCGCCGGCCCGCACCGAGGCGTTCAGGATCACCGATGCGCCGTCGTTGAGCAGCGGCAGCGCCTTCTGCACCGTGAACACCGTGCCCCGCACGTTGACCCCGAAGATCCGGTCGAAGTGCTCCTCGGTGATCTCCGGCAGGGTCGCGAACGCCGCGGCGGCCGCGTTGGCGAACAGCACGTCCAGGCCCCGGCCCCGGGACCGGACCGCGTCGTAGAGCCGGTCCAGGTCGTCCGGGTTCGCGATGTCGCCGGGCACGGCGGTCGCCGAGGCCGCGCCGATGGTCTCGACGGCCGCGTCGAGTTCGGCCGTGCGCCGGCCGGTGATGAACACGTGCGCGCCGTCCGCGGCCAGCCGTTGCGCGGCGGCCAGGCCGATCCCCTTGCTGCCACCGGTGACAACAGCGGTCTTGCCCTCGAACTGACCCATGGTTCTACCTCCTGAAACTTCGGCACCGGTTGGTACCGAAGAGGACCGTACCACTAGCGCACCGATCGGTACCGAAGGAGTAGGCTCGAGACGTGGACACCAAGCGGAAGACGCCGATCGGCCGGCCACGGGCGTTCGACGCCGACGCGGCGCTCGAACGCGCGCTGCTGGTCTTCTGGGCGAACGGCTACGAAGGCGCCAGCCTCGACGACCTGACCGAAGCGATGGGCATCACCCGGACCAGCATGTACCGGGCCTTCGGCAACAAGGAGGACCTGTTCCGCAAGGCGCTGCAGCGCTACTCCGAAGGCCCCGCGGCGTACGTGCCGCGGGCGATGGAGGAACCGACGGCGCGGGAGGTGGCCACCGCGTTCCTGAACGGTTCGGTCCGGACCACGACCCTGCCGGGCTGCCCGGCCGGCTGCTTCGGCGTCCAGGGCTCCCTGGCGGCGGGCGAGGCCGGTCGCAGCGCGCAGCAGGCGCTGGCGGTGTGGCGCAACGACGGGATCACGGTGCTGCGCGAGCGGATGCAGCGGGCGATCGACGAGGGCGACCTGCCGGCCGGGGCGGACGCGGATCAGCTCGCGCGATACCTGATGGCGGTGTCCAACGGCATCGCCGTACAGGCCGCCGGGGGCGCCGAGCGGGCGGAGCTCCAGCTGGTGGCCGACATCGCCCTGCGGCATTGGCCGCTCGGCTGAGGGGCTTGCCTACCAGATCAGGATGCTGCCGTTCGCTGCCCGGGCGCGGTCGACGGCGTTCCGGATGGTTGCCAGCCGGTCGGTGATGTACCCGGGCTCGTATCCGGTGGCGGCCGCGAGCTCCCCGGCGTGCTCCGCCAGGTGCCGGCATTCCTGCTCGAACGCGTCGAGGCGGTCCGGGGGGATCATCAGGTTCCCCCGGTTCTCCAGGGTGATCTCGCCGAGCTGCGGCAGGAACGTCGCGCCGAGTCGCCGCGCCGCGGTGGAACCCCACAGCTGGTGACGGGTGAACTCGCTGCCCGCTGAGGTCCCGGTGCGCGGTGGGTCGTCCAGGAGGCGGCGGCCGGCATGGGCGTTTTCATCGGGAATCCAGATTCGTACGCTGAGACTCATCTGTCCACGCTCCTATTCGCCATCGCAGGGTCGCCCGCCCGTCGACGTCCTCGAGAGTCACCGGGTGGACCTGCCCGTGGGATCGGCCGCCGCGGAAGCGCTGCAGCTCGCTGGGCGACCAGGTGAGGCAGAGGATCGTGCAGCCGGCTATCTCGATGAGTCCGGCGCCGAGCGGGTCCGGCCAGCCGGCTCGCCACCCGAGGTGCTGATGGGTGTGCGGGTTTACCTTCGCCAGGAACTCGTAGTGGCCGTGCGCGGCCGCCCACTGGTTGATCGTGGCGGCTCGTTCGCGGGCGGCGGTGATCGGCAGGTCCAGCCAGCCGTGCAGGGTCCAGGTCGCGGCGATCTCCGGTGCGCTGAAGTGCGTGCTGGCCTGCGTATCGCCCCTGCCGCCGAGCCGCAGGTCGGCCAGCCCGTCGACGGTTCGCGGCCCGCTGCCGAATCCGATCCACGCGTCGAGCGCGACCGGGTCGCCGATGACCATCCCGCACGGGTCCACGGGTAGGTCGCCCAGCGGGACCGGTTCGGTGCCGGCCGACACCGCTGACCAGGGCAGGTCCAGGTCGATGTCGAGCACGGCGATGGTGGGCCGGGGCTCGTAGGTGCCGGGGCGGGTGCGCGCGGTCACCGTCAGCGTCGCCGGGCCGGTGGGCACGGCGGTCGCTTCGGCGAGCCAGTCGTGGAGGTGGGCGCCGCCGGCCCGGGCCGCGTGAAGCGCGCGGACCGAGAGGGGGTCGCCCAGCTCGCTCCACTCGTCGAGGAACCCGGTGCCGGCGAGCACGACGGCCCGGGACGGCGCCGTGACCCGGCCCAGGATCACCCTCTCATCGCCGCTCATCGCGATCGATCATGGCATGGGCGTGTGGTGGCTACCGTGATCAGATGCGGTTGACGTATCAGGAAGTGGGTGCGACCCGGACCGAGCCACTGCCCGCGGGGTACGGCCACGTGCACCGCGACGTCAGCATCGGGTCGGGTGCGGAGGTCTTCGAGCGGGCAGTGGCCGGTCTTTCGACTGGGGAATGCACCGGGAGGCCGGGTTCACCGTGGTGAGCCCCGGAGGGATTGCGGCGCCGGGGGTCGACGTGGTGCTGCGGGCCGGCTGGGGCCCGGCGCGGCTGACCATCCCGTGCCGGGTGGTCTACACCGTCGACGAGGTCGATCGCCGCGGATTCGCCTACGGCACGCTGCCCGGTCACCCGGAGCGGGGCGAGGAGGCGTTCATGGTGGTGAAGGACGGTACGGGCGACGTACGGATCCGGATCTCGGCCTTCAGTCGTCCCGCATCGTTTGTCGCGCGCGCCAGCGGACCGGTGGGTCGGTGGGCGCAGCAGTACGCAACAGATCGTTACGTCAGAGCCATCCAACGCCTGGCGCTGGTCATAATTCCATGAGCACAACGGGATAATCGCGATAGAGGGTCGGGATCCGGGTCGCGACGATGGCGGTCATCTGTACCGCCTCGTGGACGACCTGGGCCGTCATCTGCTCCGCCATCAATTCGGTGTGGAGGGGATAGCGTCGGAGCCGAGGGCCGGCCAGGTCACCGACCGCGACCGCGGCATGTGCGGTCAGGCTCATGTCGCGGACGCCGGGAAAGGTGAGCACGTGGTCCCACACGGTCGGATTCGCGGAGATCGCCACCTGTGCTTCCAGCACGGCGAGGGCTGGCACCACCAACGTCGCTGCGCCGTATTGGGCGAGATTGACCAGTCTCATCAGCATCGGATTGCCTTGCGCGAGTTCCACGAGCGCACTGGCGTCCAGGATGCGGAGGGAATGCTCTGAGGAGGTCACGGTCACTCCGCCTCGGCCTTCCGGCGGGCGACCAGTTCGGCGAGCTCGCGTTCAGCCTTCTCCATCTTCTCCCTGAACCGGATTTCGTCTTCCGCGGTCCACGGGGGACGCGGCGGCAGGCCCAGCAAGCGGGCGAGTCGATCAGAGGATCGTTCGGGTTGGTCGGCGTGGTCGGCGGTTGTCATGGGTCAAGGCTAGTCGCGTGCATCGACGGACGGCAACCCACGGACGAGTAATGATGGTGACCATGGGTCGATCACGAACGAATCCCGCGCCGACCGCGCCGGTCACCGCCCGCGGCCGGCGGACCCGGGACGCGCTGCTGGCCGCCGGCCGGGAGTTGCTCGAAGCGCGCGGCTGGGCCGGCTTCACCCCGGAGCAGGTCGCGCAGGCCGCCGGCGTCTCCTACGGCACGTTCTACACCTACTTCGAGTCCAAGGACGACCTGCTGCGCGCCGTCGTGCGCGCGGTCGCCGAGGAGATGTTCACCGAGAGCCTGGTCGGGCCGGACGCCGCCGACGACCCCTATGCCCGGATCGTCGAGGCGAACCGCGGTTACCTGAAGGCCTGGCGCGGCGCCTCCCGGGTGTTGCGGCTGGTCGAGCAGGGTGCCGACACCGACGACACGCTGCGTCAGATGCTCCTCGAGGTGCGCGAGCTCTACGTGCACCGCGGTGCCGAGGGGTTGCGCCGCCTCCAGGAGGCCGGGCTGGCGAACCCGGAGCTCGACCCGCGGCTGACCGCGATCGTGCTGGGCGCCATGGTCGAGCAGATGGCGCACGTCATCTACTCGCTGCGGGAGCCGCTCGACGAGGACGAGGTGGTCAACCACATGTCCAAGCTGTGGGCCGCCGCGATCGGCCTGCGCCCGCCAGCCTGACCGAAGCTTGACAATTTTGTCAGATTCCCTAACGTGGCCCCTGACCGCCACGACAAAGGGGGAGCGGGCGAAGTGCGAACGATCCGCGTCGGCAACTGCTCCGGGTTCTACGGCGACCGGCTCTCCGCGATGCGCGAGATGCTCGAGGGCGGCCCGCTCGACTACCTCACCGGCGACTACCTGGCCGAGTTGACCATGCTCATTCTCGGTCGCGACCGCCGGAAGAATCCCGACCTCGGCTACGCCAAGACGTTCCTGCGCCAGCTCACCGACTGCCTCGCCCTCGCCCGGTCGCAGGGTGTCCGGATCGTGAGCAACGCCGGCGGTCTCAACCCGGCCGGCCTGGCCGCCGCCATCCGCAGGCTGGACCCCGACGTCACGGTGGCGCACGTCGAAGGTGACGACCTCGCCTGGCCGGGGGCGCTGACCGCCAATGCCTACCTCGGCGCGTTCGGTATCGCGGCAGCGCTGACGAACGGTGCCGACATCGTGGTCACCGGCCGGGTCACCGACGCCTCGCTCACCCTCGGCCCGGCCATCGCCGAGTTCGGCTGGACCCGCGCCGACCTGCACGAACTCGCCGCCGGGATCGTCGCCGGCCACGTCCTGGAGTGCGGCACCCAGGCCACCGGCGGCAACTTCGCCGGCTTCACCACGATCGAAACCGGTCGCCCGCTCGGCTTCCCGATCGCCGAGCTGAGCGCCGACGGCACCGTAGTGATCACCAAGCACCCGCACACCGGCGGCGCGGTCACCATCGACACGGTCACCGCCCAGCTGATCTACGAGATCGACACGCCCCGCTATCTCAACCCCGACGTCGTCACCCGCCTCGACACGGTCCAGCTCGTCCAAAAAAATCAAGATCAAGTCAAGATCTCCGGGGTACGAGGTGAAGCCCCACCCGCCACCACCAAGATCGGAATCAACCGCCTCGGCGGGTATCGCAACGCCGTCTCCTTCGTCCTGACCGGCCTGGACATCGAGGCGAAGGCCGCCTGGGTCCGCGCCCAGCTCGAATCCGCCCTGGTGAAGCACCCGGCCGAGATCACCTGGGAGCTCTCCCGCACGGACCGCCCCGACCCGGCCACCCAGGCCGAGGCGTCCGCGTTGCTCCGCTGCCACGTCAAGGACCCGGACCCGGACGTGGTGGGCCGCGCCTTCAGCAGCGCCGCGGTCGAGCTGGCCCTCGCGTCGTATCCGGGCTTCCACGCGACCTCACCCCCCACGGAGTCCACCCCGTTCGGCGTCTTCGAAGCCGCCTACCTCCCGCAGTCCGAAGTCCCCCACACCGTCGTCCTCCCCGACGGCGCCCACATCAACATCTCCGCCCCGCCCTCAGCTGGCGCTGGCGGCTCCCTCCCGGCGCCGGAGGCAGCCGTGAACGCCAGCCACGGTTCGGACCGTGGCGCGGTGCGGGCCCCGGCTGGTCCTCAGGGGTCTCTCCCGGCGGGTGAGGCACCTCTGACAGCCAGCCGGGTGGCGTTGGGGCGGCTGGTCTATGCACGGTCGGGGGACAAGGGCGGGGCGGCGAACATCGGTGTGTGGATCCCGGCCGGACATCCGCGTAGACAGGACGCCTACGACTGGCTGGCCGGGTGGCTCGACGCCGGCCGGGTGCGGACACTGCTGCCCGAGGCGGAGGGACTCGACGTGACCGTGCACGCCCTGCCGAACCTGGCCGCGCTCAACATCGTCATCGACCGGCTGCTCGGCGACGGGGTCGCCGCGTCCACCCGTTCCGACCCGCAGGCCAAAGCGCTCGGCGAGTGGCTGCGCGCCCGGCACGCCGACATTCCCACGGAGCTGCTGACATGACCCTTTCCCCGGCGTACGAGGAAAATCGGGAAGCGATGCTGGAGCGGGTCGCGGACCTTGCGGCGCAGCAGGAAAAGGCCCTCGCCGGAGGCGGGCCGAAGGCCGTCGACCGGCACCATCGGCGCGGCAAGATGACCGCTCGTGAACGCATCGAGCTGCTGATAGATCCGGACTCGGCGTTCCTGGAGCTGAGCACGCTTGCCGGGTGGGGCACCGACTTCACGGTGGGCGGCTCGGTGGTCACCGGCGTCGGCGTGGTCGAGGGCGTCGAATGCATGATCATCGCTAACGACCCGACCGTCCGGGGCGGGTCCAGCAATCCGATCACGTTGAAGAAGAGCTTCCGGGCCGCGCAGATCGCCGCCGAGAACCGCCTGCCGACGATCAACCTGGTCGAGTCCGGCGGCGCCGACCTGCCCACCCAGAAGGACATCTTCATCCCGGGTGGCCAGCACTTCCGTGGTCTGACCGAGGCCAGCGCCGATCGACGGCCAACGATCGCGCTGGTGTTCGGCAACTCCACCGCCGGTGGCGCCTACGTGCCCGGGATGAGCGACTACGTGGTGATGGTCGACGGCGGCGCGAAGGTGTTCCTCGGCGGGCCGCCGCTGGTCAAGATGGCCACCGGCGAGGAGTCCGACGACGAGTCGCTGGGTGGCGCCGCGATGCACGCGCGGACCTCGGGGCTGGCCGACTATCTGGCCGCGGACGAGCAGGACGCGATCCGGATCGGACGGCAGATCGTCCGCCGGCTCAACTGGCGCAAGCTCGGCCCGTCGCCGTTGACCGATTACGCCGATCCGGTCGAGGATCCCGAGGAGCTGCTCGGGGTGGTGCCGACCGACCTGAAGATCCCGTTCGACCCGCGTGCGGTGATCCGGCGGATCGTGGACGGCAGTGAGTTCGACGAGTTCAAGCCGCTCTACGGGACCAGCCTGGTGACCGGGTGGGCGCGGCTGCACGGCTATCCGATCGGGATCCTCGCGAACGCGCAGGGTGTGCTGTTCAGCGAGGAGGCGCAGAAGGCGGCCCAGTTCATCCAGCTGGCCAACCAGGCCGACACGCCGCTGCTGTTCCTGCACAACACGACCGGTTACATGGTCGGCAAGGAATACGAGCAGGGCGGGATCATCAAGCACGGCGCCCAGATGATCAACGCGGTGTCCAACTCGCGGGTGCCGCACCTGTCGATCGTGATGGGCGCGTCCTACGGCGCCGGCAACTACGGGATGAGCGGGCGCGCCTACGACCCGCGGTTCATGTTCAGCTGGGTCGGCGCGAAGTCCGCGGTGATGGGCCCCGCGCAGCTGGCCGGCGTGGTGTCCATCGTGTCCCGGCAGGCTGCGGCGGCGGCTGGGCGGCCGTTCGACGAGGAGGCCGACGCTAGGACCCGGGCCGGGATCGAGGCGCAGATCGAACGCGAGTCGCTCGCCTACTTCACCTCCGGGATGCTCTACGACGACGGGGTCATCGACCCGCGCGACACCCGTACCGTGGTGGGTCTTTGTCTTTCCGTCATTCACAACGCGCCCGTGCAGGGCGCCCGCGGCTACGGGGTGTTCCGCCTGTGATGATCCGTAAGCTTCTTGTCGCGAACCGGGGCGAGATCGCCCGCCGGATCTTCCGGACCTGCCGCCGTCTGGGCATTGCGACGGTGGCGGTGTTCACCGCATCCGACGAGCTGGCGCCGCACGTGAGCGAAGCGGACGTCGCGGTCCGCATCGACTCCTATCTGAACGTGGACCAGATCGTCGCGGCAGCCCGGGCCGCGGGCGCGGACGCGATCCACCCCGGTTACGGGTTCCTGTCGGAGAACGCCGGCTTCGCCCGTGGCGTGCTCGGCGCCGGACTGATCTGGATCGGTCCGGCGGCGGACGCGATCGAGGTGATGGGCGACAAGATCCAGGCGAAGAAGGTGGTGTCGGCGGCCGGGGTGCCGGTGCTCGGCGGGGACCAGTCGTTCCCGTTGCTGATCAAGGCGGCGGCCGGGGGTGGCGGTCGTGGCATGCGGGTGGTGACGTCCGCGGACACGCTGCGGTCCGCAATGCTGGCGGCCGAGGCGGAGGCGCAGTCGGCGTTCGGTGACGGCACCGTGTTCACCGAGCCCTATCTGCCGAACGCCCGGCACGTCGAGGTGCAGGTGCTCGGCGACGCCCGGGGCCGGATCTGGATCGTGGGGGATCGGGACTGCTCGGTCCAGCGCCGGCATCAGAAGATCATCGAGGAGGCGCCGGCGCCGGGGCTGACCGATCCGGTCCGGTCCGCGCTGCACCGGCACGCCCGCGCGGCCGCCGAGGCGGTCGACTATCAGGGCGCCGGAACCGTCGAGTTCCTGGTCGACGGCGAGCGGATCTTCTTCCTGGAAATGAACACCCGGCTCCAGGTCGAACACCCGGTCACCGAGGCGGTGACCGGTCTTGACCTGGTCGCCTGGCAACTCGCGATCGCCGAGGGCCGCGAGTTGCCCTCCGCGCCGCCGCCGGTGACCGGCCATGCTATCGAGGTGCGCCTCTACGCCGAGGACCCGGCGCGGGACTTCACCCCGCAGACCGGCCGGATCCGGGCCTTCGACTTCGGGACGGCCCCGGACGTCCGGGTGGACTCGGGCGTCGAGGCGGGCACCGAGGTGGGTATCCACTACGACGCGATGATTTCCAAGATCATTTCTTATGGTACGGACCGGTCCGCCGCGATCCGCCTGCTCGCCGACACCCTCCGGCGCGGGGTGGTGCACGGGGTGACCACGAACCTCGGGCTGCTCCGCGCGATCCTCGCCGACGAGGACTTCGTCGCGGGCCGGGTGGACACCGCGCTGCTGGATCGGCGGCTCACGGCGTGGCTCGGCGCCGGAGAGGACCACGCGGTCCGGAAGGCGGCCCTGGCGGCGGCAGTCGGATCGGCGGTCCGGACTGCGGCGTCCGGAAGTGTTCAGGCGCGGATCCCGGCGGCGTGGCGCAACGTGCCGAGCCGGGAACGGGTGCGGGCCTACCGGTACGGCGGGGCGACCTTCGAGGTCGGCTACCTCAACCGGGGTGGGCGGCTGGAGTCGTCGTGGCTGCCCGGGGTGAGCGTGCTCGCGGTCGACGCGGACCGGGTCGTGCTGGACGATCACGGGGTGCGCGAGTCGTACCGGGTGACCGTGGTCGGCGACGGGGCCGACGTGCACGGGCCGGACGGGGCATATGACTTCGAGGGCGTGCCGGTCTTCACCGACCCGGCGGCGAACGTGGCGGCCGGCTCGCTGCTCGCGTCGACGCCGGGGTTGGTCGTGGCGGTGCACGTGGCCGAAGGTGATCAGGTCGCGGCCGGTGCGCCGATCGTGGTCCTGGAAGCGATGAAGATGCAGCAGACCTTGGTGGCGCCGGGGGACGGGGTGGTCGGGTCGCTCTCCGCGGTGGTCGGCCGGCAGGTCGCCGCGGGGGACGTGCTCGCCGTGATTTCTTCTGAGGAGTCGACATGACCACTTTTGTGGAGTCCAGCGAGCGCCGGGAACTGCGCGAGGCCGTCGCCCGCCTCGGCCAGAAATACGGCGAGGCCTACTTCTACGCCGCCGCCCGCGAGGGCCGCAAGACCACCGAACTGTGGCAGGAGGCCGCCGCCCTCGGCTACCTCGGCGTGTCCATCCCGGAGCAGTACGGCGGTGGCGGCGGCGAGATCGGCGACCTGGCCGCGGTGCTGGAGGAGCTGGCCACGGCCGGATGTCCGCTACTGCTCATGGTGGTGTCACCGGCCATCGTCGGCACGGTGATCGCCCAGTTCGGCAGCGACGAGCAGAAGCAGCGCTGGCTGCCCGGCCTGGCCGAGGGCACCGCCACGTACGTCTTCGGGATCACCGAGCCGGACGCCGGGTCGAACACCCACCAGATCGCCACGCAGGCGCGCCGGGACGGCGACGAGTGGGTGCTGAACGGTTCGAAGACCTACATCAGCGGCGTCGACGAGGCCTCCCACGTCCTGGTGGTGGCCCGGATCGGCAAGCGCCCGTCGCTGTTCATGGTCCCGGTCGGCACACCCGGCTTCACCTTCCGCAAGATCGACATGGGGCTGGTCGCGCCGGAGGACCAGTTCACGCTGTTCCTCGACGACGTACGGCTGCCCGCCGACGCCCTGATCGGCAGCGAAGAGGCCGGTTTTGATCAGCTTTTCGCCGGGCTGAACCCGGAGCGCATCATGGCCGCCTCGTCGGCGACCGGGATGGCGCGGTGGGCGCTGCGCAAGGCCGTCGGGTACGCCGGCGAGCGCGAGGTGTGGGGCGTCCCGATCGGCGCGCACCAGGCGATCAGCCACCCGCTCGCCAAGCTGCACGTGGAGATCGAGGCCGCCCGGCTGCTCACCCAGAAGGCGGCCGCGCTGCACTCCGCGGGGCACCTGAAGGCCGCCGGTGAAGCCGCGAACATGGCGAAATATGCGGCCGGCGAGGCGGTCTGCGCCGCCGTCGACCAGGCGATCCAGACCCACGGCGGCAACGGCCTCGCCACCGAGTACGGACTGGTCCAGGCCCTGGCCACGTCGCGGCTGACCCGGATGGCGCCGGTCAGCCGGGAAATGGCGCTCAACTTCGTGGCCCAGTTCTCGCTGGGGCTGCCCCGCTCGTACTGAGTGGCCGAGTTCTCGCTCGGCCTCGCCCGCTGCCACGGAGACTATGCTCCGCGAGTGATTCAGGAACTGATCAGTAGAGCCGCCGGCGATGACGACGACGCGATCGAGGAGCTGATCAGAATCGCCGATGCGGAGCCGGCCCTGCTGACTCCGCACCTGGGCGCCCTGCTCGACGCGGACGTGCTGTGGCCCGCGACGCTCTACCGCACGGCCGGCCCCGACGTGGTCACCCGGCTCGTCGAGATGGTCGACAGCGGACAGCGGACGAGTGACCTCAACCGGCTGTTCCTCATCGTGGCGCACAGCGAGGACCCGCTCGCCGAGGCCGCGATGCGCCGGTGGGAGACGCAGCCGCCGTCCGGCACCGACAAACTGCACGTCAAGCCCTTGATCTACGCCCTGCAGAGTGGCTGGACCCTCAACCCGGACGGCAGCCGCCGCGACCTGTGCGGCACCGCGGCGTACACCTGGACGCTGCGCGAGACGCCCCCGCGACCGGACCAGCCGACCTGCCCCTGGTGCACATCGCCACTGTGGACCGCCGCTGACCTCGACACCACCGAACCCGCCGTCGCCGCCGCGCTGGCGCACACCGGCTGGACCGGCCGCCTGATGTTCCGTAGTTGCTGCTTCTGCGCCTGCTACGCGACCATTTTCAGTCAGGTCACCCCGGACGGTGCCAGCACCTGGTGGCCCGGCAACACCGTCCCGGACTACCTGCCGCAAAGCTCCGGCCCGGAGGACCCGCCCACGCGACAGGCGGTGACTGGTGCGATCCGGTCAACCGCCCACCAGGCCAGCGCCTGGAATGAGGGCGGCTCCACCTTGGGCGGCCACCCGCAGTGGATCCAGGACGCGGAACATCCGGTGTGCCCGGGTTGCGCCCAGCCGATGGACTACGTCGGCCTGATCGGCGGCGCCGACCTCGACGAATACGGCGAAGGCGCCTACTACCTGCACGTCCACCAGCCCTGCGGCTTCACCGCCGTCAACTACCAACAGAGCTGACCCCGCACCAACGCCGGGCCGCAGCGCGCCTCCCGCTCACCGGCTGGCTCCCAGGGGTGTCTACACCTGCCGGAGGCACCCCTGAGGGCCAGCCCGCGTTGCGGTGCGCGTCGGCCCATGCGATCTTGTGTCAAGATCGTCGGATGTTGCGACTCACCGATTTCATCATCGACTGCCCGGACACGATGAAGCTGGCAGCGTTCTACGCCGAGGTGACGGGTCACCCGGTCAAGCCGGACAGCACCGCGGACTGGGCCGGTATCAAGTTCGGCGACATCGAGCTGGCCTTCACCCGGGTGGAGGACTACCGCGCCCCGCAGTGGCCCCGCAGCGAGCACCCCAAGCAGTTCCACCTCGACTTCGAAGTCGACGACATCGAGGCAGAACAGAGCCGCGTCCTGGCCCTCGGCGCGACCCTGCAACGGGACGTGACCGGCCCGGAGGGTTACGGCTTCCGCGTTTACACCGACCCCGTCGGCCACCCCTTCTGCCTCTGCCGCAACAAGGGCGTCACCTGGACCGACCAGGGCCCCGTCTGGCCGAAGCGCGACTGATCCCACGACATCCCGCACGTCTGCCGGCCAGCAACGCCGGCACCTGCCCACGAAGATGAGGCGAGGGCTGGGCCTGTCGATCGTCACCTGCCGGTATCGCGCAAGGCCGGTGCCCTACCCTTCCGGCGGTGACTATGGACGCGGAGACCGGAATCGATCAGATCGCCTGGGACCGGCTGGGTCATGCGTACGGGTCGGCGGCCGACACCCCGGAACACCTCCGGGGACTGCTCGCCGCCGACCTGCCGACCCGCGCGTCCGCGCTGATCCATCTGTGGAACAGCGTGGTGCATCAGGAGACCCTATCCACGGCCGCGGGTCCCGTGGTCGCCGTGCTCGCGCAGATGCTGTCCGATCCTCGGCTGGACGCGCCGGAGCCCACGCCGCTGGTGCCGGTGGCCGATGCCGGGCCCGGTGAGCAATCGATGCGGGTGGGATTGCTCACCTACCTCGGGCACATCGCGGCGTGGGCGGCTCAGGCGCAAGCCGAGCCGAACGCCGTCATCGGCGTCCGGCGCGACGACCCTGAACTGGCGTCGTTCGACCTGATCTGGGAGTTCGCCGACGATCCGGAGCACGTCGCAGTGGGACGGACCGGCTCCGGTTGCGCCCGCCGGGCCGGCGTCGTCCTGCCGTTGCTGGTGCCGTGGCTGCAGGCAGCCGACTCCGCCGAGCGCCGCGAGGCGTTGCACGCCACGGCCTGCTGGGCCGGACTCGCCGGCACCGACACACCCCTGCCACCGGCGGCGTTGGCCGCGTTGCATGCCGTCGCCAGGGACGAGACCGCCAGACTCGCGACCCGGATCGACTGTGTCCTCGGGCTGGCCGCGGGCACGGACACCAGCGACCTGCTGACCGACGGCTCGGCGGTGATCCGCGCCTGCGCCGCGTTGTCGCCCGCGGCGTCGGGTAACCCGCACACCCTGCGGGTCATCACCGAGACGCTGACGAGCGCGACCGACTGTGACGACTTGATCCCCGACCGGCCGCCGGTTCCGTTCGGCGCGAACATGCTCAGGATCCGGCTGGTGCAGGCCGCGATCCGATGCGCCGACAGCTTCGCATCCCTGCTTCCGGTTGCGGTGAGTGTCGCCGCCACCGCATCGGCCGGGGCGGTCGACCAGACGTGGGGACCGCTGCTGGAGGCCGGCTTTCCCCAGCCCAGAAGAGAGGGGCAGCCCTTGACCGACGCCCAGCGCGCCTACCTGCTGGCGCTGGCGGCGAATGCCGCTCTCTGGCACGGCGACTGGCGCGGCCGGGACGACCAGCTGCGTCGGCTCGGGCTGCCGGCGGACCAGGCCTCGCTGCGATCCTTGGCCACCGACGGTTAGGCCGGCCGAGGTCCTCAGATCTGGTCCAGCCGGGCGACCGCGTCAGCGGGCAGTTTCAGGTCGGTCGCGGCGACGTTCTCCCGCAGGTGCGCGACCGACGAGGTACCCGGGATCACCAGGATGTTGGAGGAGCGCTGCAGCAGCCAGGCCAGCGCGGTCTGCTGCGCCGTCGCCCCCAGCGAGGCGGCCACCTCGTCGAGCACCTCGGACTGCAGCGGGTTGAAGCCGCCGAGCGGGAAGAACGGCACGTACCCGATGCCGTCGGCGGCGAGCGCCTCGATCAGGGCGTCGTCGCCGCGCAGCGCGAGGTTGTACATGTTCTGCACGAAGACCACCGGCGCGATGGTGCGGGCCTCGGCGACCTGCTCGGCGGTCACGTTCGACAGGCCGAGGTGCCGGACCAGGCCCTCGGCGACCAGACCGGCCAGCACGCCGAAG
Source organism: Actinoplanes awajinensis subsp. mycoplanecinus (assembly GCF_001509495.1). NCBI lineage: Bacteria > Bacillati > Actinomycetota > Actinomycetes > Micromonosporales > Micromonosporaceae > Actinoplanes > Actinoplanes awajinensis. The sequence continues at coordinate 6,592 of NZ_LLZH01000314.1, read as the reverse complement.
CTGTCGGCCACCGATCCCGGTCCGGCCACCCGCAGGTTGACCGCGTCCAGAGTGTCCAGGCCGAGGCGTTGCAGGTTGGCGAGCACCTGGTCGCGCAGGTCATCCGGGGAGGGGTCCCAGCTGCCGCCCGGCCCGCGGCGGAAGCCGACCTTCGTCACGATGCGAAGACTTTCCGGGTACGGATGGAGCGCCTCCCGGATGATCTCGTTGGTGGTGAACGGCCCGTAGTAGTCGCTGGTGTCCACGTGGGTGATGCCCAGCTCGACAGCGGTGCGCAGGACTCGTACGGCTTCAGCGCGGTCGCGGGGCGGGCCCCAGGCGTTCGGGCCGGCCAGCTGCATCGCGCCGTAGCCCATCCGGCCGAGCGTCAGGCCGGGAGCGAGGGTGAGGGTGTCGGTCATGCCTTCGATCATGTGCCTCGGCCGGGCACGGCGGGAGTTACAACTCGTACCACCCAGCCCGTCGCGCGACGGGGCAGGATGGCAGGCGTGAACTCCCTCGGCGACGCGCTCCGCGCCTGGCGCAACCGGTTGGACCCGGCCACCGTCGGGATCCCGCAGAACGTCCCGCGCCGGGTGCCCGGCCTGCGTCGCGGCGAGCTGGCCGCACTGGCCGGCATCTCCGTCGAGTACGTGGTCCGGCTCGAGCAGGGCCGCGCCCCGACTCCGTCGGCGCAGGTCTGCCTGGCGCTGGCCCGCGCGTTGCAGCTGACCGGTGACGAGGCCGACCACCTGCTGCGTCTGGCCGGTCACGCGGCCGGCCCGGGCCGCATCCCGCGGCTGATCCCGCCCAGCCTGCACCGGATCATGCAACGGCTGACCGAGCACCCCGTCGCGGTGTTCGACGCGGTCTGGGACCTGCTGCACTGGAACCCGCTCTGGTCGGCCACCTTCGGCGACCCCACCTCCCGCACCGACCGCAACGTGCTGTTCTGGCAGTTCGACGGCAAACCGGGCCGCGCCCGCCAATCCCCGGCCGACCGTGCCGCGTTCGAGGAGTCCCTGGTCGCCGACCTGCACGCCGCGACCGGCCGTTACCCGAGCGACCCGTCGATAGCGGCCGTGCTGGCCCGCCTGCAGCGCAGCGCCCGCTTCCGGGAGCTCTGGGCCCGGCCGTCGGTGGCCCAGCACGAGAGTTCGCACAAGGTCGTCGACCACCCGGACGTGGGCGAGATCCCGCTGGACTGCGACGTGCTGACCACCCAGGGCTCGAACTTCCACGTCGTCGTCTACACGCCGTCGCCGGATACCGACGCCCGAGGCAAACTCGACCTGCTGGCCGCCATCGGCACCCAGCAGATGACCCCGGCCTGAGACCAGAGCCTCCCGGGATCGGCGGGCAGAGCCACGGGACCCGCCACAGCCCGCCTGGACGATCGTCGGCGGTTGAGCCCGCGAGGCGGCGCCCTCACCTGCCGCCGCCCTGTCAGCCGGACGGAGTCGGCCGGCCGAGCACCGGCATGTCATCCAGGTGCGTGCCGGGCTGCCAGGGCCAGCGGAGGTACCGGTCCGGCCAGACGATCTGCAAGGCCTCGACGGCCGAGCCGGTGCCGGCGTAGAACTGCGCGGCAACGGGCAGGTGACGGTCCGGCTCGATCACCGCGACGAACTGAACCGGGTGGCCCTCGAGAACGTCGTCGGCGTGCTGGCCGGCGGTGAAGGTTCGTCGGCCCGCGATGACCTCACCGGCGACGGTGCGCAGGGTGGGCCGGGAAATGTCGGGAGGCAACCCGAACAAGACCATCTCAGGATGCCCGTGCCCAGTGAGGCCGATCGTGTACCAGCACGTCTCCAGCGGAATCGGCTGCGGCACGAACTGCAGATAGACCCCGGAGCGCTCGATGGCCTCGCCGATCTGACCAAGTCCGATCTCCTGCTGTCCAGCCGTCACGGCTTCACCTCCCACCTGTCGCTGCCGGCCTCGGTGTCACTGCTGAAACCAGGCAGGTGCTCCTCGTGCACCAGCGGCGTACCCGGGACCTGAACATCCACACCTCGGCTGTCCAACTCCTGCCACCCCTCGACACACCGACGTCCTGAACTCCCTGACGTGAGTGCGCAATCCATGGCGGCATCAACTCGCTTGCAGACCTCGGGTTCTGGGCAGAAGTTTGCGACGGTGACCGACCACACTGATGCCATGCAACTGCCACCCGGCCTCTCTCCCGCGCACCGCGACCTGCTCGAGGCCGTGGCGCATCGCAACGCAGCGGACTACGGACAGAAACTCTTGGGCCTGGTCTTGTCTGGCTCAGCAGGTAGGGAAATGGCGACGGAGAGGTCCGACCTCGATGTGTTCGTCGTGCTCACCGACACCGGCGGGCGCGGGCCCGAGACGAGCCGTTCCGCGACGCTGGACGAGACCATCCTGGCGATCTCTGATCTTGAGCGGGTGGCGCCGTTCGGAACTGAGGGATGGTGGTACCGCTGGTCGTTCGCTTGGGCACCGACGCTGCTGGACCGCACCGAAGGGCGGTTGGCATCCGCACTTAACCGGCAAGCCACGGTCGATGCCGACGAAGCTGAATCGATCCTCGTTGAGCATGACCGGCTGGACGGCTGGCTCAATTTCGCCTATCGCGCACTGAAGAATGACCGTGACGGACGCACGCTGGAACGACGTCTGGACGCCGCCGAGTCGATGCCATGGCTCCTGGACGTGATCTTCACATTGGAGGGACGGGTGCGTCCGTACCACAAGTATCTTCCCTGGGAGCTCCGCCAGCACCCGCTTACCCACTGGCAGGCCGAGGAACTGCTCGTCTTGCTGACCGCCACCCTGGATGGCGACCCATCAGCGATTCGAGCGGCTTTCGCGTGTATCGAAAAGGCCTGTGCCGCCTTCGACAGCCTGATCCAGGTCCCAGTCCTCACACCTGTCATCGAGAGCTGGGGCGACGAGTTGCAGCTGCTAAGGCATTGAACCCGTACGGCAATGGCGGTTGTGCTCGTAACTCAGCGCTCTACGGCGCGCGATCAATGCTGCTTACTCTTCTGCCGTTGCGACACGAGGTCGCACTTTGCGAGTGGACTCGCAGTTAGGAGGACCGGCGTGATGTCGGTGGTGTAGTCCCGGGCGCGTGCTCGCTGCCTGGCCCCTTCCTTGGCGTGCGTCGCTGGTAACGGCGGGGTGCGAAGCCCGGGGGAAAGCCGAAGGATCTCCGTTCCATCATGGAGGTCACGGGTGAGGGGCAGACCGGACGGGTGAATTGCGTGAACCTTCGTTGAGGCTCCGTGAAAGCGGGGGGAACTCACTCCGCACGATGGGATGTTGAGGCGGGGTGTTGGGACGGGCCGCCGTGAGGCGGCAGGCGCTGGCCGGGCACGGCATTCGGTCAGGAGAGCACCGCTGGTCCCCGGAGTAGAGAGGGCACCCACCCCGGTCGTAACTCGTGAGTGTGGAACGTGGAAACCCCGACGGGGTCCGCCCGCTATTGGTGGGTGGTAAGCCGACCGTGAGGAAGGCCCAACTCCCCGGCGGGAACAGGATGACCCGAGAAGCGAACGCCGGTGGCCGAAAGGCGACAGGAAACCGAGAGCCGAATTGCTGGCCCTTCTACCAGGGGTTCTCGGATAACTGGCTGGATACCGGGCCTGGGTGCCCGGCTGCGACAAGCAGGCTGACGCGGGTCAGGTGAGCCCGTGAAAGAGATGATGACGACGAGGCTGGAACCGTACGAAACCGCCCTCAACTCCCTCGCCCAGCACGCAGGCCTCGCCGCCTGAACACGCCGACCAGCCAACCTGGCCCCCGGGCGCAAAACTTGACTCGATCATGACGACTTCCGTCGTCCAAAGCCCTTAGGAAGACTGGAACCAGACCTGGCTGGCCGTGGCCCTGATAGCAGTCTTCTGTGCACTGTCATCGTCGTTCCGTCAGCGATGCGCGGGGTCGCGACGAAACGGATCGCCGGCGCGGGCAGGTCACGTATCTCGTGCAGGCGTTCGAACGGGGGCCTCCACGACGTGCGGTGATTGTCCGTTGCCAATGAAGCGTGTCTGTGCCACGGAACTCTGTCTCTGAGCACACCGGACGAGTGATGGAGCTACCCAAGACGCCCTGGCGATGGGGGTCGATTGAGCTAGCAGCCCTCACTTGGCGTCGGTGAAGCCCGGCATCGCTACAGCGGGTCGTCGGTCACGGAGATCCGTCCTTGTCCCGGGAATCAGCTGACGGGCCGCTCTCATGCCCCACCGTCGGTTGTGGATGTCGCCGGAGAGGTCGGGCGGCGGAAAATGCCCCGGTTCGGGGTCGTAGTCCGGCGGATCGAACGGCGGCCAGGCGTGCCCCGTCGAGCGCGGGGGCGGCCGGTCGGTCGGTGCCGGCCGCCGGGGAGCCGGTATCGGCTCCGGCTCCACCCGCAGGTGTCTCGGCTGGTATTCGTCGTTGTTTTGACGGTGCCGCTGCGCCGGTGCCGCAGGCAGGGCGGACCGATACTCGGTCAAGGACGGACTTCTTTCTGGGGTTCCCCGTTCGGCGACGCGTGCTCAGGTGTCGGCGTCGGTGGCGGTCGCGGCATCCATGAAACCGCTGCGCAGGCTGCGGGCAACGATGCCCTGCAGGCGCGACTTCTGCTCGTCGTCGAGAGCCCTGCGTAGATACGCCGTATCGGCGGCGGAGGGCTCGCCCTTGTTTGCGAAAGCGGTGCCCGAGGGCAGCGTGCGTCCGCGTTCGGTCATGCGGTCAGCGTAGTTCACCTGCGTTGTCAAGAGGAATCCTTCCATCGATCTACGTGGCGCTCGGACGGCGGCGCAGGGCCGACATGTAGCGGTGCATGCGGTGGGTGCTCTCCACGCTCAGGTAGAACGTCGCCGTGATCGAAGCCGCCGCCAGCAGAAGCCACATCGTGTCGGCGGGCGGCAACCGGAACAGGCCGAGAACCGAGAGACGCACTCGTGGCGTGTGGTGCCAGATCAGCGACTGGACGACGTAGAGCACCGAACTCGTGAAGGAGATCGTCCCGGAGACGACCAGCCCTCCGAACGTGGTCAGTGACGATTGCTGCACCCGCTCGGCGGAGATCCCGACCATGGTAGCGGCGAAGCCCGGCACTGCGAGTAGGAACGCGGCGAAGTCGGTGCCCCGGCTGTCCTGCAGCGCATTTCGGCATGACGAACGCGAACGCCAGCGTCACCAGCGCGCAGATGGCCGAGACGACAAGTGTGCGACGCAGCATGCCGGGCGGGATCTCCTCGAACTCGGCGACGCATTCCAGCTCGAGCGGTTCGGGCAGCCGGTTGAGGCCGCGGGTCTGCAGCCCTGTGTACGAGACGCCGTGGTTGCGGTCGAGACGGATGCCGATCCCGCTACGTACGGCGACCAGCCGGTCGGGCATCGGGCTCAGATAATGGTTGTGCACGAAGTGCGACTCCGGACCGGTGATCCGCAGCTGGTAGATCGGCGCCGAGAACGCGAAGTTGACCGGGATGCGATAGCGATAGGGCGTGATCCCGAACCGGGTCCGCTGCCGGTCGTGCGCGGTGTCGAGACGGTCGTTGACGGTGACGTCGCGATAGGTGACGTAGATTACCTCGGTCCCGCCGGGAGCCTCGATCGCCGAGACGGTGTTGGCCGCGAAGTACGCGCAGAACTCGCGCAACTGCCGGGCGTCCTCACCCGGCTGGGCCTAGGTCATCGGAGGCAGGATCGCGTCGTAGCGCTTCTCGAAATCCCCGGCCGTGATCACGTCGGTGCGGCAGATGAGCGCGACCAGCCGATAGACGACGGCGTTCTGCGCCCGTGTCGGCGCCTCGTCCTTCGGCACGTAGATCATCTGGAAGAGCCCCCGGACCGCCCATGCCAGCAGCCCGTCGGTGACCTGGGGAGGAAGCTGGACCAAGCGGTTGTCGGCGCCGTCGTGGGCCTCGAAGCTCTCCCGCATGACCTCCTTGCGGCGCAGGATGGGCACCACGATCGGCGCCTCGTCGGGCATCGGGGCGCGTGCCCGCTTGCCGAGTCCAAGCAGCGAGACCTCGATCGTCACGTCGTCAAGGAGCAAGTCGCCTCCGACCCGGACGTGCTCGGAGACCCGGGCGATGTGGCCGCCGTCGGTCAGCAGGAAGGTGAAAGTGTCGATGGCGGTCGAGTCCTTGGGGAAGCCCTCGTCGGTCGTGTCCACCTCGTCGACCTGCATCGGCGCATAACGGCTGCGCACCTGCTCGGCCGAGCGGTAGATCTCCTCGGTTGAGGGGCCGCAGCTTTCGGGAAAGACCGGCGTGGTCGTGCCGCGGGCGGCCAGCCGCCGCCGGCGCACCACCGTGCCGAGCCCGGCCGCGGCGAGCATGCCGAGCAGCACGCGTACGGGCGTCCGCGAGCCCTCCGGGAATCGTGCCATAACGTTGTCGAGCAGGGCGCAGGCCACCAGGACGGTCATCGCGAGCACCGCGCAGAGGCGGATCAGCTTTCGTCGCGGCATGGGCTGGGCGTCTCTTTCTCTCGGCTCAGGGCTGCCATTGCAGCACGGCCAGGAGCTGGTGTGCCCTTCCGCGAGCCCCCTGAGCCTCGATCCACCGCTGAATGGTGAGACGGCGGCACCCCGGAAGATAGAAAGTGCCCTCTGGCCTGGGAGGATAGGAGTTCTGACGCTTCTATT
>NZ_LLZH01000313.1:0-51450 GCF_001509495.1 Actinoplanes awajinensis subsp. mycoplanecinus | reverse complement strand
GACCGCTGGTTCCCGAGTTCGAAACTGTGCTCGGCCTGCGGTGTTCTCGCCGAGCAGATGCCGTTGGACGTGCGCGAGTGGACCTGCCGATGCGGTGTGGTGCATGACCGGGATCTGAACGCGGCCCGCAATATTCTCGCGGAGGGGCTCTCCGTGATCGCCTGTGGAGGCGGTGTAAGACCTCACCGAGGATCCTCTCGGACGAGGCAGTCGTCGGTGAAGCAGGAACCCCCTGGGGCGACCCAGGGAATCCCCGTCCTTTAGGGCAGGGAGGACTGTCAACTGGTTCAACCCGTGCTTCGCGCGTCGCCGTTCGTCGACGCGGGCTACGACGTCGCCGACTACTGCCTGATTGCGCCGCGGTACGGCACCAACGACGACCTGGTCGAGCTGGTCGTCCGGGCGCGGGAGCGCGGGATCCGGGTGATGCTCGACCTGGTCGCCGGGCACACCTCGATCGAGCACGCCTGGTTCCAGCGCGAGCTGGCCGCCGACGGCCCGGACCCGGAGGGCGACCGCTACGTCTGGTGCGAAGAACTGCCCAGCGCGGCGTGGAGCAACCAGACCCCGGGCACCCCGGCCTGGGTGCGTTCGCCGGGCCCACGCCCGGGTTACTATCTGAAGAACTTTTACGACGAGCAGCCCGCGCTCAACTTCGGCTGGGTGCGCGGCGCCGGCGACGCGTCCTGGCGGGATCCGATCGACGCGCCCGGGCCGCTGCGCAACCGGCAGGCGCTCCGCGACGTCATCGCGTTCTGGCTCGACCGGGGTGTCGCCGGTTTCCGGGTCGACATGGCGTTCTCCCTGATCAAGGACGAGCAGGTGGCCGAGGGCCTGGCCGCCACGGTGGCGATCTGGCGTGAGATCCGCGACTGGCTGGACGTCGCCTACCCGGACGCCGTGCTGATCCCCGAGGGCACCGAGCCGCGCACCGCCGAGCCGACCGCGTTCGACGCCGACTTCTTCCTGGTCATCCACGACGAGCACGGCAGCCTCTTCGACAACCACTACGCGGGGGTGCTGCCGTTCCACGAGGTCCGGGAGCCGTTCTTCGACGCCGCCGGCAAGGGCGGCACCCGGGTCTTCCTCGACGCGTGGGACGCGGCCCGGGCCACCGACCCGCAGCGGCTGATCGTGATGGCGACCGCGGACCACGACTACGACCGGCTCTGCTGCGGGCCGCGCACCGCCGAGCAGCTCGGCGCCGCGCTGACGTTCCTGTTCACCTGGGGCAGCGTGCCGTGCCTGTACTACGGCGACGAGATCGGCATGCGGTACCTGCCGGGGATGCCGGACGTGGAGGGCGCGGTGTGCAACCCGGCGTACAACCGGGCCGGCTGCCGGACCCCGATGCAGTGGGACGCCGGGCCCAACGCCGGGTTCTCCACCGCCGACGCGTCCCGGCTCTACCTGCCGGTCGACCCGGCGGCGGACCGGCCCACGGTGGCCGCGCAGGACGGCGACCCGGCCTCGACGCTCACCCTGGTCCGCGAGCTGCTCGCGCTGCGGCGGGCCACGCCGGCGCTGCGGACCCGGGCGAGCATCCGGGTGGTCCACGAGGGCTACCCGTTCGCGTACGTGCGCGGCGAGTCGCACCTGGTCGTCGTCAACCCGCGCCGGGAGCCGGCCACGATGACCGCCCCGGAGGCGGCCGGTGCCACCGTGCTGCTCGGCGAGGGTGTCGAGGCGACCGCGGACGGGCTGGTGGTGGCCGGTTTCGGTTACGGCATCCTGAACGGGTTGGCGCCGAGCGCGGCGAGCAGGAACCAGGCCGTCGCGCCGGTGTGAAGGCTCGCGTAGTAGAGGTCGCCGAACCCGGTGTCGAGGCCGTCGCTGGACGCGGCCGGCACCCCCTGACCGTTGCCCTGGGCGCGCGCGATGTTCCAGAGCAGCCGTTTGCCGAGCAGGTCGTCGCCCTTGGCCCGGCGCACCCGCAGGGCCAGGGCGGTGTGCGCGGTGCCCTCCAGCCACACCTTGCTGACGTCGGTGTCGCTGAAGCTGATCCCGGTGATGCCGGCGTCCTGCGCGGCCAGGTGGTCGAGCACCCAGGTGACCGACCGGCGGTAGCGGTCGTCGAGGGTGGCCAGGTAGGCCCAGGTCTGCACGTCCTCCGGGATCGGGTGGCGGTTGACCGTGACGCCGTCCGGGTCGGTGCCGGTCCACAGGTGACCGGACGCCGGGTCCTGCATGGCGGCGACGAACGCGAACGCGTGCCGGGCCCGTGCGCTCCAGCTGCGGTCCCCGGTGAGCTGGGCGAGCATCGTGAAGAACGCGCCGGCGTCGATGTTGTGCTCGGTGGCCTTGAAGGTGAGCGGCTGATCGTCGGCGGTCCGCCCGCCGGTGTAGCCGAAGCCGGTGTAGGTGTGCTGGTGGATCCAGGTCGCGGCGCGCAGGGCGCCGGTCAGGAAGCGGTGCTGCCGGGTCCGGGCGTAGAGGTGGGCGAACGCCATCCCGGCCCAGGCCTGATTGCCGGTGTAGGCGGCCGGCGAGCCGATGTCGAGCACCCCGGTCAGCGTGGTGAACGAGTCCGGCTGATAGGACGCGCGGGTGCGCCCGTCGCCGATCGGGTCGTGCTGCTGGGCGTAGAGCAGGGTGTCGCCGAGCACCGTCGCGCGCCGCACGTCGTCGCGTTCGCCCCGGGCCAGCCACGCCATGATCACCAGGGCGTCGTCGTAGGTGAACGAGCTGACGAACGTCCACGTCGGCGTCTCGAAGAAGCCACCGGTGTAGCTGCGGGGCACGCGCAGGGCGCTGCCCGTACCGTACTCATCGAATTTGATCTTTAAAAAATCAAACGCCTGGTGTACGGAGATCGCGCTGGCGCCCCTGATCCACCCGGGTGCGCTCGCCCGCGCCGGGCTGGTCGGCAGCACCGTGCCGGTGAGCAGGGCGGTGAACGTGCTGGACGCGCCGACCAGCAGCGACCGCCGGCTGGTGCTGGAGGACTGCGCTGTCATGGGTCTCCTCACGAGGGGCTGATGTTCGCGACCAGCTGGGCGATGTGCACGGTGCGCTGCTCGCGGGTCTGCGGGCGGCCGGGCACCCCGGGCCGGGTCTGCCAGGGCAGCGGGCCGTCGGCGTGCCGGTACTCCACGCCGAGCGCGTCGAGGCGGGCCAGGTGGTGGCGCAGCCGGGGCTCGAACTCGGCGAAGTCCCGGTCGCCGGAGGTCCACAGCGCCTCGGCGACCGCGCACAGCCGGGGGAAGGCCAGGTAGTCGACGGTGCGCGGGGAGTCGGCGTGCTCGGTCCACAGGTTCGCCTGGCCGCCTAGGATGTGCCGGGCCTGTTCCGGGCTCAGCTGCGGCGGGACCGGGTCGAACGCGTACACGTCCCGCAGGGTCAGCGGGATGGAGACCGGGATGGGTTCGTCGGGCGACTCGGACTGGCGGTAGTCCAGGTAGACCAGGTCGTCCGGGCAGGCGACCACGTCGTGGCCGCGCTGGGCGGCGGCGACCGCACCGGTCATGCCGCGCCAGGACGCGACGGTGGCGCCCGGGCCCAGGTCACCCTCGAGGATCTCGTCCCAGCCGAACAGCCGGCGACCGGCCGCGGTCAGGTGCTCGTCGAGGCGGCCGATGAACCAGGCCTGCAGCTGCTCCTCCCCCGCGATGCCCAGCTCGGCCATCCGCGCCCGGGTGCGCGGGTCGGCGCGCCACTGGCCCTTCGGGCACTCGTCGCCGCCGACGCCGATGTAGCGCGACGGGAACAGCGCGAGCACCTCGTCGAGCACGCCGGTGAAGAAGCCGACGGTGGACTCCTCGACGTTGAGGATGTTCGGGCTGATCCCCCAGCGGGTCCAGACGTCCAGGGGCTGGCCGGTGACGCCGAGTTCCGGGTAGGCGGCCAGGGCGGCCTGCACGTGGCCCGGCGACTCGATCTCCGGGACGACCGTGATGAAGCGGTCGGCGGCGTAGGCGACGATCTCCCGTACGTCTGCCTGTGTGTAGAAACCACCGTGCGGGCGGCCGTCGCCGCGCGCCGAGCGGACCGCGCCGACCTGGCTCTCCCGGCGCCACGCGCCGACCTCGGTGAGCCGCGGATAGCGTGTGATCTCCAGGCGCCAGCCCTGGTCGTCGGTGAGGTGCCAGTGCAGGGTGTTCAGCCGGTGCAGTGCCATCAGGTCGATGAAGCGCAGCACGTCGTGCTTGGGCAGGAAGTGCCGGGCGACGTCGAGCATCGCCCCGCGCCAGGCGAACCGGGGCGCGTCGTGCACCCGTACGGCCGGCACCGCCCAGCGCTGCCCGGCGACCGGCGCGCGGCGGTAGACCGCGGGCGGCAGCAGTTGCAGCAGGGCCTGGCAGCCGTAGAACACGCCGGCCGGGTCACCGCCGGCGATGGTGGCCCGCTCCGGGGTGACGTCGAGGCGGTACGCCTCCGGGCCCAGGTCGCCGGCGAGTTCCAGGGTGATGGTGGCCCGTGCCGCGGTCGGCAGCGGCAGGCCGGTCGCCGGGCGCAGCGCCTGCTGCAGCCAGGCCAGCACCCCGCCGAGCTGATCGGATGCGGACACGGTGGTGCCGTGGTCAAGGATGAGCTCACCGTCGCTCGTGACGAGGGAGAGCGGGCGTGGGGTCAGCACGGTGGAACCTAGCCCTTCACGGCGCCGGCGGACATTCCGGCGACGAGGTTGCGCTGAATGATCAGGAAGAAGACGACGACGGGTACCGAGAACAGCACGGAGGCCGCCATCTGCCCGCCGAAGTCGGTGCCGGTGTGCGGATTGGTGAACGAGGCCAGCCACACCGGCAACGTGTAGCGGCTCTGGTCCTGCATGAACGTGTAGGCGAACAGGTAGTCGTTCCACGCCGCGATGAAGGCGAAGATGCTGGTCGAGATGACCCCCGGTGCCACCAGCGGGAACAGCACGCTGACCAGCACCCGCCAGGTGGTCGCGCCGTCGATCTGGGCGGCCTCCTCGATCTCGGCCGGGATCGCCACGAAGAAGCCGCGCATCACCCAGATCGAGAACGGCAGCACGGTCGCGACGTACGCCAGGATCAGCGCCGCGTACGTGCCGAGCAGGTCCAGGCTGTTGAACATCACGAACATCGGGATCAGCAGCGCGGTGCCGGGCAGCATCTGCACGGCCAGGATGACCACCATGATGGTGCGCCGGCCGGTGAACCGGAACCTCGACAGCCCGGCGGCCGCGAAGATGCCCAGCACGATCGAGGCCAGCACGGTCACCGCGACCACGATCAGGCTGTTGCGCAGGTCGGTGAGGAACTGGTCCTGCCCGACCGCGTTGCGGAAGTTCTCCCACGTGGCGTGCTCCGGCAGGAAGTGCGGCGTCGAGGTCATCACTTCCGGTCGCGGCTTGAACGCCGTGTTGACCATCCAGTAGACCGGGAAGACCCACACCAGGCAGAAGATCGCCGCGAGGGTGTTGACCACCCAGCGCCCACGACGGCTCACAGGTCCTCCCCCGATCGGAGCAGATTGCGGATGTAGACCGCGGTCAGCGCGAGCAGCAGCAGCGTGGTGACCACCGAGATCGCCGCGCCCTGGCCGATGTGGAAGCCGACGAACGCGGTCTTGTAGGTGAAGACGCCGAGCGTCGCGGTGGCGTCGCCGGGACCGCCACGGGAGATCAGCCAGATCTGGTTGAACACGTTGTAGTCCCAGATCACCGACAGGATCGTGACCAGCAGCAGGGTCGGCCGCAGGTGTTGCAGCGTGACCAGGCGGTAGACCGCGAGCTCGGTCGCGCCGTCGAGCCGGGCCGCCTCCTGGTACTCCGTCGGCACCTGACTCTCCGCGGCGTTGAGGGTCAGCGCGATGAACGGCACCGCCTGCCACACGATCAGGAGCCAGATCGACGCGTACGCCCTGGCCGGGTCCTGCGCCCAGTTCAGGTCGGTGGTGTCGCCGAAGATGCCCACCTGGTCCAGCGCCCAGTTGACGACGCCGTACCCGGGCTGGAACAGCCAGTTCCAGACCAGCGACGACGCCACGTTCGGCACCGCCCAGGCCACGATCAGCACCACCGTGACGGTGTAGCGCCACCAGCGGCCGAGCCGGACGAGCAGGTGCGAGACGCCCATCCCGATCAGCACGCTGCCGGCCACCATCGCCGTGGTGAACAGCACGGTCCGCAGCAGCGACGCCCAGAACGTCGGGTCGGCCAGCAGGTCGCGGTACTGCTCGACGCCGACGTAGGAGTACGCGCCGGTGAACAGGGTCCGCTGGTTGTAGTCGGTGAACGAGGTGAACAGCAGGAAGCCGATCGGCGCGAGCGTCACGACGGCGAGCACCAGGCCCGCGGGACTCAGCAGCCACAGCGGCGCCAGGTTGCGCCGGCGGCGGGACCCCGGCCGGGGCCGGGGTGGTACGGCCGGCGGGGCGCCGGCCGCATCACGTCGTGCGGTGGTGACGGGCATGCCGGGTCACTTGCCGCCGGCGAGGACCGCGTCCAGGTGCGAGTCGAACTCCTTGCCGGCGTCCGCGGCCGGCTTGGCACCGGAGGCGACGGCGGAGAAGACCTGGTTGATGCTCTTGTCGCCCTCGATGGTCGGCCACTGGGCGGCCGCCGGGGTGGCCTTCGAGGTCAGGGCCGCGGTGAAGAAGCCCTTCTGCTGCTCGTCGAGGCTGGGCTGCGCGGCCTGGATGCCCTCGGTGCTGTTCGGGATCCAGCCGTCGTTGCCGAACACGTTCTTGTCCTGCACCGCCGGGCTGGCGGCGATCTTCACCCACTGCAGGGCGAGCTCGGGGGTGTCGCTCTTGGTGGCGATGCCCCAGTCGGAGCCGCCGAGCATCACCGGCTGCGCCTTGCCCGAGGTGCCGGGGAACGGGAACGTACCCAGATCATCGCTCTTGATCTTGGGGTTGGCCTTCTGGATCAGGCCGAGCGAGCCGGTCGTGGACAGGATGGCCGAGGTCTTGCCGTCCGCGAACACCTGGTTCTGGTCCGGTGTGATGGTGTCCAGGGCCCGCGAGGCCGCGGTCGAGTAGGTGTTCTGGAAGGTCTTGAAGTCCTCCAGGCCCTTCTGCCCGGCCGGGCTGGAGAAGCCGCCCTTCCACGCGCCGCCGTCGCTGGTGGCGATGTCGCCGCCGGCGTCCCAGACGAACTGCAGGCCGGCGAACCAGTACTGCCCGGGCAGGTAGAACGGCGCGAAGTCGGCCGCCGGGCTCGCCGCCTTGACCTTGTCCAGGGCCGCGGTCAGCTCCGGGTAGGTGGTCGGCGCCGCGGTGACGCCGGCCGCCGCCCAGGTCTTCTTGTTGTAGATGACCGCGCGGGCGCCGGCGAACCCGGGCACCGCGTACAGCGCCTTGTCCACGGTGGCCGGCTCCTCGAGGCCGGCCAGCCAGGTGCGGCCCTGCTTCAGGTCGGCTTGGTACGGCGTCAGGTCGAGCAGGCCACCGTTGGCGGCGAACCCGGGCACCTGGGTGTTGCCCAGGTCGAGCACGTCGGGGGTGCCGGACGTGGACAACGCCGTACTGATCTTGGTGGTGATCCCGTCCCACTGCTGGATCTGCAGGTCCACCTGCGCGCCGGTGGCCTGGGTGAACTGGTCGTTGATCACCTTGAGGGTGGCCTCGGTGTAGTCGCCGTCCATCACCCAGACGGTGAGGCTCTTGCCCTCGCCGCGGGTGTTCGGCACGGCCTTGGGCGAGCCGTCGTCGCCGGACGCCGTGCTCCCGCCGCCGCCCCCGCAGGCGGCCAGGGTCAGGACGGTCGCGACACAGGCCGCAGTGGTAGCGATGTAGCTACGTCTAGGCATGAGGATGCTCCTCGGAAGGGATGCCGGAATATCAGAAGGCGGTCATAGTTTTCATGGCTCGCTGTTGCTGATGAAAATTACGACTGTCGAGTCCTCTAGTCAACAAAAACTTCCTATGTTTCGATCTCCTACATGGAACGGGGACTCCGGCACACCGCTGTGATTGACTGGCCGCTATGGCCGGATGTCCGCGTCCGACGGCGCGAGTGATGCGGTGAGCGCCGGGCCGGCCGCGGCCGCCCGCCCGCGCAACCGCAAGCAGCTGATCGTCGAGGCGGCCGGCCAGGTGTTCAGCGCGCGCGGCTATCACGCCGCGTCGATGGAGGAGATCGCTGCCGGGGTGGGCATCAGCGCGGCGGCGCTGTACCGGCACTTCCCGAACAAGTACGCGCTGTTCGCCGAGTGCGCCGACGTCATGGTGGACCGGCTGGTCGCGGCGCTCGACCAGGCGCCGCCCGAGGCGTCCCTGCACGACGTGCTCGCCGCGCTCACCCGGGTCACCGTCGCGCACCGGGCGGCCGGGGGGCTCTACCGGTGGGAGGCGCGCTACCTGGCGCCGGTCGACCGCCGGCGGGTGCGCGGCAAGTTCGGCCAGGTCGTCGGCCGGGTCACCGAGGTGGTGCGGCGCGAGCACCCGGCGCCCGAGGACCGGCTGCGAGCGGTGGCCGCACTCGGCGCGATCGGGTCGATCACCATGCACCACACCTCGATGGGCGTCCGGAAGATCGAAAACCTGCTGGTGTACGCCGCGACGCGCGTCGCCGCCACCGACCCGGCCGCGGCCGCGGGCAGCGCGGGGCTGGTCGAACTGCTCGCCCCGCCGGTGCCCCGCACCCGGCGGGCCGAGATCCTGGCCGCGGCCGTCCCGCTGTTCGCCCGGGACGGGTTCGCCACCGTCACCAACGGGCAGATCGCGCAGGCGGTCGGGCTCGCGCCGTCCGCGCTCTACCGGCACTACCCCGGCAAGGTCGACATCCTGGTGGCCGCGTGCCTGCAGGCCGCCGGGCTGCTGGGCCAGGCCGTCGAGCGCAGCCTGCACCGGGCCGGCGACCCGCGCGACACCGTGCTCGCGCTGACCGCGGCGTACGTGGCGTACAGCTTCGAGCACAACGCGCTGACCAGTGTGGCCGAGGCCGAGCTGGGCGGGCTGCCGGCCGACGTGCGGCGGCCGCTGCTGCTCGCCCAGCGGGAGCACATCGCGGTCTGGGAGCAGCAGCTGCGGGCGGCGCGGCCGGAGCTGGACCCACGCCAGGCCCGGCTGCTCGTGCACGCCGGGTTCGGCGTGGTGGTCGAGGCCGGGCGGGCGCTGCGCTGGCGGGACACCGTGGCGCACCGGGAGGCGGTCACCGCGCTGGTGATCGGCGCGCTGCTCTGAGTTTCTTCAAGCGCCGGGGCGGTCTTTTCAGGCGCCGGGGCGGTTGCCGGTCGGGATGGTGATCGGGGTGTAGCTCGGCGAGGTGCCGTTGTTCAGGAACAGCATGGCCAGGGCGCGGACGAACTTGTCGAACATCGAGAACCCGGTGGGCAGGATCGGCGAGAGCCCCTCCCGGAACGCGACGTAGGCGGGCCAGCCCACCTCGATCAGGCCCCGGGACACGAGATCGCGCGGCAGCTTCAACCAGTCGCCGATCTTGTCGCTGAGCACGTAGCGGACGAACTCGTTCAGGAAACCGCGGGTCACGCCCAGGTCGATCTGCGCGGTCAGCCCGAGCAGGATCCCGGCCAGGTCCAGACCCTCCGGCGTCGGCGCGAGGATCGGGGTCAGCGCGTACGCGGACTGCTGTTTCGCGGCCGCCCAGCTCGCCGGGATGAAGTCGTCGCGGACACCCAGCAGGTGCAGCGCGACCTGCCACATGTGCAGGTAGGCCGCCTGCTCGGTGGCCGACATCCGGATGCCCCAGGCGTTCAGTTTGCCGTACACGAACGTGCCGAGACTGTGGAACGTGATCAGGATGTCGCCGTTGCTGATCGGCCGGAAATCCTGGTCGTCGGTGACCGAGCGCCACGCCGGGGACTGCGGCAACAGGTGCCGGACCGCGGCGTGGGTCAGGCGCGTCTTGTTCGAGGTGACCACGAAGTGGCCGGTCGGCTGGAACGCGTCCGGTGCGCTCAAGTCGTAGCCGTACGTGAAGGTCTTGGCCGCGCGGGACTGCATCTCGGCGCCGCCGGCGGACCAGTAGACGTTGCGGGCCTCGCGCGGGATCACCGTACTCATGATGCCGCTGCCCAGGCCGTAGAGCAGGAACAGGTAGAGGCTCATCCGCTTGTTGAACTGGGCGCCCTGCTGCAGCTTCACCGGGTCGGCCCAGGACGGCAGCGTGTTCACCTGCTGGAGGTAGGTGGTGAGCCCGGCCGGCAGGCCCGCGGGCAGCGCGTCGCCGTTGTTGACCCACGAGTCGAACGCGGTGTTGACCGCCGGGATCTGCCCGTTGGTCAGCAGCGAGGCGACGAGCGGGTCGGTGGCGTCGTCCCAGACCGACCACGGGTCGGTGACCGCGTCGGTGCCGGCGATCGACGCGGTGGACGACCACGCCCAGGCTCGGGTGGGATCGGCGACGGCGGTCAGCCCCAGTGCGGCGCCAAGCGTCAGGACACCTCTTCGAGAGAGATTCTGCATTAGCTTACCTGCCTTGAACAGTGGGTTTCGATGTTCATCGCTATGTGATTTTCCATTAACATAGTGACGCCTCGAACCATCGGCAAGTTTGGATGTTTCCCTCTGCGGGTGTCCACACAGAACCTTCGTTGTCCGTATTTTTCGGCATTAGTGATGCCGGGGCGGCGAAAGATCAACGGATACGACACCGTGGGGATATGACTCTGCGACTCCAACCGGACCCTGCGACCGCTGCCGCGTGGAGGGCGTTCTGGCAGATGGCCGAGGCGCGCCTCACCGACGACTCGGCCGGCGCCAGCCTGGCCCTGCACGCGCTGATGCCGCTCGCCTCCGACCACCCCACGCGTACGGTGATCGTCGCCGTGGACGCGGTCGCCGACGCTGTCGTCGAGTGGTCCGACGAGCTGGGCAAGAACCCGGCGTGCATGGCCGAGACGTGCTTCACCATGCTGCACGGCCAGCTCGCGCCGCCGGAGCGCCTGCTGCTGTTCGCGGCGTACCAGACGTTGCTCGCCATCGACCCGACCGGCGAGGCGGGCAGCCCGCACCAGGTGTGCCACCCGTGGCCCCCGCACGCCGGGGTGGCGTCGCTGGCGACCGCGGCGCAGGGCGGGGTGTTGCAGCAGGCGTTGACCGCGGCGAGCCAGACGCACGGGCTGGAGCAGCACCCCGCGCTGGTGCTGTGCAACGCGGCGCCGGAAGTGCTCACCCAGATCCTGTGGGGCCGCAGCCGCTCCGATCCGGAGCAGATGGGCCGCCTGCTGGCCGCGAAGAAGAACCTGGCCTGACACACGGCGGGCGGGCCGGGTCGGGCATGATCCGCGGATGGATTTCACTCTCGACCCGCCGCGCGGGGTGGGCCCGCTGCACCTGGGCATGACCGGCGACGAGGCGCGGGCGGCCCTGGCGACCCTCGGGCCGCTCGCCGCGACCAGGCTCGGCGAGCTGGCGCTGAACCGCCCCGGCCACCTGCGCTTCAGCGTCGGCTTCGGTGCGACGCGGCTGGTCGACGCGGTCGAGCTGTACCGCCCGGAGCACAGCGACACCGTGAACTACCGCGGCGTCGACGTGTTCGGCCTGCCCGCGCTGCAGGTCGTCGAACTCCTCCGCGTCCACACCACGCTGGTCGCCGAGGACGACGGTTTCGTCGCCCCTGACCTGCTGCTGTCGCTGTGGCGCCCGTTCGCCGCGGACGACGACCCGGCCGAGGAACAGGGGTATTACTTCCAGTCGGTGCTGCTCGCCCGCCCCGGCTACTACGACGGCCCCGCCGAGGCCGCCGCCCGCCTCGCCGCCGGCGGCGCACCCGGCTTCTGACCCGGCACCGACTCGCCGATCAGGTCGCTTCGAGGGCTGTGGCGCGGTGTTCCAGGTCGGCTGCGATGTCGTCCCAGTCCGGGCCGTGCAGCCAGAGGTTCTGGGCGGCCTCACGCATCAGGCCGGGGTCGTCGGGGCGCTGGAGGATCACCAGCCGATAGGCCAGGTTGCGCACCCAGACCGGCAGAAGTCCGTCGACCAGGTTGGGGCACAGCTCGCGCAGCATCACCAGGATGTCCTCCGCCCCGGCGAAGGTCAGCCTCTCGATGAAGTACCGATCGTCCCGGTCCTGCGCACATCGCGCCACGACAGTCGGTCGATACTCATCTCCGTAACGGCACCGGGCGTGCTCCACGAGCGTGCTGTGCATGGCGTGGATCTTAAAGCCGCGACGACGCCGTACAGGATGAGATCCTTTGACATCCTCTCCGCCCTAAAGGACGGAGATTCCCTCCACGCTGCGCGTGGAACACGCCGCGTCCGGGTGGGTTACCGCTTCGCCGCGCGGTGCCGGGACGAGTCCTGGTCTTACCTGCGCTCCACGGTCGTTGAAGTCCGCCTGTCCGGCGGCCTTGATGTTCTTCGCGGCGTTGACGTCGCGGTCGTGGTGGCTGCCGCAGAGGCAGTTCCACGCTCGGACATCGAGGGCCATCTTGTCGTTGATCCGGCCGCATTCCGAGCACATCCGGGTGGACGGGAAGAACCGGTCCACCCGGGCGAACGTGCGCCCATAACGCTGCTGTCCACCCTCCTGCGCCGAACCGGATTCAGCGCGCACCCACCGCCGTGACCAGCGCGCCCGGCCAGGGTGCACTGTGGTCGCGGGCGTTGAGATCGAATCGGAACCGGTGGGGTCCTTTGAGGATCAACTTCTGGGTTAGCGTCCCGGCGTGAACCAGGAAAATCCCGCGCGGCCGGATCCTACGGCCGGTCCGGCGCCGCTGCCGCCGGCGGCCGATCCGCTGATCGCGGGCGCGCCGTCGAGCCTGCCGAGCGCCGATGACCCGGCTCCGGCGGCGTGGGCCGAGCCATATCCCGCACCACAGGCCTATCCGTATCCGGCGCCGCCCGGGGGTTCCGGGTACCCGCCGGCCCGCTATGTGCCGCCCGGCTACCCGATGCCCGACCTGCCCGCCGGGACGACGAACGGCGTCGCGATCGTCTCGCTGGTCCTCGCCGTCCTCGGTGTCATCATGCTCAGCATTCCGCTCGGCATCATCGCGCTGTCGCAGCTCAGCACGCACGGCGGGCGCGGCCGGGCACTGGCCATCGCCGGATTGGGTATCTCCACGGCCTGGGTCGCGGTCCTCGCCGCGGTGATCTCGAACGGAGCGTTCAGTTCCGGCAACAGGACGACCGCCACCACACCCGTGAGCATGCCGACGGCGACGGCAAGCGCGACCGCGACCACGCCCTTCCGGACCGGCAGCACCTCCGGGCCCGGCCAGAGGCTCGCCAAGGACCTCACACTCGGCGACTGCCTCAGCTATGTCGACGCGAACGGCAGCCCCGACGAGTTCGTCGTCCGGCTCTGCTCCCAGGACCACGGTGGCGAGGTCTTCGACATCTGGGCCCCGCCGTCCGGCGCCCATCCCGGCGACGCGGAGATGGAGAAGCTGGCCGGCAAGCACTGCGACAAGACCCTTGATCGGTACGCGGTCGGCAAGTTCGCCGACGCGCGGCTGGTCTACATCTATCCCAGCCGCAGATCCCCGAAGCCCCGAGTCATCTGCATCGCGGTGCCGCCCTCGGGCCAGTGGACCGGATCCATGGTCTATCCGTGAGCCTGGTCGGGTAGCTGGGACACCGGGCTGGCCGGGTCGACCAGGATCTTGGCGTGGTGGTCGGCTTTGCCGAGGCGGTCGAAGGCGTCGGCCACTCCCCCGAGACCGACCACGCCGGTCAGCAGCGGGCGCGGGTTGATGCGGCCCCGGGCGATCATTCGCAGGGTGTCGCGGAACTCCGCGGGGTCGTAGCAGAACGAGAAGCGCAGGTCGAGTTCCTTGTTGCTGGCCATCGTGGGGCGGAACGTGTCCGGGCGCATGCACACCCCGACCACCACGACCCGGGAGCGGAACGGGGCGTGCGTGACGATGTCCTCGATCACGCCGGGCAGGCCGACGCACTCGAAGACGACCGCGCCGCGCGGGCCGGCGCCGAGCCGTTCGCCCAGCCGGATCAGGGACCACCACGGAACCCCCGGGACCTTCTGCAGGGTGTGCAGGGCGTCCAGGCCCGCGCCGTAGAGCCGGGTGGCCGAGCGGACCAGGCCGCGCTGGTCGCCGAGGACGTCCCAGGGGGACTCGGCGGCCGGGTCGACGACGAGGTCGGCGCCGCACGCGCGGGCCAGGGCGCGGCGGCCGGCGGAGTAGTCGCTGGCGACGACCCGGCGTACCCCGGAGGCTTTGAGCATCAGGATCACCGCGAGGCCGATCGGGCCGCAGCCGATGACGACCGCGGCGTCGCCGGCGGCGACGGCGCCGCGGCGGACCGCGTGGTGGGCGACGGCAAGCGGTTCGGTGAGCGCGGCCAGGTCCGGGTCGACGCCCGCCGGTACCGGCATGGTGGCGTCCTCGGCGACAAGGACATATTCCGCGTACGCACCGGGAGCGTGCTCGGACAGCCCGAGCATGTGCACCTCGTCGCCGTGCCGGATCAGCGGCAGGGACACGACCGGCTGGCCCGGTTTCCAGCGGCGCCGGCAGCCGGGGCCGTAGGCGTCGACGGTGCCGGTGAACTCGTGCCCCATCACCACCCGGTGGGCGCGCCGCATGAAGTCGGGGTAGCCGACCTCGGCGGCGACGTCCGCGCTGGCGTCGGCCTCGAAGCGGACGTGCAGGTCGGAGCCGCAGATCCCGGCCCGGGTGACGCGCAGCCGCACCTGCCCGGGGCCGGGCTCGGGCAGCGGCACCTCGGCCACCTCGAGCACACCGTCATGCACGGTCACGGCCCTCATGAGCGAGGATCCCCGGCCTGATCAGAAACGGGCTGACCAGAAACGGCCTGATCGGAAGCGGACTGACCCGAGACCGGCTGATCGGAAGCGGGCTGACCGGAAACGGGAGCGGGTGAAGGCCGGGCCCGCCGCCAGCGCAGGCCCTCCTCCAACCTGGAGCGGTTGGTGGACCACGTGTCCAGCAGGACGTTCTGCCGGAACGCCCACGGATAGCGCCGCCCCGCCCGCGGCATCAACCCGGCAGCCCGGGCCAGATACCCCGACGGCATGTCCATGAACGGCCCGGTCGGCCCCAGATCCGCCGGCACCTCCGGCACGACACTCTCCGCGCCGGTGTCGAGCAGCTTGCGCAGCAACCGGGCCAGGAACCGCGCGGTCACGTCGGCCCGCACCGTCCACGACAGGTTGATGTAGCCGATGCACACGGCCAGGTTCGGCAGCCCGCTGAGCAGGGTCCCGTGATAGGCGCAGGACTCCGACAGGTCCTTGGCCACCCCGTCGACGGTGATCGCCACCCCGCCGAGCAGCTTGATCCGCAGACCGGTCGCGGTCACCACGATGTCCGCCTCGAGCACCGTCCCGTCGGTCAGCCGGATCCCTGCGGGGACGAAGCGGTCGACGTGGCCGGTGACCACCGACGCATCACCCGACCGGATCGACCGGAAGAGATCACCGTCCGGGGCGATGCACAGCCGCTGCTCCCACGGGTCGTACGGTGGCGTGAAATCCCGGTCGACCACCTCCGCCGAGCCGACCGCACTGATCGCGCCCTTGCGCAGCAGGGCGCGCATCCGGTTCGGGAAGCGCCGGCAGGCCTGGTAGAGCGCCCACTGGGCGGTGGTGTTCTTGGCCCGGGCGATCCGGTGCACGGCGGCCGGCGAGAGGCCGCGGCCGAGCAGCCGGGCGATCGCGTCGGTGCTCGGCTGGGCCAGCACGTAGGTCGGCGTGCGCTGCAGCATGGTCACATGCGCGGCGCCGGCGGCCATCGCGGGCACCACGGTCACCGCGGTCGCCCCGGAGCCGATCACGACCACGCGCTTGCCGGTGTGGTCCAGGTCGGCCGGCCAGAACTGCGGGTGCGCGAGCTGCCCGGCGAAGTCCTCGACGCCGGGAAAGCCCGGGTCGTGCGGCTTGTCATAGTCGTAGTAGCCGGTGCAGAACACCACGAAGCGGGCCACGTAGCCGACCGGCTCACCGTCGCGCCGCGCCCGGATCCGCCATCGCGCGTCCGCGCTGGACCAGTCGGCCGCCTCGACCCGGGTGCCGTACTCGATCAACTGGTCGACACCTGTCGACCGGGCGGTCTCCCGGACGTAGGCGAGCAGGTCGCCGCCCTCGACGATGGACCGTTCGCCGGTCCACGGGCGGAACGGGAACGCCAGCGTGTAGATGTCCGAGTCGGATCGGACGCCCGGATAGCGGAACAGGTCCCAGGTGCCGCCGAGCCGGTCACGTGCCTCGGCGATGGTCACGGTCAGTTCCGGACACTGCTCCCGGATCCGGTAGGCGACGTCGATCCCGGATATCCCGGCACCGACGATCAGCACGTCGACGTGCGTATCCGTCACGGCAGCCCCCTCGTGTCACGAAAGCGTGTTACCAACGTGTGACACGATCCTGCTGCCGATCCGTACGGAAAACTTGACCCTGCGCGACAATCAGCGGTCGCGTCGCGCGAGATCACCCGCCGGGGGCGCGGACCCGGCGTGGCGGCACACCCCACCAGCGATGGCAGGCCCGGCTGAACGTGGCCTGCTCGGCAAAGCCGAGCCGCGCCGAGACGTCGTGGAACGGCAGGTGAGTTTCGGTCAGATAGTGCCGGGCGCGGTCCCGGCGAACCCCATCAACGATCTTTTCGTACGTGGTGCCGAGCTCCGCGAGCCGCCGCTGCACCGTCCGGGGGTGCATCGCGAGCAGGCCGGCGATGGTGTCCAGGGGCATCGCGCCGAGCACCGGGAAGTCGTCGACCACCGCGCGCACCCGCCCGGTCAGCTCCCCCGCCGGGGGCAGCAGCGTGCGCAGGTACGCCTCGGCCTGCTCCCGCAGCCCCTCCCGCGCCCCGGCGACCGGCCGGGCCAGCAGCTCGGCCGGCACCCGCAGCACCGACTCGGCCGCGCCGGGGTGCACCGAGGCGCCGAAGAACCGCCGATGACAGCCGGCCCCGGCGACCGGCCGGTACGACAGCTCGACACCGAGCAGCCCGTAGTCCGTACCGAAGAGCAACCCCAACGCCCGGTGCAGGAACCCGATCCCGGCGTCCATCGCCTGCACCGGCGGCGCACCGGAGCCGTGCTGCCCGCGGTAGCGCAACGCGATCACCCCCGGCTCGCCGCGCGGATCGGCGGTGAGGTCGACGTGCAGCGCGTCGCTGTGCACGGCCAGATAGCGCTCGGTGGCCGCGAGCACGTCCGCGCCGGTCCGGCAGTTGGCCAGCAGCACGGCGAGCGGCCCGAGCGTGTCCAGCCCGTGGCTGGCCGCCATCCGCAGGCCCAGGTCGGGGCAGTTCAGCTCGTGCGCGGCGTGCTCGAGCAGCGCGGCGAGCCGCCAGTCGGCGATCGGCACGTCGTCGTGGTCGAGCACCGCGACGTCCAGCCCGGCCGAGCGCACCAGCGGCGCCGGGTCCGCGCCGAGCTGCCGCACGACCAGCGCGAAGCCGCGGATGCCCGCCGCCCGGATGGTCGCCATGAGTCCCCTCGTCTCCGTTGCCGATGCTACCCAGCGGCGGGACGAGTAGGGTCGCGCCGAGACGCACTTGTTCAAGATCCGCAGGGTGCTGCGGTCAGAGGGGTACGGGGCCGTGGCCGACGGGCAAGAGACGACATCCAAGCGGCATGACAGCGTGCGGCTGGCGGTGATCGTCGGAGCGCTGGGTGTGGTGTTCGGCGACATCGGCACCAGTCCGATCTACACGCTGCAGACCGTGTTCAGCCCGGACGACCCGCACCCGGTCCCGGTCAGCTCGGCCAACGTGTACGGCGTGGTCTCGCTGATCTTCTGGTCCGTGATGATCATCGTGACCGTGACGTACATCCTGCTGGCGCTGCGGATCGACAACGAGGGTGAGGGCGGCATCATGGCGCTCATCGCGTTGCTGAAGCGCCAGGCCGCGTCACCGGGGCGCCGGACCGCTGCGCTGCTGGCCGCGGTCGGCATCTTCGGCGCGTCGCTGTTCTTCGGCGACAGCATGATCACTCCGGCCATCTCGGTGCTGTCCGCGGTCGAGGGCCTGAAGATCGTCGAGCCGTCGATGGACTCGTTCGTCGTACCGATCACGGCCGTGATCATCGTGGTGCTGTTCCTGGTCCAGCGGCGCGGCACGGCGGCGGTCGGCCGGGTGTTCGGTCCCGTGATGATCGCCTGGTTCCTGGCGATCGGCGGGCTCGGCGTGGTCGGCATCGCCGACCACCCGCAGATCCTCAAGGCGCTCTCCCCGACGTACGCGATCGGGTTCCTGACCGGCCACTTCGGCATCGCGTTCTTCGCCCTCGCGGCCATCGTGCTGGCGGTCACCGGCGCCGAGGCGCTCTACGCCGACATGGGCCACTTCGGCCGGCGGTCGATCACCCGGGGCTGGTTGTTCCTGGTGCTGCCCGCGTGCACGCTCAGCTACCTGGGCCAGGGCGCGCTGATCCTCGCCGACCAGTCCAACGTGAGCAGCCCGTTCTTCCTGCTGGCACCGGAGTGGGCCCGTCTGCCGCTGGTCCTGCTGGCCACCGCGGCCACGGTGATCGCCTCGCAGGCCGTGATCACCGGGGCGTACTCGGTGGCGTCGCAGGCCGGCCAGCTCGGCTACCTGCCCCGGCTGCGGATCGCGCACACGTCGGAGTCGTCGATCGGCCAGATCTACGTGCCGTGGATCAACTGGCTGCTGCTCGTCTCGGTGCTGACCCTGGTCTTCGCGTTCCGCAGCTCGGCCGCGCTGGCGTACGCGTTCGGCATGGCGGTGACCGGCACCATCACCATCACCACGCTGCTGTCGCTCTACGTGGCCCGCAAGCGGTGGGGCGCGCCGCTCTGGGCGATCGGCGCCGCGGCGACCGTGCTGCTCGCGGTCGACCTGCTGTTCGTCGGGGCCAACCTGACCAAGCTGGTGCACGGCGCGTGGCTGCCGCTGGCCATCGCGCTGACCGCGTTCACGCTGATGACCACGTGGCAGCGCGGCCGCCAGGTGGTGACCGCCGAGCGGGAACGGCTGGAGGGGTCGCTGCAGGAGTTCGTCGAGGAGATCCGCAACGGCGGCGCGCCCACCCAGCTGGTGCCGGGCACGGCGGTCTTCCTGAACCGCGGCAAGACCACCGCGCCGCTGGCCATGCGGGCCAACGTCGAGCACAACAGCGTCCGCCACGAACACGTGATCATCATGTCGATCGAGACCGAGCCGGTGCCCCGGGTACCCGAGCACGAGCGGATCGTCATCGACGACCTCGGCTACGCCAACGACGGCATCTTCCACGTCATCGCCCGGTACGGCTACATGGAGACCCCGGACATCCCGGCCGCGCTGCGGATGCTCGACCCGGAGACGACCGAGGGGCAGCTGAACCTCGACGACGCGTCGTACTTCCTGTCGAAGATCGAGCTGCGGCCCGGCGGCGCGGGGACGATGGCGCCGTGGCGCAAGCGGCTGTTCATGGCGACCACGCACGCCACCGCGGACGCGGCCGACTACTTCGGGCTGCCCCGCACCCGTACCGTGATCATGGGGTCCCGCATCGAGGTCTGACCGGTGATTTAGGGTGATCCGTCGCGACGACATCCCCTCCACACAGGACAGGACTCCCCCGATGCCGACCTGGCACGAGCTCCGCGAGCACGCGCGCACCCAGTACACCCTGGAGAAGATCGAAGACGAGTGGTTCAGCGTGATCTGGGCGCAGGAGACGGGCCGGTCGCAGCGGATCGTGGTGAGCCGGTACGAGGCGTACGGCCAGGAGTGGGTCGAGTTCCGCAGCTTCGTCTGCGCCGAGGCCGAGATGAGCCCGCGGGTCGCGCTGCGCAAGAACGCCGACCTCAACATGGGCGCGCTCGCCCTCGACAGCGACGGTGACTACCTGCTCGTGCACCGGGCCGCGATCGCCACCCTGGACCAGCAGGAGTTCGCCCTGCCGCTGCAGATCGTCGCGACCATCGCGGACCAGCTCGAGCGCGAGTTCACCGCCAAGGACGACTACTGATGGCCGACGAGGTCTTCCTCCCGGCGGACTGGGCGAACGTACCGAGCGGGCCGAAGCACTGGACCGCGGACTCGCGCAGCGACGACCCGGCCGCGCGGGTGGTGCACGAGCCGACCGGCGCCGGCCCGGGTGACGGCAAGACGTTCCACTTCCTGTTCGGTTACAAGACCGCTAGCGAGCAGGACCGGTCGATGCTGGCCGAGGAGCTCGCGCACATCGACGACGACGTCGCCGTGCTGCGCGGGGCCGGGTTCACCGTGGTCGTCGACCGGCAGGCCACCCGGCAGGACCTGCTCGACGCGGTGGCCGCGGACGGGACCGCCGGGTTCTACTGGTCATCGCACGGCGGCGCGGACGGGCGGCTGCAGTGCTGCGACGGCGCACTGGTCTCCCCCGCCGACATCGACCCGGCGACGGTCACGCCCGGGCTGCGGCTGGCGGTGCTCGGCGCCTGTTACGTCGGGGCGTACGCGCCGGCCTGGCGGACCGCGTTCGGCGGCCACCCCCTGGTCGCCGGGTGGGGCCGGCCGGTGACCCTGGAACGGGCCGTCGACTTCCTCGAGGCGGGACAGGACCCGGACGTCGGGCTGGACGATCTGATCGCGCGGTGGCTGCTCACCGACGCGCCGCTGCCGCCGGACCCCGCGGTCGCGGGTCTGCCGCCGGCCGCGGTGACCGGTGGGCGCGCCAAGGGGATCGCGCGGCGGATCCGTGGCTTCACCGGGCATCTCGGTGCCACGTGGGAGAAGCACGACAGTCACTACGCGGTGACGGTTCCGCTGCCGGCTGGTCGTACCCATGAGGTCGTGGTCTTCGTGGTGGACGGCGCCGAGCCGTTCAGCGAAGGTGTCGAGCTGTGCGGGATGGAGGCGCGGGTGGGACCGACGTCGGCGCTGGTCACGCCGGAGCGGTTGCTGGCCGGCTCGGCGCGGCCCGGATACGGCCGGATCGCCCTGGTGGCCGGCGAGACCGGGGTGCCGGAGATCGTCACCCAGTCGTTCACCCCACTGGCCGGCACGTCGAGTCAGCAGCTGGCCGCGCACTGCTACCAGGTCGCGCTGCACGCCGACGCGCTGGAGTTCGAGATCTTCGGCACCGACGGTGACTGAGTCCTGCACCACAAGGTTCCTCATGGCCACCGACGCCATCGCGGTCCTCGCGGTCAAGGACCACCGGGACGGCACCAGCGCCATGCCGGCCACCCGCCGCGACTTCCTGGGCTGACCGGAACCGGCCGCCGGGCACACCGGCGGCCGGAGCACGGCCTCAGCTCGTGCAGGCGGTGCCGTCGATGCTGCACCCCTGCGGTGCCGCGTCGATCAGGGTGGCGCCGCTGACCGTGAACGCCACCGCCACCGAGCCGCCGGCCGGCACCGGCGACGTACCGGTGTCCGGGACGAACGTCCAGGTGGACCCGTCCTGGGCCGCGGTGGCGCCGGTGACCGAGCCGACCCGCAGCGTCGCCCGGGGCAGGGTCACCGTCAGCGTCCAGCCGTTCGCCGCGGTGGTGCCGGGGTTCGCCACCGTCACGGTCATCCGGTACGCGCCGAGCAGGCCACCGGAGGTCTGGTACGCCGCGGTCAACGGCACCGGGGTGCTCCCGGTGACCGGCACCGACCCCGCCGACGGCGAGGTGCCCGGCACGACCCGGACCGGGCCGGACGACGCGGAGGGTGTCGCCGACGCCGGCGCGGCCGAGGTGGCCGTGGTGGTGACGGTGGCCGAGGACGGCAGGACCGGCTGCGGCCAGGCCGGGTCGGCCGAGCGCGGCGCGCCGGGCAGGGCCGCGGCCGGATCGGGCGGCGGGGCCGGGTCGCCGGGGTCGCGGACCAGCACCACGACCAGCAGGACGGTGCCGGCCAGCGCGGCGAGCAGGCCGGCCAGCACGGCATAGCGGCCGAGGCCACGCCGGGCGCCCGGATCGTGCACCTTCGGCGTCGGGGTGATGGTGAGCAGCCGCAGCACCCCGTCGAGGAGAACCACGGTCAGCGATCGCCGCTGCCGTGACCCGGTGTCGTTCATCTGAGCCTTCCGCGAATCGATCTCACAGCGAGCGCAACCCGCTGAGCAGTTGTTCCAGCACCGCCGGGGACGAGTCCCGCTGGCGTACCTCGATCAGCCCGGCCGCGAGCAGCTCGCCCAGCAGCAACCGGGCCGCCCCGATCGGCAGGCCCAGCCGGACCGCGACCTCGGAGAGCGCCAGCGGCCGGCGGACCAGCCGCAGCGCGGCCAGCTGGTCGGCGGAGAGCCCGTCCGGCTCCGGGGTCTCCGGCGGGCAGTGCACGATGGCGCTCAGCTCCAGGCCGCCGGGCAGTGCGGCGCTACGGCCACCGACCCGGGCGTACAGGCGGACCAGCGGGCCGGCGTCGTCGTCCCACCACGCGTCCTCGGGGCGGGCCATCAGGGGATCACCGGTGCCAGGTCGTGCAGCGTGACGTGCTCGTCGGTGACCGCGCCGATCAGGGCGGCCGGTACCAGCACCTCGGCGTCGAGGCCGCCGTCCGGGCCGTTGCGCAGCGTCACCGCGACGTCCTGCCGGGAACCTTCACCGCCGGGCCACCGGCCCGCTCGAGCGGCGAACCGGCCGGCCGCGTACAGGCCCCACCAGGTGCCGCCGTCCGGCGGATCGGCGGCGGCCAGCACCCGCGCCGCGGTGGCCAGGTCGTCGTCGGTCATCCCGGGGCCGACGTCCGAGACCACCAGCCGGTATCCGGCCGCGACCCGCGCGCCGGTCACCCGGACCCGGGTCTCGGCCGGCGCGAACGTGGCCGCGTTCTCGATCAGCTCGGCGAGCAGGTGCATCAGATCGGTCACCGCCGGGCCGGCCAGGGTGACCGGTTCGATCCGTGACGTCGAGACCCGGCCGTGCTCGCTGATCTCCGAGGCCGCCGCCCGGACCACGTCGGCCAGCGGCACCGGGCCGCTCCACCGGCGGCCCGGGGTGCCGCCGGACAGCGTGATCGCCTTCTCCAGGTTGCGGCGCATCCGGTTGGCCAGGTGGTCGGCGCGGAACAGGTCACCCAGGGTGCCGTCGTCGGTCTCGCGGCGGGCGAGCGCGTCCAGCACCCGCAGCTGCCGGTGCAGCAGGCCCTGGTTGCGGCGTTCGAGGTCGCGCAGCAGCGGGTCGAGCGCGGCGTGCCCGGCCGGCGCGCCACTGCGACCCGCGGCCCGGGCGGTTCCGGGCGCGACCGGGCCGGCCGCCGCGGACCGCCGGGCCAGCACCAGGACGACGACCACCGCGATCAGTCCCACCGCGCCGACCACGCCGGCCCGGACCACGCTGAGCACCGCGTCGCCGGTCCGCGCGTCGCCGGCCGCCTGGTCGCCGTCGGCCTGCAGCTGCCAGAGCGCGGTGTTGACCCGGTTGAACGCGGCCGACCAGGCGGGCGCGCCGTCCCGGCCGGCGAGCAGCGTGTTCTCCGCCGTGACCAGGGCGGTGTCGGCGGCCAGCGCCCGGTGCCGGTCGGTGACCGCGGCGGGCAGGCCGGCACCGGCCGCGGCGAGCAGCACCCGGCGCGCGCCGGCCAGCGTGGACAGCCGGGCCCGGTCCGCGGCGGTGAGCGCGGCCGGGCCGGTCATCGCGGCCAGCAGCGCGTCCTGCTCGGCGAGCAGTTCCCGGGAGCGGCTCAGCGCGGACAGTGCGGCCGCCGGCCCACCCACCCGGTCGGGGTAGACGGTCGGGGTGACCAGCCCGTCCGGGTCGATCAGTGCGGTGTACGCGTCGACGGCCGGCACCCGGGCGAGCTGCCCGCCGTCGATCCGGGACCGGAGATCGGGCAGCTGCGCGGTGCGCTGCAGCAGAGCGTCGGCCTGCCGGGTGGCGTCGGTGCCGCCCGGCCCGCTGATGCCGCCGTCCCGGGCGGTACGCAGCGCCCGCCGGGCCTGGTCGGTGCGCTCACGCTGGGCGGCCAGCCCGGCCGGCGGGCTCACCGGCGAGCCTGCCGAGAGGCGCCGCTCGGTCTCCAGCGCCAGCACCAGGGTGCCGGCCGGTGCGCCGAGGCGATCCGCGGTGGTCCGCGCGGACACCACGTCCAGCGCGCCGAGCAGGGCCGGGATCGCCGCGGCCGCCCAGAGCCCGACCAGCAGCGTCAGGCCGGCGATCAGTTTCGTACGGAAGCTCATCGCTCGTCCTCCGGGCCGATCAGGGTGCGCAGCCGGGTCAGTAGTTCCTGGCGCCCGGTGACCCCGAGACGCTGCCGGATCCGGGCCATGTGGTGCTCCACCGTCTTCGCCGACAGGTAGAGCCGCTCGGCCACCTGCTTGTAGGTGAGCCCGGCCAGGACCAGCGCGGCGACCTCGCGCTCGCGGTCGCTGAGCAGGTGCGGCAGCCGGTTGCTCAGCACCGGTACGGCCTCGCCCGGCCCGGCGGCCCGCTCCTGCAGCGCCCGGGCGCAGTCCAGCAGCAACGTCATCGCCTTGCGGTCCGCCGTCCGGATGGCGGCCTGACCGGCCAGCCGGGCGCCGTCGCCGATCAGTCCGAGCGCGCTGAGCCCGTGCGCCGCGGTGACCACCGCACCCGGCTCGGCCCGGCCGGCCAGCACGTCCAGCCACTGGTCGGCGGCGACCGCGACGGCCGCCGTGTACGGGCTGAACCCGCGCAGACCGGCCAGCGTGCGCGCGGTCCGCCCGGCTGCCTCGTGGTCGTCGGTGAGCACCGCGGCGTGCAGCCGGTTCCAGTGCAGCGGGGCACTCCACAACGGCGGGTTGCCGAGCGCGTCCAGCAGCCGGTCGGCCTCGGCCAGGTGCCCGGCGACCCGGTGCTGCTCGCCGAGGTGGGCGGCGGCCACCGCCAGTTCGCCCAGCGGCAGCAGCGTGAACAGGTCGACCGGCTGGCCGATCAGCGCGTGGCAGGCGTCCGGCCAGCCGCTGCGCAGGCCGACCAGGTCGCTGGCCCGGCGGCTGAGCCCGGCCCGCAGCGCGCAGGCGAAGAGCCGGTCCCGGCCGGGGCGGCCGTCCGGCACCAGGGTGTACGCCTCGCCGACCCGGCCGCGCAGCATCAGCACCCAGGCCCGCAGCAGCCGGTGCCGGTCGGCCAGCAGGGCGCCGCCGGTGCCGGTGTGCACCGCCCGGGTCAGCAGCGCGTCGGCGGTGTCCAGTTCGGCGCAGTGCAGGGCGACGGTGGCGCCGAGCGCCGCCGGGGTGTCCGGCAGCAGCACGGTCGGCCCGGCCGGCTCGATCGTCGCCGACGCCTGCACCAGCGCGGAGAGCGCCGCGGCCGGGGTGCCGCCGACCGACTCGGCGATCCCGCGGGCCATCAGCGTGGCGGCCGAGCTGACCAGGGTCGGTGGTGCGCTGCCCGGTGCGCCACCCGGGAAGCGCGGCTCGCCACCCGGCGCGAGCGCGTCGCCGGCGTGGCCGGTGCCGATCAACGCGATCGCGGCGAAACCGGCGGTGGTCGGCGACGGTGACCACTGGTACAGCGCCGCGGCCTGTGCGGTCTGGCCGCGCTGGGTGAGCACGACGGCCGCCACGTACGCGGCCTCGGCCCGCTGCCGCGGGGCACCGGTGGCCAGGGCCTGGTCGGCGAGCCGGGACGCCTCGTCGAGGTCACCGGCGAGCGCGGTGGCCAGCGCGCGCCGGGTCGCGGTGCCCCGGCCGGCCCCGGCCGCGGCCGCGAACAGCTCGGCGGCCAGCCGGGGATCGTCGCCGAGCACCTCCTCGGCGGCGGCCTCGTACACCTCGCCGAGCCCACCGCCGGCGGCGCCCGGCACCAGGCCGCCACCGCCGTCGCGCAGCAGCGGCCGGACCAACGGCAGCACCGGCCCGCCGCGGGCCAGTTGCAGCGCGCCCAGCCGTTGCCGCACGTCGATGCGGTGCCCGATCGGGCCGAGCGCGGCGATCGCCCGCCGGGCCAGCGGCACCAGGGCGCCGTCGGCGCTCAGCAGACCCGTCGCCCGGCCCGCGTCGACCAGGTCGGCGACCGTCGCGGCGTCCCGTTCCAGCAGCGCCGACACCAGGTCGAAGGAGTGCCCGGCGCCGGCCTCGGCGGCCAGCAGCAGGGTGCGCAGGCCGGGGTCCAGCTCGTCCAGCTCGGGCGCGAAGCCGGCCAGCGCGGCGACCGGCAGCCGGCCGGCCACGGCATCGGCCGGGGTGAGCGCGGCGGCCACCCGGGCGACGTACCGCGGCACGCCCCCGGTCTGCTCGGTCACCGCGGCGACCAGCTCCGGTGACGGGTCCGCGACGGTCCCGGCCAGCCGGTCACGGACCTGCTCGGCGGTCAGCGCCGGCAGCCGCACCGGGGGCCGGGCCCGGCGCAGCAGGCCGACCAGCTCCGGCAGGCCGGCCGGGCGGGGCCAGGGCCGGTACGCGACGACGATCCGCGCACCGGGCCGGCCGGCGTAGACCAGCAGCTCGTGCAGTTTCGCCGGGTCGTACCGGTGCGCGTCGTCGGCCAGCAGCACCTGCTCGGCGGCGCCGTCGGGCTGCCACGGGGTCGCCACCGTCACGCCGGCCCGCTGCCACACACCGGCCAGCTCGTGCAGCAGCGCGGTCTTGCCGTACCCGCCGGGCGCGCCGATCACGACCTGCAGCGGGGCGAGCGGATCCGCGGTCACCTGGGCGAGCAGGTCGGCGGCCGGGGAACCGGTCGACGGCCCGGTGGTCACCGGCGCGTTCACCGGTCGGCCGGGCGGATCGCGGCGACCGTGACCGGTGGGCGCGGCGGGCGCTCGGCGGTGGCCGGACCGGACCGGGTGACCTGCGGCCACGCGTCGGTCGGGATGCTCGCCACGGCCGCCAGCTCGGGCTCGTCCGGAGGCGCCGGCCGCGACGGCGGGGCCGGGCGGCGCACCTGGGGTCGCACGGCGAGCGCCGCGCCGGCCGCCACCGTCATCAGCGCGTCCTGGTCACGCAGCACCGGCACCGGGAAAGCCGCGGTGAGCAGATCAGACACAAGGGTATATACGGGCCCGGAGCCCCCAGCGATCAAGACCGCGGAAAGATCACCAGGCGCGACACCGCAGGCGCGCACGGTGTGCATCGCGAGGTCCACAGTGGGCAGCAGCAGAGCCCGTGCGGCGGCCGGGTTCAGCCCGTCCAGGTCGAAGCCGCCGGGCTCGGCGAACTCGGTGCTGCCGAGCAGTTCGAGCCGGCCCGGCCCGTGCGGCGCCGCGACCGCCAGCTCGCAGGTCGACCCGCCGATCCGGTACGCCAGCAGCGGCCCGCCGACGGCCGGCACCCGCCCGGCGGCCTGGTGGCTCTCCACCACCGCCCGGGCCCGGGTGACCAGCGCGGTGTGTGCCAGGTCGGCCTCGCCCAGCGCGGAGTGCAGCAGGTGCAGCCGACCGGCGCCCCAGCCCGACGGGTACGCGCAGGCGATCCGCTCGGGCGGCTCGTCGAGCTGCTGCCAGACCCGGTCGACGACCCAGCGGGCCATCGCCGCGACCATGCCGTGCGCCGGGTAGTAGTCGTCGCCGAACGGCATCGGCGTGCTGTCCCCGACCGCGTGCAGGTAGCCGCCGACCGCGCCGGCCACCGGCTCCCGGCCCAGGCCGGCGGGCACCACGTCGCCGTCCGGGGTCATCACCAGCGCCGAGGAGACCGTCCGGCTGCGCACGCCGAGCGGCACCGGCTGCGGCGGGCCCCAGCCCCGGCCGGGCCCGTCGGCACGCCGGCAGACGGCGGCCTTGGTGCTGCCGGCGCCGATGTCGATCCCCAGGACGTAGGGCACGTTGTCACTCCTCCATCACGTCCGATCGGGTGAGTCGTGACGTTCGTACCAGATGTCCGAGCCGGGATCGTCCCCCAAAAAATCCCCGGCGGACTTCCCCTAATCCCCTAATCCGGGCCGGGCCGCCGGCCCCGCGGGTCCACCCGGAACAGGGGGTCGCGGCCCGATACCGGTGGGGCGGCCCCGTCCGTAGGTTCTGCTGCGGTACCGGCCCGACCTCACCTCAGCTCGCCTTATCTCGCCTCGCCTCGAAGGAGCACCATGGACTCGTTTCCGACGTTGCAGGAGTTCGTCCTCCACCTGATCTACGACCCGGCCGCCCGGTCGGCGTTCGAGCTCGACCCGGAGCTGGCGTTGCAGGCCGCCGGGCTGGACGACATCACCGCCGCCGACGTGCAGCAGGTGATCCCGCTGGTGATCGACTCGGCGCCGGTGGCCGGCCTGCACGGCCTGACCGGGGCCGACGACCTCAGCACCGGGGTGGCCAATCTGGACGTTGCCGGTGCGGTGTCGCACCTGCAGGCGATCGCCGCCCAGGTGACGCTCACCCCGGCGCACCTGGGCGCCGAGCTCAACGCCGGGTTCGGCGGCGCCGCCGCGATCAGCGTGGCCGGCACCTCGGTCGGCGCCGGTTCCGCGTTCACCCTGACCGGGATCGGCGGCTTCTCGGCCGCCGACGACCCGGGCCAGCACGTCGACCAGCACGTCGTAGCCCCGGTCGAGCACGCGGTGACCGGCGTGCTGCCCGGCGCGGTGCTGCCCGCACCGGACCACGGCGCCGTGCTGCCCGGCCTCGACAGCGGCCCGGCCGGTCTGCTCGACAGTGGACTCGACACGATCGGTGACGTTCCGTCCTCGGCCGGGCTCGATCATTTCCCGGGCCTTGACGGGCCCGGGCTCGGCGGGGCAACCTCTTCGATCGAGTCGGTGCTCGACCCGGATCTGGGGCACGTGCTGTCGCAGGACCCGGCCGACACCGTGCACGGCGCGGTCAGCGGTGTCACCGGCACGGTCGGTGGCGTGCTGCACGACGTGACCCCGCCGCTCGGCGAGACCACGCACGGCCTGCTGGGCGATTTGCACTTCTAGGGCGGCGAACCCGCGGCCCTGCGGCGGCGAACCCGCGGCTCTGCGGCGGCGAAACCGCGGCGGACCTGCGGCTGATCCGCGGCGATCAAGAGACTGGAGCAGGTGCGCATGACGAACTGGGAGACCGGACCCACGGCCTATCCGGGTCCGGTCTCCCTCGCCCCGCCGCCACGGGTGCCGTCCCCACGGACCGACCCCGATCCGCTGCGGGCGTCCGGCGCCCTGCTCTGGCTCGACGTGCTCGACGCGACGATCCGTACGTGCACCGAGCACGGCCGGACCGAGACCGCCGAGAAGCTGTCCCGGCGCCGGGCCCGGCTGCTGCACCCCGAGTTGCGGGTGCTCGTCGTCGGCGCCGCCCAGCAGGGCAAGAGCCAGCTCGTCAACGCGCTGATCAACGCCGCCGTGTGCGGTGCCGGCGCCGACGGCACCCGGGTGCCGACCGTGGTGCGGCACGCCGGAACACCCAGCGCCCAGCTGATCCGGCGTGGTGCGCCCGGCGCCGACTGGACCGCCGAGGTCGGCCTGCAGGACCGCATCCCGCTCGCGCTGGACGCGCTCGACGCCGCGATCGCCGAGGCGACCGGGCGGCTGCCGGCCGGCGCGCCGGTGCATGCCGAGGTGGCCGTACCCCGGTCGCTGCTGGCCGGCGGCCTGGTCCTGATCGACACCCCGCCGCTGCCCGGTCCGACCGGCCCGGCCGGCCAGGCGGTCCGCGACGCCGGTGACCTGGCCACCCACGCCGGTGCCGACCTGGTGCTCTACGTCTGCGAGGCCGACCGCGGGCTCAGCGATCCCGAGCTGACGGTCCTGCAGGGCCTGGCCGCGCTCTTCCCCGGGCTGCTGGTGGTCCTCACCAAGACCGACTACGCCGTGGACTGGCGGCGCAACCTGGCCGACACCCGCGCCCGCCTGGCCCGCGCCGGCGTGCCGGCCGCGACCACCGCCGTGTCGTCCACGCTGCGCCTGCACGCGCTGCAGGCCGGCGACACCGCCCTCAACACCGAGTCCGGCTTCCCGGAACTCCTCGTCCACCTGCGGCGGATGGTGGCGGCCAAGCCCGGCGCGCTGGCCCGCGAGACGGTCGGCCGGCTCGCCGGTGACGCGGTGCAGCAGCTCGCCGTCCCGCTGCGCGACAAGCTGACCGCCCAGCGCGACGCCAGCGTGCCGGACGCCGTCGCTCGCCTGCACGCCACCCAGCGCCGCCTGGACGACCTGCGCAAGTGCGCGGTCCGCTGGCAGAACACGCTGTCCGACGAGATCGGCGACCTGATGTCCGACGTCGAGCACGACCTGCGCGACCGCACCCGGGCGGTGCTCGCCGAGGCCGAGCAGTTCTTCGCCGAGGCCGACCCGGCCAAGGCGTGGGACGAGTTCGAGCCCTGGCTGCGCCGGTCCCTGCAGGAGCTCGCCGAGACCAGCACGACCTGGCTCGCCGAACGCACCGACTGGACGGCGCAGCAGGTCGCCGGGCAGTTCCCGGCCGAGGCCGGCGCGGTGTTGCCGCCGCTCGCGCTGGAGATGGCCGGCCCGGCTCCCGACGACGTGGTGCCCGGCCTGGACGCGCCGCCGGTCGCCCGGTTCAGCCCCACCCAGAAGCTCTTCATCGGGCTGCGCGGATCGTACGGCGGTGTGGTGATGTTCGGCCTGGCCACCAGCCTTGCCGGCATGTCGCTGATCAACCCGATCTCGGTCGGCGGCGGCGCGATCTTCGGGGGCAAGACGATCCGGGACGAGAGCAAGTCGCTGCTCAAGAAGCGGCAGGCCGAGGCGAAGACGATCGTCGCCCGGCACGTCGACGACGTCTTCGTGCACCTCAACAAGGAGGCCCGGGACAGCGTCCGGCGGGTGCAGCGCGGGCTGCGCGACCACTTCACGGCGGTCACCGAGGACCTGCAGGAGGTCATCATGGATTCGCTGCGCAACGCCAAGGCCGCCGCCGACCGGGACGTCGCCGCCCGGGAGCAGCACAGCCGCCGCATCCAGCAGGAGCTTGCGGCCCTCGCCCAGCTGCACGCGCAGCTCGTGGCCCTGAACGGCCGCGCGTGATCGACGACGAGGACCTCCAGGAGCGGACCCACCGGCTGCTCGCCGAGGCGGCGCACGTCTACCGGGGTGTCCCGCCGGCCGCCGCGGTGCTGCGCGCCACCGTGGAAGGGCTGGCCGGGCCGCTGCGGCTGGCTGTCGCCGGGCCCGCCCAGTCCGGCAAGTCGACGCTGGTGAGCGCACTGATCGGCGAGCAGCTGGCACCGGTGGAGCTGCCCGGCGAGCAGCCGGAGAGCGTGGTCTACCGCGACGGCACCGAGCCGCTCGCGTGGTGGCGCGACGCCGAGATCCCGGTGGCCCGTACCGCGTACGGGCTGCGGCTCTCGCCGGACGCCCGGCACGAGCGGCGGCAGCCCGGCGCCTCCCGGGCGGTGATCGTCTGGCCCAGCCGGGTGCTGCGGCGCACCGAACTGATCGACACCCGGCTGCCGCTCGTCCGGGCCGTCGAGGAGGCCGACGCGGTCCTGTACGTGACCCCGCAGCTCGGCGACGCCGACGTCCCGGCGCTGCTGACCGCCCGGGGCCCGCGCGGCCCGATCACGGCGCCGGTGCACCTGATGGTGGTGCTCTCCCGGGCCGACGCGACCGGCGGCGGCCGGACCGACGCGCTGCTGACCGCGAAGCAGGCCGCCCGGCGCCGGCGGCGCGAGCCCCGGATCGGCGCGCTCTGCCAGGACGTGCTCGCGGTGTCCCCGCTGATCGCGGCGGCCGCGCGCACCCTGACCGCCGACGAGTTCCAGGCGATCACCGCCCTGGCGGCGCTGCCGCGCGCCGAGTCGGAGCCGCATCTGCTCTCCACCGACCGGTTCGCCGCGGCCGGGGTGCTGTCCCCGGTCGACGCGCCGGGACGGGTCCGGCTGCTGCAGCGCTTCGGCCTCGGCGGTGTCCGGCTCGCGCTCACCCTGGCCCGTACCGGCGGCGACACCCCGGCCGCGCTCGCCGAACGCCTGCAGGAGCACAGCGGCCTCAAGGACCTCCAGTCCTCGATCGCCGGCCTCTTCACCGCCCGCCGGTCGGTGCTGCGCGCCAGATCCGCGCTGGCCACCCTGGACCACGTGCTGCGCACCCACCGCACGCCGGCCGCCGGGCACCTGCTCGCCCAGGTGGAGCTGCTGGTCGCCGACGCGCACGAGCTGCGGGAGCTGCGCCTGCTCTCGGCGTTGCGCGCGGGCCGGCTCAACCTGCCGCCCGAGCACGGCGCCGACGCCCGGCAACTGCTCGGCGGCGCCGGCGTCAGCATCGGCGAACGCCTCGGCATGTCACCGGACGCGACCGCCGACGACACCTGGCACGCGGCGCGGGCCGCGGCCGGCCGGTGGCGGGACCTCGCCCACGGCGGCACCCTGCCGGCCGCACAGCGCCGGGCCGCCGAGACCGTGCTGCGCAGCTGCGACATGATCGCGAACCGGCTGGACCGGCTGTCGTCCCCGGCTCTCCCCCTCGG
This sequence comes from Actinoplanes awajinensis subsp. mycoplanecinus, assembly GCF_001509495.1. NCBI lineage: Bacteria > Bacillati > Actinomycetota > Actinomycetes > Micromonosporales > Micromonosporaceae > Actinoplanes > Actinoplanes awajinensis. Next base: position 19,420 of record NZ_LLZH01000313.1, on the reverse strand, counting down.
CTAGGCAGGCCGCGGCGCCGCCCGGCCGGATCGATGACAAGGTGGGTCCATGAACGTTCTGGTGGTCCGCGGCGGGCCGATGCACGAACCGGTGGCCTGCACCGATTTGTTCCTGCCCCGTCTTCGCGAGCGTGGCTTCACCATCGAGATCGCCGAGACCCTCGATGTGTACGACGACACGGCGGTGCTCGACCGCGCTGATCTGATTCTGCAGTGCTGGTCGGTGGGGACGATCACCGCGCAGCAAGAGCAGAACCTGGTCGCCCGGGTGCGCGCCGGGGCCGGGTTCGCCGGCTGGCACGGCGGGGTGGTGGCCACCTTCCACGAGGCGCGGCACTACCAGTACATGGTCGGCGGGCGGTTCCTGCACCACCCGGGCGGCCTGATCGACCACACCGTGGACGTCACCAGCGAGCATCCGATCGTGCGGGGCATCGGCAGCTTCGCCGTGCACACCGAGCAGTACTACTGCCACACCGATACGACCCTGCAGGTGCTGGCGACCACCACGTTCACCGGCGAGCACGGTGAGCCCGAGACGGCCGGGGTGGTGATGCCGGTGGTCTGGCTGCGGCACTTCGGCGCGGGGCGGGTGTTCGTCTCGACGCTCGGGCACTCCCCCGCGGATCTCCTGGTCCCCGAAGTGAACACGATCACGGACCGCGGGCTGATGTGGGCCGCCGGGAAATTGTCGGTGGGGTCAAGTTGAGGTAGCTTCTTGACCATGGAGTCAACTTACGAGCAGGACACCGCCGAGGAGACCGAGGCACCCGCCCCGGCGCCCGTGCCGGCCCTGATCTTCCTGGATTCGGCGGACGACGCCGCCGTATGTGACGTGGACGGGACGTGCGACTGATGACCGCGAGTGCTTTCGGATCCGCCGCTGAGCCGATCACCGTCGACGTCTGGAGTGACGTCGTCTGCCCGTTCTGCTACCTCGGTGACGCCGTGCTGCAGCAGGCGATCGAGCAGTTCCCGCACGGCAGCGTCGAGGTCCGCTACCACAGCTTCCAGCTCAACCCGGGCTTCGCGGTCGGCGAGGCCATCCCGGCCGCCGACTACCTGGCGAGCAGCCTGCGGATGCCGGCCGAGCAGATCGCCGCCTCGCACGCCCAGCTGGCCTCGCGCGGCGCGCAGGCCGGCCTGGACTACAAGTTCGAGGACTCGTTCATGGTGAACACCAAGGACGCGCACCGGATCATCCACCTGGCCAAGGCGGCCGGCCGCGAGCACGACATGGTGTTCCGGCTGTTCAAGGCGCAGTTCACCGACGGTCTCAACCTCGCCGACCACGAGGTGCTCGCCGACCTCGCCGCCGAGCTGGGGCTGTCCCGCGACGACGCGCTCGCGGCGCTGAAGTCCGGCGCGTACGAGAAGGACATCAACGCCGACCTGGCGCAGGCCCGGGCGTACGGGATCTCCGGGGTGCCGTTCTTCGTCTTCGACAACAAGCGGGCGGTCTCCGGCGCGCAGCCGGTCGAGGCGTTCCGCAAGGCGCTGGATCTGTCCTGGCAGGACCGGGCGGCCCAGCCGGCATGACCGTGCCCGACCGGCCCCGGCGCGCCGACGCCCGGCGCAACGTCGAGGGCATCCGCCGGGCCGCGCTCGACGTGTTCCGCTCGGGCGGCCTCAGCAGTTCGCTGGACGAGGTCGCCCGGGTGGCGGGGGTCAGCAAGGGCACCATCTACCACCGGTTCGGCAGCCGGCGCGGCCTGATCGACGCGGTCGTCGACGAGCTGGTCGCCGAGCGGTTCCAGGGCATCATCACGGCGGTCGAGCAGCTCGACGATCCCCTCGACCGTTTCGAGCGGTACCTGATCGGCACGTGGCTGCTGCAGTTCGACGAGCCGGCCGCCAACGACGTGCTGATCCGGGCCCTGCCGGAGTCCGAGCCGCTCACCGTGCTGTGCGAGCGGGCCCGCGGGTTCGCCCGTGAGCTGCTGGCCGACGCGCAGGCCGCCGGGGTGGTCCGCGCCGACCTGACGCCCGACGACCTGAACTATCTGATCCTGGAGCGTGGCGCGGTGGTGCAGGCCTGCTGCGAGCAGACCCGCGAGGACTACCAGCGCCGGTTGCGGTTCCTGCTCGACGGCCTGCGCCCGCCTATCGCGGGACGCTCAGCACGATGACCGCCATGTCGTCGCCGGCCTGACCGTCGGCGGCCTGCAACGCCCGGTCGAGCACCAGGTCGGCGAGCTTCTGCGCGGAGGTCTCGCCGGCCTGGTCCAGGATCGTGTGCACGCCGGCCTCGCCGAGGATCCCGCCGGGCTCCCGGTGGCCGGCGTCGGTGACCCCGTTGCTGCACAGCACCAGGACGTCGCCGGGTTCCAGGTCGATGTCGTCGATCTTGAAGCTCAGCCGGCCCAGGACACCGAGCGGGCCGAAGGTCCGGCCAGCGGCGTGCACCCGGCCGTCGGCGCGCCGGATCGCGGCCGGTGGGTGGCCGGCGGTGCACAGTCGTACGGTGAAACCGGCAGCAGCCCGGCGGACCGCGAGGTAAGCGACGGTGACGAAACCGGGCGCGCCGATCTCGTCGAACCAGCGGTGCAGCGCGGTGTCCAGCTCGGTCAGCACGATCGCCGGGGAGCTGGCCCGCACCGCGGCGGCGCGCAGCGTGTATTTCGCCAGTGCGCTGACCCGGGCCGCCGGCGCGCCGCGACCGGTGACGTCGCCGAGGAACACCGCCCAGCCGGTCGGGGTCGGCACCGCGTCGAAGAAGTCACCGAACACGTCGAGGTCCGCGGTCCGGTAGGCCACCGCCAGGGTCAGGCCGGGGATCGTGGGCAGGTCGTGCGGCAGCAGGCTCTGCTGCACGGTGTGCGCGAGTTGCCGGTACCGCTCGGCGGACGCGCGGGCCAGCTCGGCCTCACGCGCGGCGTCGTCGGCCGCGATCCGCAGCGCGACCTCACCGCTGGCGGCGTGGGCGAGGACCTCCAGGGTACGAAGCTCCCGCGGCTCCCAGTGCCGTGGCTTGTCGTCGACCACGCAGAACGAGCCGAGCACCTGCCCGTCCGGTGACCGTACCGGGAAACCGGCCCAGGCGATCACGCCCATCGACACGATCGACGGGTTGTCCTGCGTCATCGGGTTCAGCCGGGCGTCGTCGATGATCACGGCGTCGTCGGTGGCGATGACGTACTGGCAGAACGACTCCTCGGCCGGGTTCTGCCGGTCGGTGCCGGTGACGCCGATGCAGCTCTTCCAGAACGAGCGCTGATCGTCGACCACCGTGACGAACCCGAACGGGGTGCCGAGCAGCTCACACGCCAGCCGGGTCAGCCGGTCGAACGGCTCCTCGGGGCCGGAGTCCAGCAGGCCGGTGCGCCGGACGGCGGCCAGGCGTGCCGGTGACGTCAGCGTGGAGTCCCCCGGTTTCGGCACCGGGCCAGTCTACGGACCTTGGCTGGATATCACCTCGATGCGAGATCGCGAGCTCGGACCGGTTACCGTCTGCCGGGCTTCGGTGCTTTCACGCCGAGCGGTGGTAAGGGAGAACGCGTAGCGATGAGCGGTTCTGATACGGGAGTCGACGTGTTCGCCGCCGGTGGTGAGGTCGGCCGGGATCTGGCGGCCGTGGACTGGGCGGCGACGCCGCTCGGGTCGCCGGAGGACTGGCCGCAGAGCCTGCGCACCGCGGTGAGCATCCTGCTGTCGTCGCGGTTCCCGATGTGGATGGGCTGGGGCCCGCAGCTGACGTTCTTCTGCAACGAGGCGTACCGGCACGACACGCTGGGCGGCAAGTATCCGTGGGCGCTGGGCCGGTCGACGAGCGAGGTGTGGTCCGAGATCTGGAGCGACATCCGCCCGCGCGTCCAGAACGTGCTCGACACCAGCGAGGCCACCTGGGACGAGGGGCTGCTGCTGTTCGTGGAGCGCTCCGGGTACTCCGAGGAGAGCTATCACACGTTCTCCTACAGCCCGCTGCGCGCCGACGACGACACGATTGTCGGCCTGCTCTGCGTGGTCAGCGAGGACACCGAGCGGGTGATCGGCGAACGGCGGATGGCCACGCTGCGCGACCTCGGCTCGGACCGCAGCGTGGTGCGCACCGAGCAGGAGATGCTCGCGTTCAGCAGCCGGCAGCTCGCCGCCAACCTGCGCGACCTGCCGTTCACCGCCACGTACCTGTTCGACGACGACGGTGGCGCCCGGCTGGCCGCCTGCACCGGCATCGCCGCCGGGCACCCGGCCGTGCCGGAGTTCATGGCCGCGGACGACACCGCGGCGGTCTGGCCGCTGGCGCTGCTGAGCCAGGGGGAACCACAGCTGATCGAGCTGAGCGGTGACCTCCCGGCCGGGGACTGGCCGTTGCCACCGACCCAGGCCCTCGTCACGCCGCTGGCGCAGCAGGGCGGCACGCCGAACGGGTTCCTGGTCACGGCGCTGAACCGGTACCGGCCGCTGGACGACGGCTACCGCGGGTTCGTCGAACTGACCGCCGGGCACGTCGCGGCCGGGATCGCCAGCGCGCGCAGCTACCAGGCGCAGCAGCGGCGGGCCGAGGAGCTGGCCGAGCTGGACCGGGCCAAGACCGCGTTCTTCTCCAACATCAGCCACGAGTTCCGTACCCCGCTGACCCTGATCATGGGGCCGGTCGAGGAGTTGCGTGGGCAGCTGGCCGGCGCGCAACCCCAGGTCCGCGAGGAGCTGGAGGTCATCCACCGCAACGGGCTGCGACTGGGCAAGCTGGTCAACGCGCTGCTGGACTTCTCCCGGATCGAGGCCGGCCGGATGCAGGCCCGCTACGAGCCGGTCGACCTGGCCACCACCACGGCCGACCTGGCCAGCGTGTTCCGCTCGGCGTTCAGCCGGGCCGGGCTCAGCTTCGCGGTGGATGTCCAGCCGCTGCCCGAGCCGGTCCACCTGGACCGCGGCATGTGGGAGAAGGTGATCCTCAACCTGCTCAGCAACGCGCTGAAGTTCACCTTCGACGGCGGCGTCCGGGTGAGCGTGCGCGCCGACGGCCGGCACGCGGTGATCACCGTCGCGGACACCGGCGTGGGCGTGGCCGCCGACGAGATGCCGCGGCTGTTCGAGCGGTTCCACCGGATCGAGAACTCCCGGTCGCGCTCCAACGAGGGCAGCGGCATCGGGCTGGCGCTGGTGCAGGAACTCGTCGGGCTGCACCGCGGCACCATCGCCGCGGAGAGCACCGCGGGCGCCGGCACGACGTTCACCATCCGGTTGCCGTTCGGCACCGCGCACCTGCCGGCGGACGCGCTGACCCCGGCGGCGAGCTCCGGCACGCGCGGGAGCTCCGCCGACCCCTTCGTGCAGGAAGCGTTACGGTGGTTGCCGGCCCAGGCCGCTCACGAAGGCGTACGGGAAGAGTCGCCGCAGGCGCCCGCGGCCGAGAGCGATCAGCGGACGCCGGGGGTGACGGCCTCGGTCCTGGTCGCCGACGACAACGTGGACATGCGCGACTACCTGGAGCGGCTGCTGCGCTCCGCGGGGCACCGGGTCAGTGTGGTCGGAAACGGACAGCTGGCCCTCGAAGCGGCACGGATCAGCAACCCGGACCTGATCATCAGCGACGTGATGATGCCGGTGCTGGACGGCCTGCAGCTGGTCGGGGCGCTGCGCAGCGACCCGCGCACGGCCGGCACCCCGGTGCTGCTGCTGTCGGCGCGCGCCGGGCAGGAGGCGGCCATCGAGGGCCTCGAGGCCGGCGCGGACGACTACCTGTTCAAGCCGTTCTCGGCGGCCGAGCTGCTGGCCCGGGTGCGGGCGAACGTGGAACTGTCCCGGCTGCGCACCGGGCACGCCCGATGGCGCACCGCGCTGATCGACTCCCTGCAGGAGGCGTTCTTCGTCTGCGACGAGAACGGCGCGGTCATCGAGATCAACGCCGCGTTCACCGACATCCTCGGTTTCGGTCCGGAAGATCTTCCGTACGCGCCGACCCACCCGTGGTGGCCGGACGCGGTCTCGGACAGTGACGCCCATCAGCAGGTGGCCGAGGCGTTCACCCTGCTCACCGGGCACACCCAGGGCACCTACACGATCCCGGTGTCGCACCGGGACGGGCACCGCCTGTGGGTCGGCGCCGCGTTCAACCAGGTGCAGGACCCCGACTCCGGCCGCAAGGTGATCGTCGGGACGTTCCGCGACGTCACCGCGGAGCACGACGCCATCCAGCGGGAGAGCGCCCTGGCCGCCCTGGGCCTGCGGCTGTCGCGTTCCGAGGATCTCACCGACGCGTTGCACGGCGTGCTCACCGAGCTGCGCGAGCTCTGGCAGGCACCGGCCGTGGTCGCCGGCGTCTTCGACGGCGCCGCCGTTCCCACGGTGACCGCGACCGATCCTGATCTGCGCTGGGCGGAGCTGCCCGAGCCGCGGCGCCGGGCCCTGCTCGCGCTGCGCGACAAGCCGCTGCTCACCGCGGTCACCGAACGCTCGGCCGGCGCGGGCATCACCATCGAGCACCCGCACGGCACCATGGCCCTGTGGATCGAGCTCGGCCCGGCCCGGCCGTTCACCGAGCAGGACGAGACGCTGCTGGCGCTGCTCGCCGGGCACATCGGCCAGGGCCTGCACCGGATCCACCAGATCGACCAGCAGCGCGAAACCGCCCTCGCCCTGCAACGCGCCATCCTCGGCCCGGCGCAACTGCCCAGCGGGTTCGCCGTCCGGTACGAGCCGGCCAGCCGGCCACTGCGGGTCGGCGGCGACTGGTACGACACGTTCCCGCTGGCCGACGGCCGGATCGGCATCGTGGTCGGCGACTGCGTCGGCCACGGCCTGCGCGCCGCCACCGTGATGGGTCAGCTCCGCAGCGCCTGCCGGGCCCTGCTGCTGCAGGACGCCAGCCCGCCCGCCGCGCTGATGGCCCTCGACCGGTTCGCCGCCCTGCTGCCCGGCGCGATGTGCGCAACCGTCTTCTGCGGCGTGCTCGACCCGGACAACGGGCACCTGCGCTACTCCAGCGCCGGGCACCCGCCGGCCATCGTCGCGCACACCGACGGCGCCACCCACCTGCTCGACCAGGGCCGGTCCCGGCCGCTCGGGATCCGCCCGGACATGCCCCGGCCGGAGGCGGAACACACCATGCCCGCGCGGGCCACGCTGCTGCTCTACACCGACGGGCTCGTCGAACGGCGCCGGCAGCCGCTGACCACCGGCATCGAGCAGGCGACCGCGGTGGTCCACGACGGCCGGGGCTCGTCGGTGGAGAGCCTGGCCACCGCCGTGATGGACAAGCTCGCCCCGGCCGGCGGGTACGACGACGACGTGGCGCTGCTGGTCTACCGCCAGCCCGGGCCGCTGGAGCTGGAGTTCCCGGCCGAGGCGACCCGGCTGGCGCCGGTGCGTACCGCCCTGCGCGGCTGGCTCAACCGGGTCGGCGTCGACCCGGCCACCGCGCAGAAGGTCCTGGTCGCCGCAGGTGAGGCCTGCTCCAACGCGATCGAGCACGGCCACCGCGACACCCCCGGCGTGATCCGGCTACGGGCCGCGGCCACCGCCGACGACCTGCACCTGACCGTCGTCGACAGCGGCCGGTGGAAACCACCGCAGCCGGCCGAGAACGCCCACCGCGGCCGCGGGATGACGCTGATGAAGGCGTTCATGCACCACGTCACCGTCACCACCGGCACCACCGGAACCGTCATCGACATGCAGGCAAGGATCGTCCCGTGACCACTGCCCTCACCCTCACCAGCGGACACCGTGCCGGGGGTGCACCCACCCTGATCGCGGCCGGCGAGATCGACATGAGCAACGCGGAGACGTTCGCCGCCGCGCTCGCCGAGGCCCTGGCCGGCGCGGGCGGGACGACGCTGGTCGTCGACCTCACCGCCGTGGAGTACCTGGACAGCGCCGGCCTGGCCGCCCTGTTCGCGAACGCCGACCACATCGAGGTGGTGGCCGGGCCACTGCTCGGACCGCTGCTGACGGTCTCCGGCCTGGCCGACCTGATCACCGTCCACGCGGGTTGACCTGAGGGAATCCCCCGATCCGGTGGTTTCGGCACCCCGATTCCCCGGTATGTAGAGGCGGCACCGCGCCTGCGGCACCGCTGAACCCGAGGGGCTCCCCATGACCGTCGCCGCCGACACTGCCTCCGCCGTGGACTCGTCGACGAACCCGGATCACGCCGGCGACCTGGTCACCGCGATGGCATCGCTGCCGGTCGGCCACCCGTCGCGGCCCGCGCTGCGCGAGCGCGCGATCGAGGCCTGGCTCCCGATGGCCCGGCACCTGGCCCGCCGCTACGCCAACCGCGGCGAGCCCCGCGACGACCTCTACCAGGTCGCCGTGGTCGGCCTGATCAAGGCGATCGACCGGTTCGCGACCGACCGCGGCGTGGAGTTCGCCGGGTTCGCGATCCCCACGATCGTCGGCGAGCTCAAGCGTCACTTCCGCGACAAGACCTGGTCGGTACGGGTACCGCGCCGCCTGCAGGAGTTGCGCCTGGCCATCTCCGGCGCCGACAACGCGCTCAGCAACTCCCTGGGCCGGTCACCCACCCTCGCCGACATCGCGACGTACCTCGAGATCAGCGAGGACGAGGTGATCGAGGGACTGGAGGGCGCCCGCGCGTACAACTCGACGAGCCTGTCCACACCGATCAGCGAGGGTGGCGCCGAGCTCGGCGAGACCCTCGGCGGCGAGGACACCGGTTTCGCGCTCGCCGAGCTGCGGCTCGCGCTCGGCCCGGCGATGGCCAGCCTGGACACCCGGGAACAGAAGATCGTCAGTCTGCGGTTCTACGGCAACCTCACCCAGCAGCAGATCGCCGAGCAGATCGGCATCTCCCAGATGCACGTGTCCCGGCTGCTCACCAGGGCCCTCGCCAAATTGCGCCGGCACCTGGGCAGCTCCGAGGCCTGACGCGCCCGTTTACGTGATGAACGCTGTTCTCGTCCGGGGGTCAGGTCAACGGTCGGCGCCCGCGCGGCAGCTGCGCAGCGGCGGGCGCACTCGGGACGCGGCCGCCGGGCGGGCGGGCACCAACGGTAAGACCTCCGGGTGCGCCAGGGCGATCCGGCGCAGGCCGTGTGCCAGGCGCTGCACGGTCAGCTTGCGCAGGCCGTTCGCGTCGATGAACCGCACCGCGGCGCCCAGGATGCGGCGCTGATCCAGGCCGGTCCGTGCCCCCGACGTGCCGGGCCCGCCCTCGATCGCCTCCCGGGTTCAGATACCCCGCACGTCTCCCATGCACCGCCGAACGGCGACCGCCGCATTATGTGAATGATCATCGCATTACCGTTCGGATCATAAACAAAGCCATTTAGAGATCGTCGATCGTGTTTAGCAAAAAGGCGCCGGAAATAGCATCCGCGGCGATTAACCGACCGAGGCGAGGGCATCACGGCACTCGTACCCCCGGAGCTATTCAGGAGGCACCATGAGTGAGGCAACGGCCGGCGCCTACGCGCCGACCCCTTCCACCCCGGACGATCCGTCGAAGGCCCAGCAGGTCGCCGAGCAGGGCAAGCATGCGGCCGCGCAGGCGGCGACCCAGGTCAAGGACACCGTCGCCGAGCAGGCGCAGCGCGTCGGCGGCGAGGCGAAGACGCAGGCCCGCAACGTCGCCGGCGAGGTCCGCGACAAGCTGGGCGAGCAGGCCCGCACCCAGAACGACAAGCTGGTCGGCAGCATCCGGCAGACCGCCGATCACCTCGACGAGATGCGCGGTGACCGCGGTGACACCCCGGCCGCGATGGTCGTCTCCCGGGTCGCCGACGGTGGCCGTCAGCTGGCCGACTACCTGGACCGCAACGGCCCCGAGGGCGTGCTGGCCGAGGTGCAGGACTTCGCGCGCCGCCGTCCGGGCGCCTTCCTGGCGACCGCGCTCGCGGCCGGTTTCGTGGTGGGCCGGCTCGGAAAGAGCGTCGCCAAGGCGGACCCGGCGGCCGGCACGGTGAAGCCGTCCACCGACAGCTTCTCCCCGGCGACGCCGGCCACCGCGCCGGACCCGGTCTACACCCCGCCGGTCGGCACGCAGCACACCGACTACGCGACCACGACAGGCGCCGGCTATCCGCCGAGCACCGGCTCCGAGTACGCCGCCACCGGCACCGGCGTTCCGGTCATCGCCGACGAGCGGCGCACCGCGCCGGGTCCGGGGATGCAGCCGTGACCAGCAACAACTATCCCGCCGACCGCTCCGAACAAGCCGAGAACACCTCGATCGGCGAGCTGATCGGCAACATCAGCGACGACCTGTCGCAGCTGTTCCGCCAGGAGGTCGAGCTGGCCAAGGCGGAGCTCAAGCAGGAGGCCGGCAAGGCGGGCAAGGCCGCCGGCATGCTCGGCGGCGCCGGGTTCGCCGGCTACCTGTCCGTGGTGCTGCTCAGTTTCGCCGCGGTGTTCGGCCTCGACGCGGTCATGCCGATGGGCTGGGCCGCGCTGATCGTGGCCGTCATCTGGGCGGCCGTCGGCGCCGTGCTCTACGTGGCCGGCAAGAAGAAGTTGGAGACCGTGGACCCGATGCCGCGGCGCACCGTCGACACCCTCAAGGAGGACGCGCAATGGCTGAAGAACCCGACCGGCTGAGGCAGGACATCGAGACGACCCGGGCGTCGCTGACCCGCGACGTCGACCTGCTGGCCGAGAAGACCAGCCCGGCCAAGGCCGCCCAGCGTCGTTGGAACTCGGTGAAGGAGAAAGTCATGGGCAGCACCGACCAGGCCCGGCACGCCGTCGCCGACAACACCTCGTCCGCGGTGAACACCGTGCAGGGCAAGGCCTCGCACCTCGGTGACGTCACCGGCGAGAAGGCACACGACGCCGCGGACGCGATCCGCAGCGCTCCGCAGGCGGTCGCCACACAGACCCAGGGCAACCCGCTGGCCGTCGGCATCATCGCGTTCGGCGTCGGCCTGCTCGCCGCCACGCTGATCCCGGTCACCGACGCCGAACGCCGCGCCGGTCAGCAGCTCAAGGACAACAGCGGTGACCTGACCGACAAGGTCAAGGACATCGCCACCGACCTCAAGGACGATCTGTCCGGCACCGTCGAGCACGCCGCCGGCCAGGTCAGGGCCACCGCGCAGGAGGCCGCACAGACCACCAAGGACCAGGCCACCACCTCGGCGTACGACGTGAAGGACCAGACCCAGCACGCCGCACGCACCGCTTCCTGAGCGATCTCGGGTGTGCCGGCCTCCCCTCGGGGGCCGGCACAGGCCCGTTCCCATCACCGATCCACCGCCGGCAGAGGCCGCATCTGAAGGACCACCACCATGAGCGCAGACCGTAAACCCGGCCGCGGCGACGGTTACGACCTCGACGCGGCCGCCACCACCAGCACCGGTTCCGACACACCCGCCGGCCGATCCGGGACGCCACCGGACGCCGGCCCGGACAGCCCCGCCCAGCTCAAGGGCAAGGGGCTGTTCGCCGCGATCAAGCGCACCGGCAAGCAGTTCTCCGAGGACAACGTCTCCGACTGGGCCGCCGCCCTGACCTACTACGGCGTGCTGTCGATCTTCCCCGGGATGCTCGTCCTGGTGTCGCTGCTCGGCATGCTCAGCAGCGACGGCCAGAAGACGGTGCAGGACGCCGTACAGGAGATCGCTCCCAGCCAGCAGCTGCAGAGCCTCGTCGACACGGTCCTCGGACAGGTCAAGGATCCCGGCACCGCGGGCCTGGCCGCGATCCTCGGTCTCGTCGTCGCGTTCTGGTCGGCGTCCGGCTACATCGCCGCGTTCATGCGCGCCTCGAACGCCATCTACGACGTGCCCGAGGGCCGGCCGATCTGGAAGACCCTGCCGATCCGGGTCGGCGTCACCGCGGTCGTCGGCGTCATGCTGATCATCTCGGCCGCCATCGTCGTGTTCACCGGCGACATCGCCAAGGTCGTCGGCGACACCGTCGGGCTCGGTGACGCCGCCGTGCTGACCTGGAACATCGCCAAGTGGCCGGTCCTGCTGATCCTGGTCAGCCTGATGTTCGCGATCCTCTACTGGGCGTCGCCGAACGCCAGGACCGGCGGCTTCCGCTGGGTCAGCCCCGGCGGCGTATTCGCCGTCCTGCTCTGGCTGATCGCCTCCGCCGCGTTCGCGATCTACCTGGCGAACTTCGCCAACTACAACAAGACCTACGGCACCCTCGGCGGTGTCATCGCGTTCCTGGTCTGGATGTGGATCAGCAACATTGCCATCCTGCTGGGCGCCGAGCTCGACGCCGAACTCGAGCGCGGCCGGGCCATCGCCGCCGGCCACGATCCGACCGACGAGCCGTTCCTCGAGCTCCGCGACGACCGCAAGCTCAAGAAGGGCAGCGAGCAAGGACTCAGCTCCAGCTGAGCCCCGCCGGCCTGCGAAGGCCTTGAGCACTGCCGAGCTGCTGCGCGGGCGTCAGGGCCGGCGCAGCAGCTCGGCCATCTCGGGGAGCTCGAAGAAATCTGCCGTGGCCAGCGCGGACGGCGTGCCGCCGGCCGGGTCGGCGCCGACGTCGAGCAGGGCCTTGACCGTCTCGGCGTTCTGCCGGAAGACCGCGGCGGAGAGCGCCGACTGGCCGCGGTCGTTGACCCGGTCCGGGTCGGCGCCCTGCTCGAGCAGCGCGGTCACCAGGTCCACGTGGTTGTGGTACGCCGCGAGGATCAGCAGCGTGTCCCCCTTGTCGTTCGTCAGGTTGGCCGGAAGGCCGGCCGTGACATTGCCGATCAGCTCCTCGGTGCCGCCGTTGCGGGCCAGGTCGAACATCCGATGGGCGAACGCGATCGTCTCTTCATCCAGCTCAGTCACGCCGGAAGTTTATGCCAGGTAGGGTGGCGCCCCGCGCCCGACAGCCGTGACCCCCGGCTCACCCGGTGATTTCGGTGAGGCGGCGCAGCCCTTCGGTGACGGCCATCCGGCCGACCTGCTCGTTACGGTGCGGGGCGGAGTCGATCGGGTGGACCAGGATCCGGCGCAGCACGAAACGGACCGCCGGTAGCTCGCCCTGACCCTGCTCGGTCAGCTCTGCGACGACGCCGCGCCGGACCGCGTCCACGCACCAGCTGATCGCCTCGTCGTCGCAGTCGCCGGTCCAGACCGGCTCGTGCGCGTCCACGAACGCGAACTGCTCGGCGGGCTCCAGGTCGGCGAGGATCCGGGCGATGCCGTTGCAATTGGTCTGCGTCCCGGCCCGGACCAGGATCTCCCGGACCGGCCGGTCGACGACGACGACGCTCACGCCGGCAACGATAACCCGCCTGCGGTGTTTCATAGATTCCCGGCTTTTAAGGTTAATTTACGGTTGGCCGAAAAGTGGGCTCTGAGCTGCGCAAATGCCGATTTCGTCGCGCTCCGTGCAGTTGACCTACACATAGACGCGGGCGTTGATTGTTAACTGCCTTTCCAATCCCGGCCAGGCCACCCCCACGGCAAGGGAGTCCCCCACCCATGGCCATCAGACGTTCCCGCCTACTCGCGATAATCACCGCCACCGGCGTCGTCGGGACGCTCGGCGTCCTCGGCATCACCAACGCCTCCGCGGCCAGCGCCGGCACGCTCAAGAGCAGCCTCAACGGCAAGTGCCTCGACGTGACCGACGGCTCCACCACCAACGGCAACCTCCCGCAACTGTGGGACTGCACCGCGGGCAGCAGCAACCAGATCTGGACCCTCGCCGACAACGGCACGGTGCAGGGCAAGGGCAAGTGCCTCGACGTCGCGAACAACGGCACCACCGACGGCGCCGCCGTGCACCTGTGGGACTGCATCAGCACGGTGAACAGTCAGAAGTGGACCCTCAGCGCCGCCGGCGACCTGGTCAACACCGCGTCCGGCAAGTGCCTCGACGTGATCGGCAAGAACACCGCCAACGGCGCCAAGCTGCAGATCTGGTCGTGCACCGGCACCAGCAACCAGAAGTGGACGTTCGGCGGCAGCTCGACCCCGACCACCGGACCCACCACCTCGCCCACCACCGCTCCCCCGGCCGGTGGACCCGGCATCAAGGCGGTCGCGCCGTACTACTACACCGGCTGGGGCAACCCGCCGAACCTCACCACGGTCACCAACACCACCGGCGTCAAGTGGTTCACCATGGCGTTCATCCTCAACAGCGGCAACTGCGACCCGAAGTGGGACGGCGGCCGCGCGCTGACCGGTGGCGCGGACCAGACCGCGATCAACACGATCCGGGCCAACGGCGGTGACGTGGTGATCTCGTTCGGCGGCGCGGCCGGACCGTGGCTCGAGCACACCTGCGGCAGCGCGTCGGCACTGGCCGGGGCGTACCAGAAGGTGATCAACGCGTACGGGCTCAAGGCGATCGACATCGACATCGAGGGGACCCCGTACGACAGCGCGACCGACCAGCAGAAGACGGTCGACGCCCTGAAGATCATCAAGACCAACAACCCGGGCATCACCACCTACATCACGCTGGGCAGCGGCACCGGCGGGCCGGACGCGTCGCTGATCAACCGGGCGGCCGGCGCCGGCCTGGTGGTCGACGGCTGGGGCATCATGACCTTCGACTGGGGCAACACCACCGGCAACCAGGGCCAGCTGACCATCCAGGCCGCCGACGGGCTCAAGAACAAGCTCAAGACCGCGTACGGCTGGTCGGACGCCGAGGCGTACAAGCACGTGGGCATCTCGTCGATGAACGGCATCACCGACGAGAAGGCGGTGGTGACCCTGGCCGACATGCAGACCATCACCGCGTACGCGCAGCAGCACACCATCGCGCGGCTGAGTTTCTGGTCGCTCAACCGGGACCGGCAGTGCCCGGGCGCGTACCCGAACGACGACACGTGCAGTGGCGTGTCGCAGTCCGCGTACCAGTTCACGAAGATCATCAGCGCGTACAAGGGCTGATTCTTCTAGCACGGCGAACCAGGAGCCCGCGGCCGGTCTCGACCGGCCGCGGGTTTTCGCTTTTCAGCTCCGGCGCCGGGTCAGCCAGCCCATCACGTCGAGGGCGTGTGACGCCGGGTCCCGGATCGGGTGGAAGACGTGCTCCACCAGGTCGTCGGCGACGACCAGGGTGACCCGTTCGTAGAGATTCAGATCGCCCGAGATGAGCGTCGGCAAGGCGGCCGCGGCCGCCAAGGTCAGCTTCGGGTCCGGGATCAAGGGGTACGGCAACCGCAGCCGATGCACGAGCTCCCGCTGATACCCGGTCGACTGGGCGGACAGCCCGTAGACCCGCGCCGCCCCGGCCGCCAGCAGCTCCGCGTGGTGGTCGCGCAGCCAGGCGGCCTGATCGGCGCTGCCCCGCGCGCCGTGCACCTCGAGCAGCCCGCGCGGCAGGTCCACGCCCGGCCGGCCGGTGAGCGGGTAGAGGAAGATGATGCTGAGCCCCGGGCCGAGCGCGTGCAGATCCACCGGCCGCCCGTCGGTGGCGTAGAACTGCAGCGCGGGCAGCGGCCGGCCGATCAGCGCGGCCGGGTCGGCGCCGGCCACCACCGGCACACCGGTCACCACCTGGCGCGCGGCCGCGTCGATCCGGGCGTCCAGCGCGTCGCGCTGCGCGGTCAGCTCGCCGATCCGCCGCTGCAGGTTGGTGACGGTGCTGCGGAACGTGGCGAGGGCGGCCGCGCACACGTCGTCGGTGCCGTCGGCGATCGACTCGACGAACGGGCGGGTCTCCTCGACGGCCAGGCCGAGCGTCATCAGCTCGCGGATCTGGGCCACCTGCCGTTCCGCGATCGGCTCGTACTCGCGGTAGCCGTTGCTCAGCCGCCGCGGCACGACCAGCCCGGACGCCTCGTAATACCGCAAGGCGCGCACGGTCGTCCCGGTCCGGCGCGCCAGTTCCCCCACTCGCATGCCGCGACCCTAAACCGCTCCTCAGCGTGTTGGCCAGAATTGGCCGTGCTGGTTCCGACCTGGGTCGGGTGCCTCGCGAGCGGTCTTCGAGGCTCGGGAATGCCGGGGTCTAGTCGGGGCCGGGCACGTCTTGTCGACCAGTGTGGTGCGTGCCGTCTCGAACAGGCCGAGCTGTTCCCTCGCGCCCGCGGCTTGTGGTGCGGCCTGGCCGGTAGTTTCCCGGGCACGATCCTCTGGTCGTGTGCGGGTGACACCTGGCCGTCGCCGTGCCTTGTGGCCGTGGGCGCGTCGTGCGATCACCACTGCGGCGGCGTGGTGCCGGGTCGCGGTGGGTGTCTTGGCGGTGAGGGCGGGTTTCCAGTGCTTGCCGCCCCAGCGTGAGGTGTATGCCGGGTCGACGGCGATCACCGCGATTCCGGCGGTGTGGGCCATCCCGGCGAGGCGGTCCCGGAATCGTGCGGTGGGGATGGCGGCGATCGTGCGTCGGAACCGTTTACCGCGCCCGCCGCGTCCGAGGGTTTCCCGGCCGGTGGCGCGAGCGTCGACGAAGCCGAGGTTTTCGATCGCGATCGCCGGACAGCCGTGTCGCCTGGCCAGGTGGAGGGCGTGACTGATCGCGGCGCGCAGTCGGCCGTCGCGTTGCGATGCCGGGCCGCTCAGGTCGAGCGGGATGGTGATCGGTGCGCCGACCGGGTTGCCGTGGGTGTCGGTGACGTGCGCGGCGAGGTGATCGGCGTTGAGGTCGATGCCCAGCATCCTGCCACCGTCGACAACCGTGGCGGGGACGTCGGGGCAAGCAGCATGCGCGGGCGTGGTCCAGGAGGCGTCGAGGTACCAGCGGTCCCGTGCGGCATCGAGGCTGATGTCGTAACGCACCGACTGGTCGCCGGTGACCCGGTCGGACCACTGGGTGGCCCGGTGGGTGAAAGCGATCCGTGTGGTGAGCACGTAGCGGCCCCGTGGGGCGTTCGCGAGGTTTCTGAGCTGGGCGGGCAGCGCGATCGACACCGTGCCGTCGGAGGTGACGTTGATGGTGTAGTTGCCGTGCGGGGCACCGGTTTCGCCGTCAGCGGTCATGAACATGCGGGCCGCGTCCCACCGGGATCGCCACTGCGCCGTGGTGAGCCCGGCGGTGGTGAGTTGGTGACGGGTTTTCGCCAGGCGGCGCCCGCCCGCGACGATCGCCGGCCGCCCGGCGGTCAACCGCTGTAGTGCCGCGTTGAGGCGGGCGGTGAGGACCTGACGGCGCTGCTGCTTGGTGGTCCGTTCACGTTGGCTGGCGTAGCCAGGGATCCGGCCGGCCCGGCCACCGACCGGGGCCGCGATCCGCGCGTCCAGCACGCGCAAGGCTTGGGCGAGGCTCGTCACGTCGGCTTTGAGGGCACGCATCGCGAGCTGGTATTGGTCCTCGGCAGCCCGGGTGATCGAGCCCGCCCACCGCGAGGTTGTGGCCGCGGTCAGTTCCCGCTTACGGCTGGTGCGCTCGGTGTTTTTCGCGGAAACGTCACCGAGCCGGATCCGAGCGGCCAGGTCAGCACGGTAGAGGCCACCGAGAAAGGTCCCGACCAGGGTAAGCACCGCAGCCTCCTCGATGGTGGGCCGCAACCTGGTCCGGATCCGCACACCAGCGGGCGGGGCGACGACGAACGGCGCCGCGAGCGAACGCAACGCCTTCCCTCGCCGTCTCGATCCCACCCGCCGAACGATAACGCGTCCAACAATGACCAACAATCAATGTCTCGCGGTCAAGCTGTCACTGCCGCAGCCAGCCCCCGGGCTCATGCCGACCCTGCCCTCTAATGCCGCCCGGCAAACGACATAACCATCGTGAGCAGCTCGCGGATCAGGTCGCCATCATCGCCATCCGGGTCGTCTCCAGGGGCCATCACCAACGTGACGCCCCCACGACGGCAAGACCACATCGGCGAACAACCCGTATCGAACGTGGCAAGACGCTCTGGATACGACACGAGCAAACACCGTCACCTCATTGCGTTGACACGCCCGCAACCCACACGCCGATCCGATGACCCTGAGGCGGCACCGTGGAACACTTCGACAATCGGCCAGTCCCCTGCCGCCAGCAAGCGGTCGAGTTGCCGATCCAGATCACCCTCAGACCGCCGGCGATGCGGCGACACCCAGCCGCACACCACGACCGCCCCACCAATCCGGGAACACCGCCGCCGCGCCGCAGGCCCATGGACACCAGCTCGCCAGGAGCACTCACACCACTATCGTGACCACAGATGAGCTAGCAGCTGTCGACCCCGAACCCTGAGGTATGGATCTAGCCTTTGGCCCGCACCGGTTCGCATGGCCTGCTGGCCCTCAGCTCAGGTCGTTGATCTGGGCTTCGAGCCGGTCGCGGCGCTGCAGCAGCACGTCGAGGACGGCCTCGTTCTCGGCGATGCCGGTCAGCGCGGTGGCCAGGTCCTCGTTCTCGATGATGCCCTCGGACTGCGCGCCGTCCTCGCCACGGCGGGACTGGGCGTCGCCGTCCAGCCGGCGGAGCTCGGCGATCTCGGCGTCGAGGTCGGCAAGCTTCTGGCGCAGGTTCTTCTCGTCGGTCATCTGATCATCTTAGAAGCCGCTCGCCGGGTGACCCCATCTTGGACTATTCAGTCCACGCATGACAGAGTGTCGGCATGGAGTCGGGAATCGGTGAGGCCCAGCACCACGCGCGGCTCAGTGACCTGCGGTGGGCCGGGCAGCGCATCGACGCGATCGCGCCCGGCGCCCTGCCCGGGCTGACCCGGCTCGGCAACCTGATCCGCAGCGTGCGCACCCCCGAGTTCGAGGGGATCACCCTGCACGAGGTGCTCACCAAGAGCGCGCTCAACCACGTGCCGGCGACCAGCGCGATGCTGCCCGGCGAGTGGACGATCAACCCGTACCGGGGCTGTACGCACGCCTGCGCGTACTGCTTCGCCCGTCCCACCCACGAGCACCTCGGACTCGACATGGGCGCCGACTTCGACAACCAGCTGATCGTCAAGGTGAACCTGCCCGACGTGCTGCGCCGCGAGCTGGCCACCAAGCGCACCCTGCCCGAGCGGGTGGCGTTCGGCACCAACACCGATCCGTACCAGCGGGCCGAGGGCCGCTACCAGCTGATGCCACCGGTCATCGACGCGCTCACCGGCGCCCGGGTCTCGTTCTCGATCCTCACCAAGGGCTCGATGATCCGCCGCGACCTGGACCGGCTGGCCGCGGCGGCCGCACGGGTCAACGTCGAGCTCGGCATGTCGATCGCGTTCCTCGACGAGGAGTTGCGGCGCACCCTCGAACCCGGCGCGCCGTCCACCGCGGCCCGGCTGACCACACTGCGCGCCATGCGCGACGCCGGCTTCGCCCCGACCGTCTTCGTCGCGCCGATCCTGCCGCACCTGACCGACAGCACCGACCAGATCGACACCCTGATCGGCACCCTGGCCTCGGCCGGCGCGGGGGCCATCCTGCCGACGCCGCTGTATCTGATGCGCGGGGTCAAGGAGCTCTTCTTCACCTGGCTCCGCCACACCCACCAGGACCTCATCCCGGTGTACGCCGACCTGTACGCCAGCAGCTCCCGCACCCCACGCCCTTACCAGGACCTGATCCGAGCCCGGGTGAATCGAGCCCTGCGCAACCACGGCCTCCCGCTGCCAGACTTCACCGCCTCGGATCGTTTCGCCCTGCTGGGCAAACGCTCCATCCCAGCCCCA
>NZ_LLZH01000312.1:0-52303 GCF_001509495.1 Actinoplanes awajinensis subsp. mycoplanecinus | reverse complement strand
CGCGGCGGTGCGGGAGCGGTTCGGGTTGGCCCGGGACGAAACCCTCCAGGTGCGGGACTTCCCGACCTTGACGCATGTCGTCGGCTGGGTCCGGGACAACACCGCCGGACCGGCCACCGCGGCGGTGCCGGAGCGCCGGGACACCGCGGGCCCGCCGGTCATCACCGCCGTCGCCGGTGACCTCGCCGCCACCGACCGGATCACCCGCCGGGTGCCCGTACCGGCGCTGCGTCCCGAAACGGCCGCATGTGTGCCGACCGGCATCACCCTGGACGGTGACACCCGTGTCGTCCTGCTGCCGGACCAGGGCGGCGTCGGCGAGGCCCTGGCCACCCGGCTGACCCGGCTGGGCGTCCAGGTGCTGACGCTGGACCCGGACCACCCGGACGCGGCACTGGACGACGCACTGGCAGGCGGGCCGGTGCACGGCGTGTACTGGCTGGCCGCCCTGGACGACGAGGGGGACCTCGACGGTCTCGACCTCGACGGCTGGCGCGCCGCACTGCACCGGCGTGTCCGCACGCTCTACGCCACGATGCGCCGGCTCTACGACGACAGCCCGTTCCTGGTCGCCGCGACCCGGCTCGGCGGCTACCACGGCTACGGCGAGGACGGGGCGACCTGCCCGCTGGGCGGTGCGGTCACCGGCTTCGCCAAGGCGTACCGCCGGGAGCGGCCCGGCGCGCTGGTCAAGGCGGTCGACTTCGCGTCCGGCCGGAAGACCGCCGCGCTGGCGGACCGGTTGGTCGACGAGACCCTGCGCGATCCCGGCTGCGTCGAGGTCGGCTACGCCGACGGTCGGCGCTGGGGCGTGGGCCTGGCCGTCCGTCCGTTCCCCGCCACCGGGACCCCGCTCGGTTCAGACCAGGTCTTCCTGGTCACCGGCGCGGCCGGCAGCATCGTCTCGGCGATCACCGCGGACCTGGCGGACGCCGCACGCGGCACCTTCCACCTGTTCGACCTGACCCCCGCGCCGGACCCGGCCGACCCGGATCTGCGCCGCTACGCCGAGGACCGCGAGGGCTTCAAGGCCGAGCTGGCGACCCGGCTCCGCGATCGCGGTGAACGGCCCACGCCGGTCCTGATCGACCGGGCACTGGCCCGTTTCGAGCGGTTGCAGGCCGCGCTGGCCGCCGTGCAGGCGGTGGAACGCGCCGGCGGGACCGCGCATTACCACAGCGTCGACCTGACGGATCCGGGCGCCGTCGAGAAGGCCATGGCTGACGTACGCGCCATCAGCGGCCGGATCGACGTGCTGCTGCACGCCGCCGGGGTGGAGATCAGTCACACCCTGCCCGACAAGGAGCCCGCCGAGTTCGACCTCGTGCTGGCGGTGAAGGGCGACGGGCTGTTCAACGTCCTGCACGCGGCGCGTGACCTGCCGCTCGGCACGGTCGTCGCGTTCAGTTCGGTCGCCGGCCGTTTCGGCAACGTGGGACAGACCGACTACAGCGCCGCGAACGACCTGCAGTGCAAGGTGTTGAGCAGTCTGCGGCGCAGCCGCCCCGGGATACACGCCCTCGCCGTCGACTGGACGGCGTGGGGTGGGATCGGGATGGCCACCCGCGGCTCGATCCCCAAGGTGATGGAGATGGCCGGGGTCGAGATGCTCCCCGCCGCGGCCGGCGTCGCCTGGATCCGGCGCGAGCTGACCTGCGGCACCGCCGACGGCGAGGTGGTCGTCGCCGGTGAACTGGGCGCGATGGCCGGGGAGTACCACGAGGCCGGCGGCCTGGACCTGGCGAGCCTGTCACCGGGCGGACCGATGGCCGCGGCGCCGGCCGGCTTCAGCGTGCACGACGGACTGATCGTGCAGACCACGCTGGACCCGGCGGCCACACCGTTCCTCGACGACCACCGCATCGACGGCACCCCGGTGCTGCCCGGAGTGATGGGCATCGAGGCGTTCGCCGAGGTAGCGCGTCTCCTCGTGCCCGGCTGGCACGTGGTGGCGGTCGAGGACGTGAACTTCTCGGCGCCGGTGAAGTTCTACCGCGACGAACCGCGGACGCTGCGCGTCACCGCGCTGCTGCGCCCGGCCGGCGCGGACTTGCTCGCCGAGTGCCGGCTGTCCGCCGAACGCACCCTGCCGGGCACCGGCGAGGTGCAGCGCACCACCCACTTCACCGGGTCGGTACGTCTGTCCGCGCAGCCGTATGACCTCGGGCGCGACGACGCCGAGGTGCATCCGCAACCGCCGGAGCTGAGCCCGGCGGAGGTTTACCGGCTGTACTTCCACGGCCCGGCCTACCAGGTCGTCGGCTCCGCCTGGCGGCACGGTGACGGCGCCGCCGCCCGCTTCGCCACCGATCTGGCGGCACCGGCGGGTGAGCCCACGGTCGTCGGACCGCGGCTGGTCGAGCTCTGCTTCCAGACCGCCGGCCTGTGGGAGGCCGGCCGGCAGGGCCGGCTGGCGCTGCCGGCCCACGTCGGCGCCGTGCGTCTCGGCGGCGACCCGGCTGAGCACGCCGGGCTGCTGGCCACGGTACGACCGGACGGCAGAGGCGGCTTCGACTGTGTGGTGCGCGACGACGACGGCGCGGTCGTCCTGTGCGTTGACGGATATCGCACGGTGGAGCTGCCCGATGCGCTGCCGGAGGACGTGTGCGCCCCGTTCCGATCCGTCATGCACGGCTGAGGGGGGTGGACGGCATGCCCCGTACGATCCGGCGGTTGGCCATCGCCAACCGCGGCGAACCGGCGATCCGCGCGCTGACCGCCGTGCACGAGTTGAACCGGGCCGGCGACCGGCCGCCGATCACCACGGTGGTCCTGTACACCGAGCCGGACGCCGACGCCTGGTTTGTCCGGGAGGCCGACGAGGCGGTGGCGCTCGGTCCGGCAACCGTCACCGACCCGGTCACCGGGGTCCGCCGATCCCGGTATGTCGACGAGGCGGTGGTGCTCGGCGCGCTGCTGCGCGCCGGCGTGGACGCGGTGTGGGTCGGGTGGGGATTCCTGTCCGAGCGGGCGTCCTTCGCGCAGCGCTGCGAACAGGCCGGGATCGTCTTTGTCGGCCCGGACAGTGCCACCATCCGGCTGCTGGGCGACAAGGTGGCCGCCAAACAGATGGCACAGCGGGTCGGGGTGCCCGTCGTGCCGTGTAGCGACGGACCGGTGGACGATCTGTCGCAGGCCGGCGTGCACGCCGAGCGGATCGGCTACTCGCTGGTGCTGAAGGCGGCGGCCGGCGGCGGCGGGCGGGGTATCCGGATCGTGCACACGGCCGGCGACCTCTCCGCCGCGTTCACCTCGGCGCGGGACGAGGCGCAGTCCGCCTTCGGCGACCCGACGCTGTTCCTGGAGAAACTGATACCCGGTGCCCGGCACGTCGAGGTGCAGGTGATCGCCGATGGCCAGGGCACCACCTGGGCGGTCGGGGTACGCGACTGCACCCTGCAACGCCGCCACCAGAAGGTGATCGAGGAGTCCGCGTCGACGGTGCTGGACGCCGCGGCGGAGCACGCCATCCGCGACGCGGCGGTCCGGGTTGTCGCGGCGGCCGGCTACCGCAACGCCGGCACGGTCGAGTTCCTCGTCGACCCGGACACCGAGCGGTATCTGTTCCTGGAGGTGAACACCCGGCTGCAGGTCGAGCATCCGGTGACCGAGTTGACCACCGGGCTGGACCTGGTGAAACTCCAGCTGCACGTGGCCGCGGGTGGCCGGCTGACCGGTGCGCCGCCGCCGGTGCGTGGCCACGCGGTCGAGGCCCGGCTGTGCGCGGAGGACCCGCAGAACGGTTTCGTACCCGCGCCGGGCCGGTTGGCCGCTCTGGTCCTGCCCGGCGGCACCGGTGTCCGCGTCGACTCCGGGTTCCGCGAGGGCGACCGGATTCCGCCGGACTTCGACTCGATGATCGCGAAGATCGTGGCGTGGGGCCAGGACCGCGAGGAGGCCCTGGCCCGGCTGCGGCGGGCGCTGGACGACACCACGGTGGTGATCGACGGCGGTACCAGCAACCGGTCCTTCCTGATCGGTCTGCTGGGCCGGCCGGAGGTGGCCGCCGGCCGGTTCGACAACCACTGGCTGGACCGGCTGACCGCCGCGGGTGAGCATCTGCCCGCCCCGGACCCGGTCGCCCTGCTGGTGGCCGCCGTGACGTCCTACGACCTCGACCAGGCCGCCGAGCAGGCCGCGTTCCACGCCCGGGCGCGGCGCGGCGGCGCGCAGTCCACCACCGAGGTGGGCCACCGCTGTCAGCTGGAATATCGGCGTCAGCACTACGACCTGCGGGTGTACCGGACCGACCGGCACACGTACCGGATCACCTCAGCCGCGACCGGGGACGCCGATCTGATTGTGGAACGGCGCGACGGTGCGCAGGGCCGGGTACGCGTCGGTGACCGTTCGCACCGGACCGTGGCGGTCGTCGAGGGTGCCAGGATCCGGGTGGACGTCGACGGCAGGTCCCACGAGTTCTCCCGGGACGACGGCGGCGTGGTCCGCAGTGCCGGACCGGCGTTCCTGGTGTCGGTGCTGGTCGCCCAGGATGACGTGGTGACAGCGGGGCAGCCGCTGGCAGTGCTCGAGAGCATGAAGATGGAGTCCACCGTCA
The DNA here is from genome assembly GCF_001509495.1 of Actinoplanes awajinensis subsp. mycoplanecinus. Taxonomy (NCBI): domain Bacteria; kingdom Bacillati; phylum Actinomycetota; class Actinomycetes; order Micromonosporales; family Micromonosporaceae; genus Actinoplanes; species Actinoplanes awajinensis. The sequence goes on along the minus strand of NZ_LLZH01000312.1, from coordinate 47,745 downwards.
CCGCGCCGCTCGACGGCGTGGTCGCCTCCATCGAGGCGGCCGAGAACGCGCAGGTGGACGCGGGGGCAGCGATCATGCGGATCCGGCCGACCGGTACGCGGCCCACGCCGGCCGGCTCCCTGCTGACGTTCGCCGGGCTGGTCGCCGCGCCACCGCCGGGCACCCCGCCGTGCGAGCGGGTCTACTCCGCGCTGCGCGGGTACCTGCTCGGCTTCGACCTCGACCCGGACTCGGCGCGGGCGATGACGACCCGCCAGCGGCGTCTCGGTGAGACCGCGCCGCCGGCCGACCCGGGTCTGCGGCACTGCGAGGACAGCCTGCTCGACCTGTTCGCCGACGTCGGCTCGCTGTACCGGCCGCGCGGCCCGGCAGACCCGGACGACGCCGGCGCGAACGGCAGCACCCAGGAGTACCTGCTGTCGTACCTGCAGTGGCTCGACGCCGACCGGGTGGGACTGCCGGAGGCGTACCGCCGCCGCCTGGAACGGGCGTTGCGCCGCTACGGCGTCTTAGGCCTCGACCGCACCGCGGAGCTGGAGGAGGCGGTGCTGTGGATGTTCCGCTCGTTCCACCGGCTCGACGAGTTGGTGCCGGTGGTGACGAACATCCTGGAACGGCGCCTGCGACACCACGCCGAACTCGCCCGCCTGGCCGACGCCGGCACCCGCGCCCGCCTCGACCGGTTCGCCGCCGCGGTCCAGGGCTGCCAACCGGTCATCGCCGACCTGGCCCGTGACGTCCGCTACCACTATCTCGACGAACCCGTCCTGGACGCGGTCATCGCCGAGGAGTACGCCAGAGTGGAGGCGGACCTCGACGCGTTCGGCACCGGACCGGCTCCGGAGCACGCCGCGCGCATCGAGCGGCTGGTGGCCTGCCGGCAGCCGCTGCGCGGCACGCTCCTGCGTCGCTGGCGCGGCACCACCGACCCCGCCATGCGCCGGACGCTGATCGAGGTCTACACCCGGCGCTTCTACCGCATCCGTACGCTGACCGACCTGCACGTCTCCGAGGTGGACGGCCGGCAGCTGTGCTCGGCCGACTACCACCACGACGGGGCGCAGATCCACCTCGTGACGGCGTACGCGCCGCTGGGTGACCTGCCCCGGCTGTCCCGGACCGTCGCCGCGCACCTGCATAGGCCCGGCACCGCCGGTGAGGTCGTGGTCGATCTGGCCACCTGGCGGCACGGTGAACCGGCCGACGTCGAGGACGTGCTGGTGGAGCTCGGCAAAATGCTGCCGGCCTGCGACTTCGGCCGACGGCTGCGGCGCCTGGACGTGACCGTCACCACCGTGGAGGGCTCGGCGCCGGAACGGTTCCGCACCCACCACGTCACCTACCGCCAGCGCGACGGCGAGTTCGTCGAGGACCGCGTCTACCGCAACCTGCACCCGATGCTCGCCAAGCGGCTGGACCTGTGGCGACTGGGGAACTTCCGGCTCGAACGGCTGCGCTCGGCCGAGGACGTGTACCTGTTCCACGGCATCGCCCACGACAATCCCAAGGATCACCGCCTGTTCGCCCTGGCCGAGGTGCGCGACCTGCAGCCCACCCGGGATGCGGACGGCAACCTGCGTTACCCGAACCTGGAGCGGCTGGGGCTGCAGGCGCTGGCCGGCATCCGGGAGGCACTCCCCGGCTTCCCCGCCGACGACCCGCCCGCGGCCAACCGGATCGTGCTCTACGTCCGGCCGCCCTGGGACCTGAGGCCGGACGCCTGGACGGAGCTGGTCGGCTCGCTGGCACCACTGGCCGCCGGTGCCGGCTTGGAGAAGGTGGTGCTGCGGGTGCGCAAGCCGGACGCCACGGACACGGTGCTGCACGTCGAGGGCTGGGGGACCGGGGTGACGGTACGCGAGCGGCCGCCGGGTGCGGAGCCGATCCGGCCACTGACCCCGTACCGGCAGAAGGTGCTGCGGGCCCGGCGGTTCGGGGCGCCCTACCCTTACGAGATCGTGCGGCTGCTCACCCCGCCGCCCGGCGCCGTCGCCCGGTTCCCGGTCGGCCGGTTCACCGAGTACGACCTGGACGAGCGCGGCGACCTCGCCGCGGTGTCCCGTCCGTACGGGCGGAACACCGCGAACATCGTGGTCGGGGTGCTCAGCAACGACACCGAGACGGTGCCCGAGGGGATGGCGCGGGTGGCGTTGCTCGGCGACCCGACCCGTGGGCTGGGCAACCTCGCCGAGCCGGAGTGCCGGCGGGTGATCGCCGCCCTGGACCTGGCCGAGCGGATGCAGGTACCCGTGGAGTGGTTCGCCCTCTCCTCGGGCGCGAAGATCGCTATGGACAGCGGCACCGAGAACATGGACTGGATCGCCGCCGTGCTGCGCCGGCTGATCGAGTTCACCCAGGCCGGCGGGGAGGTGAACGTCGTCGTCACCGGGATCAACGTGGGCGCGCAACCCTACTGGAACGCCGAGGCGACGATGCTCATGCACACCCGCGGCATCCTCGTGATGACGCCGGCGAGCACCATGGTCCTGACCGGCAAGCAGGCGCTGGACTTCTCCGGCGGGGTGTCGGCCGAGGACAACTTCGGTATCGGCGGCTTCGACCGGGTGATGGGCCCGAACGGGCAGGCGCAGTACTGGGCCGCCGACCTCGGTGGCGCCTGCGAGATCCTGCTGCGCCACTACGAGCACACGTACGTGGTACCCGGCGAGACCTTCCCGCGCAGGCACCGGACCACCGACCCGGCCGCCCGCGACGTCCGCACCGCACCGCACACCGCCGTGCCCGGCACCGACCTCGTCTCGGTCGGCGACGTGTTCTCCGCCGCGCGCAACGCCGACCGCAAGAAGCCGTTCGACATGCGCTCGGTGATGCGGGCCGTCGCCGACGCCGACGCCGTGCCGCTGGAACGCTGGGCCTACTGGCGGGGCGCGGAGATCGCGATCGTCTGGGACGCCCGGGTCGGCGGCATCCCGGTCTGCCTGCTCGGGGTGGAGTCACACACGGTGACCCGACGTGGGTTCGTGCCGGCCGGCGGCCCGTCGGCCTGGACGTCCGGCACGCTGTTCCCGCAGTCGTCGCGCAAGCTGGCCCGGGCGGTGAACGCCGCCAGCGGCAACCGGCCGCTGGTGGTGCTGGCGAATCTGTCCGGCTTCGACGGCTCACCGGAGTCGATGCGCCGGTGGCAGCTGGAGTACGGCGCCGAGATCGGCCGGGCGATGACCAACTTCCGCGGCCCGATCGTCTTCGTGGTGGTCTCCCGCTACCACGGCGGCGCGTTCGTGGTCTTCTCCAAGGTGCTCAACGACCAGCTCGAGATGATCGCCGTCGAGGGCTCGTTCGCGTCGGTGATCGGCGGAGCACCCGCCGCGGCCACCGTCTTCGCACGCGAGGTGCGGGCCCGTACCGACCGTGACCCGCGCGTCCGCGAGGCGGCCGAGCGGCTGCTCCACGCCGCCGAGCCCGCCGTGGGCACCTTACGGGCCCGGTTGGCCGAGATCACCGCGACGGTACGGGCGGCGAAGCTGGGTGAGGTGGCCGAGGAGTTCGACCGGATCCACACGGTGCACCGGGCGATGGCGGTGGGCTCGGTCGACCGCATCATCAGTGCCGAACGACTACGACCGGAGTTGATCGACGCGCTGGAGCGGGGGATGGCCGCTCACCGCGGCGCCGGGTGATCGAGCCAGGAGTGCTGGGGCGTCGCGGTCGCCAGCGGGCTCGGGCACTCCAGCGCGATCGGCGGGAGGGTCGGCGCCCCGGTGGCCACCGTCAGCAGGTACGCGCCCTCCCGGCGCCACCAGCCGGTGATCGGCGGGCCGGTTGCCTGGCGTACCGACAGCTGCCCCCAGCCGTCCGGACCGACCGCCCGGATGTCCACCTGCACGCTGCGGGTGTCGCGGCGCAGCCCACTGCGGAGCACCTTGAGCGCGCTCTCCTTCGCCGACCAGATCAGGTTGGCGGCGGCGTCCCGGTCGTCGCCGGGCCGGCACCCGGCGACGAAGCGCTGTTCGGCGGCGGTCAGGAAGTCCCGGACGAACGCGGGGCTGCGGGGCTCCACCAGCTCCAGATCGCAGCCGACCCGCCGCCCGAGGACGCACACCGCCCAGCCGGCCCGGTCGGTCACCGACGCGTCGAACGCCGCCCGCACCCCGTCGACCAGCACGTACGGTGCTCCGTCCGGCGCGTTCGGCACCTCGATGGCGGCCAGTGCGACCGGCTCGGCCGGGCGCCCGGTGACGGCGGCCACCGTGTGTTTGACGGCCAGCCGGCGCAGCAGATATTCGGTCCGCCGCTTCGGGTAGGCCAGCGCGGCAGACCGGCGGGCCTCGGCACCGGACAGCCACCGCGTCCCGCCCGGCACGGCCGCCTCGCCCCGGGCCATCCACCGTGGCCCGGAGTCGCCGGTCACGGCGTTCGCGGCGGTTCGCCGGCGCCCGGTCCGGCCGCCCGGATCGCCGCGGCGCCGCCCGTCACCAGCCCTCCCCGTACACCTCGTGGCCGGGCGTGGCCCGCAGCAGTCCGCGGTAGGTCTTCTCGACCGGCTGCCGATGGTTGAGCACGGCGTCGACCTCACGGGCGATCGGCATGTCGATACCCCGCCCGGCGGCCAGCTTCATCACCGCGGCCGTGGTCCGTACACCCTCCGCGATCTGGTTCATCGAGGCGAGGATCTCCTCCAACGGTCGGCCGCGCCCGAGCTCGAGTCCCACGTACCGGTTGCGGCTGTGCGGGCTGATGCAGGTGACCAGGAGATCGCCTAGGCCGGCCAGGCCGGCGAACGTCTCGGCCCGTCCGCCCAGTGCCACCCCGAGCCTGGTCAGTTCGTGCAGCGACCGGGTGATCACCATGGCCCGGGTGTTGTCGCCGGCGCCCAGCCCGTCACCGAAGCCCACGGCGAGCGCGAACACGTTCTTGAGCGCGCCGGCGATCTCCACACCCACGACGTCCTCGCTGGTGTACACCCGGTAGCGGGAGGTGTTGACCACGCCCTGCAGCATCTGCGCACTGTGGTGGTCGGGCATCGCCAGAGTGGCCGCCGCCGCAAAACCCTGCACCACCTCCCGGGCGATGTTCGGCCCGGACAGCACGCCGGCCGGGTGCCCGGGCAGCACCTCGCCGATCACCTCGGTCATCCGTTTGCGCGAACCCTGCTCCAGACCTTTCACCAGGCTCACGATCGGGATGAACGGCCGGACGTGGTCCACCGCCCGCTCCAGCACCGCCCGCAGATACTGCGCCGGGACCCCGGCGATGAGGACGTCGGCCCGCTCGACGGCTCCGACCAGGTCGGCGGTGGCGCGCAGGCCCGGGGTGAGGTCGAAGCCGGCGAGGTAGCGCGGATTCTGCTGCGTCCGATTGATCGCCTCCGCGATCCGCGGGTCACGCGCCCAGAGCAGGGTGTCGGTCCGGCGGGCCGCGATGGACGCCACCGTCGTGCCCCACGTGCCCCCGCCGAGTACCGTGACCCTGGGTTTGCGTGCACTCATCAGGTGGCCACCTCCCGCGGCCGGCATCGGATACGAACCCAGTCTTTTTCGCCGCCGGCCGCCGGTCAACTGCCGAAGGTCCCTGATACGCCGGCGGACCAGGTCGTCAGCGGAGCGGCTGACCACCGGGCAGGCCTGCCCTCCGGTGCGTTCGCCGAGGGCGGCGATCAGCCGCAGCAGCGTGAACCCGATCAGCGCTGACGTGCCTGCTCGGTGTCAGACATCCCGATGTCGCGGGGAGCCGTCATTCCGGGTGGGCCCGGGCCGCCGTGCGCACCAGCGTGACGGCCTGCGCGATCAAGCCGATCAGTGCACCCGCCAGGCAGGCGGCGAGCCCGACCCGGGTCAGGAGCGCCCAGTTGAACGACGTGTCGCCGAAGTCGAACGGGAAGACCTGCCAGGTGCGGGTCAGCACGGCCAGCCCGATCGAGGTGGTGGCCAAGCCGCCGAGCGCGACCAGCCAGGCCGGGTCTCGCACGGACTGTGCGGCGTCCACGATCAGCCCGACGATCAGCGAGGCGTTGACCAGCGGGATGATCGTGGAGGTGTCCGGGGTCAGGAACGGGATCGCGTCCCAGCCGGGCCGGACGTTGACGACATAGAGTAGGACGACGTTGATCGTGGCGGCGATGCCGTAGCCGAACCGGCGCGCGGCGACCGACGGGCGGCGGTGCTCGGTTGCTGTGGTCATGGCTCTGCCCTTCCTCGGCCAGCCTCCCGCCGCTGACGGCGGCATCGGTAGGGCCGACCGTCCCCGGTCGTCCGCCGTCGGTACCCGCGTTGCCGACGTGCGCCAGCCGAACACTGTGCATGGAACGATCGACCCATCCGGGGCGACCGCCGAGAACGCCGGCCTTTCGGACCGTTGCTCTGACTGCCCGGACGCCGAACGGTGCGCCGGCGTGCGCTGCTACGGGCAGCCGGCAAAACAGGCCGATGGGCCCGAACCGGCGGCGGGGACCGGGCACGACGGTCGAGGGATGGCACCGCAGGGTGGTCTGGCAGTTCCGCGTCCGGCCAGCGCGACGGCGGGTTGGCGCGGTGGGCGGCCGGTCGGATGTGCTACCTGGACAACCTCAAAGTCGTGCTGATCGCAGCCAGCATCGCGCTGCATGCCCTGCTCGGGTACACCGGCTTCCTGACGGTGTGGTCGTAGACCGAGGTCCGTGAGACGACGCTGCACCCGGTCGTCGAGGCCGTCCTGCTGGTGCTGCTCAGTCGTTCAGGTTTTTCTGATCACCTTGCTGTTCCTGGTCGCTGGACTGTTGACGCCGCCGTCACCGGGGACGGGGCCGTTCTGGCGGAGCCGACGGGACCTGCGACCCTGCAAGACGATCATCGCGGTCGATACAACTGCCTTATGGTCGAGTCCGGGGTTGGGGGCAACAGCGTGGCCGGCCCGTCACTGCCTGTGAGGTGCACGAACCGTCCCCATGGTCGTAAGAAACGGTGGAGCGACCTTCTCCGCGACCAGGACCACGTCGCCCTGCCGCTCATCTTCTGTCTGGCGGTCGGTGTGGGCGCCGTTCTGCTCACCGTCCACATGGTCAAGCTGAATCAGGCGGTCTTCGAAGCCGAGTTCCCCGGATCGGCGCCGTTCACGGCCCAGCAGCGCGCGGACCTGATCGAAGGTTTCACCCACGAGAACGCGCTGCCGACCGACGCCTGGATCGGTCTAGGCCTGCTGTTGCTGTCAGCCGGTGGTCTCCTGGCGCCGTTGTTCCATCGGCGCCGATGGCCCGAGGTGGACGAGAGTTGGCAACCCACGCATGTGAGCCTCATCGTCGCCACAGCCGGCTGGACCCTGCTGGTGCTCCTCGGGCTGTATGGGTGGGAGAACTGGCTGCTGCACCTGCTCGCCGGCACCGTGGACGACCCCGTGTCCTGGCAGCGACATCTGACGATGCTGCAAGGGGTGGCTTTTCCGCGTCTGGTCCTGATGCCGCTGGCGACCCTGGTCGTCGTCACCACGGCTCTGGTGATCTCGACCCGGAGGTTCCGGAAACCCTCCCGTACGCTGCCCGCGGAGTCCATCGGCTCAGCGGTGCAGCAGGACGGCGATGCCGGCGCCTACGAGCATTGGCGGTCTAGTCGGCAGTCCCCGCGCCGGCCCGCAGGTTCACCGCCGGGTGGCCGGGGCATTGCCCTGTCCGGCGGTGGCATCCGATCGGCGACCTTCTGCCTGGGCGCGCTACAGGCCCTGCAGAATCGGCCAGGTGAGCTGACCGGTGCCGACTACCTGACCGCCGTGTCAGGTGGGGCGTACGCCGCCGGAGCGATCCAGCTGGCCCGGCAGGGTCTGCCCGCTGACGCGGCGGGCTACGACGCCTACCGGGGCGTCGAGAGCGTCGAGCCGCCGGACGGCAGCACGTTCAGCGAGGGCTCGCCGGAGTTCGACTACCTGCGCCGGCACAGCAGCTATCTCGCGGACACGGTCCGCGAGTGGGCGGCGGCGGTCTTCACCCTGATGCGCGGCGTCCTGATCTCCGTGCTGTTCCTCGGCTTGCTCGCCGTCCTCGCCGGCCGGTGGGTCGGCCACATCTACCAGCGGAGCGGGTTTCTCGGTGGGGAGAAGTCGTCCATGCCCTGGCATCCGCTGTGGGGGCCGGTCCTGGCCGTCGTCGCCGTCGCCGCTGGGGGAGCGCTGCTGGAGTTGTTATCGCTCAGCCGATGGAGCCGCCGGCGCGATGACACAGACTGCTCGTCCCCGTCGGGGCCGTCGACTCCCGGGGCGGTTGTTCCGCTCGGGAGAGTCGCCCGCCGCAAGCGGCAGGTACGGCACGGGACACCGCAGATCCTCGTCGGGATAGTGTCCGTCATGGTCGTCTTCGGCGCGGTGATCCCACTGGTCGTCTGGGCCGGCGACCACATCACCACCGGCGGTCTGTCGAGTGCCCGCCCGGCCGTGGCCGGCGGGGCGGTGACCGCGGCCGCCGGGGTCGCCACCACAGTTCTCGGCCTGTGGAGCCGGCACCGGACCGAAATCGAGACAGCGCTGCACGGCGCTCGCCGCCGGGCGCGGCATCAGCGACTGGGCGACACCGGCAAGCGCATCGCGCAGTGGCTGAGCGTCTACGGCGGTATCGCCCTGGTCGCCGGCGTCTACCTGCTCGTCTTCGGGATCGTCGTTCGCGAGACGGCGCGGCACCAGGTCACCGATTCGATTCATTGGTCCTGGGGCGTCCCCAAGGTCACCCTGCCCGGTGATCAGATCACCTTCACCATCGCGCTGACCTGCCTCTTCCTGATCTTGTACGGCATCATCGACGAGACCGCACTGGGCCTGCACCCCTTCTACCGGCGCCGGCTCAGCAAGGCGTTCGCGGTTCGCCGGGTGCGGTGGAACGCACCGCGCGACGGGCGCGACGCGGGAGACCGGCTCGAGCCGGACATCAGATACGAGGCGCAGCCGTACGACCACGATGAGGTGACCCGGCTCGAGAATTACGGCGAACCGCGATCCGCGTTCCCACGAGTCATCTTCTGCGCCGCGGCACACTCCAGCGATCCCGACGACGTCCCGCCCGGCCGCAAGGCGCTGCCGTTCACCATCTCCGGCGACTGGATCGGCGGCCCCGAGCTCGGCTGGTACACACCGGCGGAGATCCGCGACTGCATCTCCCCACGGCTGCAAGTCGACCTCACCGTCCAGACCGCGATGGCGGTCTCGGGCGCGGCGTTCGCGTCAGCCATGGGCCGCTACCACCATCCCGCCAACGTGGTGCTGGCGCTGACCAACGCGCGTCTGGGCACGTGGATGCCCAATCCCCGCGTGGTCTGGGAGATGAGATACGCCGGCCGCCGATGGTGGCAGCCGCGCTTCCCCCGGTGGCGCCGGCTGAGCTATCTGCTGCGGGAACTGTTCGGCCGCTACCCGAAGGACGACCCGCTCGTCTTCGTCGCCGACGGTGGCCACTACGAGGATCTCGGGCTGATCGAGCTGCTGCGCCACGGCTGCACGGAGATCTACTGTTTCGACGCGACCAGCCCGCAGAGCTCGTTCGCCGCCTCGCTGGCCAGCTCGGTCACCCTGGCCAGGGAGGAACTCGGCGTGGTCATCAAACTCGACCGCCCCGAGCGAGCCCAGCCTGCCGGTGGCGAACGGCAGGAGGCCGCCACGGTCCAGGCGCGCACCGCGGAGAGCTGCATCGTGACCGGACAGATCCGTTACCCCGGCCCCCGGGGTGCCGGAACCGGGCCCACGGGCCGCCTGGTGATCGGGAAAAGCGTCCTCACCGCGCAGACGCCGTGGGAGGTTCGTCAGCATGCCGAGCAACACGCGCTGTTCCCGCACGACGCCACCGGTGACCAGTGGTTCGACGTGGCCAAGTTCGATGCCTACACCGCTCTGGGTCGCTACGTCGGTGACCAGGCCTTCCAGCAGATGGATCAGTTGCGCCGGAAGTCGCACGTAGCGGCGAGGCCGGTGCCGACACGGTCGGCGACGGCGCCGGTTGCAGGCCCACCAGCCGGGGAGCCGGCGGGCCCCGCGCCGTCCGGGCCGGACTCACCTGATGGGCGAGAGCGCTGAGGGCGCCCCGTACCCGTCTCGGCTGATTCGTAGCGGCCGACCGACCCTCACTCGATCACACGGACCGTCACCTCGGGCGGCAGACGCGGGGTACGTGGAACATCAGTGCCGTGCGGTTCCGCGGCAGCGAACCGAAGTACCAGGTAAGGCAGTTCGGAGCCGTTCGTCAGCCGCTGGATCATCTCCCGGCTGCCGGCCACCTCCACCACGACGCTCAACGGCAGTACCGAAACCGCCAGCCCGGTCGCCGTCAGCCAGCCGGCGGACAACGCTTCACCGGCGGTCAGCCACTGTGGCGGCTCGTCGCCGGGGCCGTGCAGGGTGGGTGCGCGGGTCGGCGTGGGCGATGTGTTCGGTACGGGCTGCGCATCGCAGCAGGGTGAGCGCGCCGACCGGGTGCGGATCGCGGGTGCTCCAGTGGGGGTGACGGCGGGAAGGGCACGCTGGTGGCGACGTCACGGCAGGCTCCCGGCGTACCCAAAACCGGCGATCGTCAGCCCGGGGGTGCTGAAGGAGATCGCCTGTCCGGGTGTGGCGGTTTTCCGGCGAAGCCGGTCAGGAGGCGGACGGTGAGTGAACCGCCGCCGACGGCGGACGATTGTTGTGATCAATCGGTTGCGCCGTGCGGAGGGACAAATTCGCGCGGGTATCTGCCTGGTCACTGGTCGTGGTACAGCTGTGCTTGCTTGCTTGCTTGCTTGCTGGTCTGGTCTGGGCGCCCGGGCACCGCGTGTGGCCGACTCGGGATGGCTGATCACGGTCGCCGGGGTGGCCATCGCAGTGGCGGCGGCGCCGGCCTCGTGGTGCTGGGTGCCGGCTGCCGCGGGTGTAGGTGTGCCGAGGTCCCCGCCGACGCCGTACAGCGTGGAGGCCTTGCCGTGTGTGAAGCACCGCACGGTGACCGGGACGCCGCGCTCGACCAGCTCTCTGATCACGGCGCCGTGGCCTGACGACTCGTTGTCCGGATGCGCCACTACGGCCGGCACACCGGTCATCGATCACGGTGTTTCCGCCACGGTGACGGGTCGGCCGAGCCGCCCCGTCACGGACGTGGTTATCGGTTCGACCAGCGGGTGAAGGCGGTCAGGTGCCGCTGGGACGCCGCGAGCAGGTTGGCGCACGCCTGCTGGAGGTCCGGAGCGGTCAGTCCGTTCGCCGCCGCGGTGAGGTCGGCGGTGTCGTCGCGTTCCACCTGCTGATCGGCGGCCAACGCGGCGGCCCGGCTCTGCTTGCCCTGCGCGAGCAGCTTGTCGTAGGTGGCCTGCGCGGCCTTGTCGGTGCACGTGCCGACCGGCTGGCCGGCGGTCGGGTCGCTGACACCGTAGCGCTGTAGCAGGATGCGTACCGCGCTCAGATGCCGGGTCTCGGCGGCGGCGATGTGGTCGAAGACGGCCGCGTCATAGCTGGCGCCGAAAGTGGCGTACAGGGCGTGGGCGAGTTTCTCCACCTGAGCCATCGACGCCAGCGTGGTCTTGTGCGCCGCGGTGAGCGTGCCTGCGGTGCGGTGACCTGCAGCTGGTTGCAGCCGCCGTTTCCGGCGCCCATGCCGTAGCCCGACCCCATGCCGTAGCCCGACCCCATGTGTTGTTCACGGGCACCTCGGGCGCGTCCTTGCAGATCACCCTGCCGGTGCCGTGGCCGTCGATCTCGGCCGCGCCGGGGGTAACGGGGTCCGCAGCCGGCGGCGACCATCCGTCCCTAGGTGAGGGTGCCGGTCTTGTCGGAGGCGATCACGGTGACCGAGCCGAGCGTCGGTATTGCGGGTCCTCTGGCCCTGGCGCCCTGCTCAGCGGCGGGCAGGGTCGAGGTATGGGGCGACGTTCCGGTACGGCACAGTCGGACAGATGGTCCTGGGTGGCGCTCGGTGTGGCCGATCCGCGACGGTGGTTGCTGGGGTGTGCCGAGCCGGCTGCCCAGTGGGTGACGCTGACCGCTGTGCTTGACCGTCCGGCCGATGACCCCGAGGTGGTGGCGGCGCACCAGGCGGTCGTGGCCGATTCCGGCACGCGGGAACTGCTCGACCGTCTCCCCGACTGGACTGCTGGTGACGATCTCGGCGGCCACAGCAGCCCGCGGTTCGCGCCGAACCTGCTGAACCTGCTGTTCGACCTCGGCGTGACGCCCACCGATGATCCGCGGATCGACCGGTTGCTCGATCAGATGCTCGACCACCAGGACGGCGGGGGACGCTTCGAGGCGTACGCCGCGCGGCGAGCGGGTGAGGCGCCGGTCTGGGGTGCGTTGCTTTGTGACAGCCACGCGGTTCTCGATGTCCTTGTCCGCGCCGGCCGAACCGCTCACCCGAAGGTCCAGGCCGGTTTGCAGCGCCTCGCCGCTGACGTGACGCAAACCGCGCAGGGTCCGGCATGGCCGTGCCGTCCGCACCCGGTCACCGGATTCCGTGGTCCTGGGCGGCGGAACGACTTCTGCCCGCAGGTGACGCTGGAGGGCCTACGCGTGCTCGCCCGTGCGCAGCCGCCGTCTCCACGTCCGGAAGAGCTGCTGGCGGTCGCTCGGGTCGCGCTGCGGGCCTGGCGGATGCGAGCAACCGAGAAGCCGTACATGTTCGGCCACGGCAAGGGGTTCAAGACTGCCAAGTGGCCGCCCACCTGGTACGGCGCGTACGCCGTCCTCGATGCTCTTGGCCGCTACCCGGCGCTGTGGCGCGGTGGGCAGGCAGACCCGGCGGATCGGGTTGCTCTGGCCGATCTGTCCGCATGTCTGGTCCGGTACAACCTGAGCGTGGACGGCACCGTGACACCTGGTTCCACTTTCCAGGGCTTCGCGTCCTTCTCGTTCGGTCAGAAGAGGACAGCGTCGGGTTTCGCCACCGCTCGGGTCCTCGCGGTGCTCCATCGCCTGGACGAACTCGCCGCTGAAGCGGCAGCCGTCGACGTCAGCGCATTGGGCAGCTCGAAAGGTGGCACCGGCACGGCCCGCCCGCCGGTCTGCTGATCCGGCATTCGGCGTCGGGCGGCACCAGGGGACGTCTCGGAATGAGGTGGCCTTCCGGCCCTGGCGCTGCCGGGCAGCGGGAGCCTGGATGGTTGGCGCGAACCGAGATGACGGCGCGTTCGCCGCTGGCTGAGCCGACGACGGCCGCGATCACCCGTACGGGTCTGACGATGGACTACGGCAACGGCCACGGGCTGTTCGACCTGACCATGGCATACGGGAGACGTTCGGGTTCATCGGCCCGAACGGGGCAGGCAGAACAGTCACCCTCCGCCTGTGACGGACCTGATCCGCCCTGATCGGGGCAGTGCGATGCTGCTGGGGCTGGACTCTCACCGGGACAGCCTGGCGCTCAAACGCTCAAACGCTCAACGACCTGCGGACGTCGCGCCTCCACCGCATCGAGGTGGTGGTCACCGGGCATGTCCCGCCTCGGGAGGGCGCCTGCGCCCACCGGGGCCGTTCGGGAGCAGGACGTCCTTCGTCGCACGCAGGTCCATCGGCTCTGGCTCGCGATCCCGGGCAGCGCGACGGTCGAGGTGTGGCGGCCGGGAGCTCATCGAGCGTCTCCCCACCCGGCCGGCGGGACGGCGGGCCGGCGCGGTGGGCGGCCCGGCGCGTCCGCTACCTGGACAACCTCAAAGTTGTTCTGATCGCGGTCATCATCGCGCTGCACGCGGTCCTCGGGTACGTAGGCTCCATGGAGGTGTGGTCGTACACCGAGGTACGCGAGGTGACGCTCAACCCGGTGGTCGAGGCAGTGCTGCTGGTGGTGATCACCCCGTTCGGCCTGATCCTGATGACGTTGTTGTTTCTCGTCGCCGGGCTGCTCACCCCGCCATCGCTGGAGCGCAAGGGCGCCGTACGGTTCGTCCGGGACCGGCTGCTGCGGCTTGGTGCGCCGTTCATGGTGTACGTCCTGCTCCTACAGCCAGTGGTCATTTATGCGCTGGAGCACCCGCTGGGCAACGCGCCGGGCTCCTACTGGGACAACCTCGTCGACGACGAGGGGGTGGTGGACACCGGACCGCTGTGGTTCGTCGGCGTACTGCTGATCTTCTCGCTCGGGTACGCCGGCTGGGTACGGACCGGATACCCCCGTGCCGTAGGGCAGGTACGCCGGACGATCACGATGGGTCGCCTGCTGCTGGTGGCCTCGGCGGTGGCGCCCGCGTCGTTCCTGATCCGGCTGATATACCCCTACGGCAGCGACAGCGGCTTCACCGACCTGAACTTCTGGCAGTGGCCGGCCTGTCTGGCCACGTTCGGGGTCGGCGTCACCGCCGTTGGCCAGGGCTGGCTTGAACGACTTCCGGACCAGCTGTACCGGGGCAGCCGCGCGGTGGCAGCCGCGGCCGTCGCCGCAACAGTGGTGCTCCTGAGCGTGGCGGGCATGCTCGATCGCATCGACGACCTGATGGGCGGCTGGCAGTGGCCGGCTGTGGGTTTCACCGCGGTCGAAACGACGCTGGCGGTGTTCGGGCCGGTGTGGTTGCTCGGCGTCGTCCAACGCCACCTTGGCGCATCGCGGCGCTGGGCCGGCCCGGCGGTCGTCCGCAGCACCTATGGCGCGTTCATGGTGCAGACGCCTGTCCTGATCGGCCTCGCGGTCGTCTTGCGATCCGTCCCACTGCCCGCAGAGGCGAAGGCGTCGATCGTGGCGGCCGGCGGCGTAGCCGTGTCCTTCTGGCTGTCGTGGCTGCTGATCAGCCGGATGCGCTGGATCGCCAGGGTTCTCTGACGAGGTGAAGGCCGCCGGATCTGGCCGCTTCGGGCGCCCGCGCTCGGATCACCGGTCGGCCACAGCGGCCATGCTGGTAGGGCCCCAGGGCCCTCTGACGATCGGACTTCGTGTTCCGGTCGAAGGCCTCTGACCATCACGACCGTGGCGATCGACACTGACCCCGTGGTGGCATGTCCGGCCGGGTCCGGGAGGGTTACCGTGATCACACTACGTGAGGTGTCGTTCTTCTCCGATGGTCAGCGATGTGCGGGACGGCTCTTCCTGCCGCCCGAGGCCGCGTGGACCGCGTGTGTGGTGTCGGCGCACGGCACGACCGGCACGATGGACTTCGGCCTGGCCCGTTACGCCCAGCGTTTCGCCGAGGCGGGCCTGGTCGTGCTCACCTTCGACTACCGTCAGTTCGGTGCCAGCGAGGGGCGACCTCGGCAGGTGATCAGCGTACGAAGGCAGGTGGCGGACTGGCAGGCCGCGATTCGCTTCGCCCGGGCGTTGCCGGAGGTGGACCCCGATCGGGTGGCTCTGTGGGGCACCTCGCTCAGTGGTGGTCATGTGATGACGGTGGCCGCCGCCGACCCGGCGATCCGCGCGGTCGTCGCGCAACTGCCGTTCATGGGAATCGAAGCTGGCCGTTCCAGCCCTCGCTCCGGCAAGGTCACCGCGGCATTGTTCGCGGCGGCGCTGCGCGACGCGGCCGGTGCGCTGTTCGCCAGGGCGCCGGTAACCGTTCCGATCGTCGGTCCGCCCGGTGCGGTCGCCGTTTTCACCGGTGCCGAGGACGATGCGGTCGCCCGGCACCTGGCCGCGGAAGCGCCGACCTGGCGCAACGAGATGGCCGCGCGTTCGCTGTTCGCGCTGATGCGCTACCGGCCAGGACGGTTGGCGCGGCGGCTCGAGATGCCGTTGCTGGTCTGCGTCGCCGAGGCCGACACCGCCGCGTCGCTGCCGCTGGCGACGCGCGCCGCGCGGGAGGCGCCGCACGGCGAGTTGCGCCGGTATCCGGGCGGGCACTTCTCGGCATACCTGGGGGAGGTGCAGCAGCGCATGGTCACCGACCAGACCGCCTTCCTGCGCCGGCATCTCTGCGCCACACCCGCCGACGCCACCAGCGGGTAGATCGTCGTCGGCCACCGCGCCGCCTTCCTCAGCTGAGGAGGGTAGGACCACGCGTAGCAAGGTGTCGGACTTCCACGGCCGCTTCGGCGGCTAGACACCGAGCCGCCATCCACTCGGAAGGAGTCACCCGTGCCGACACTTGCCGAGCGCGTACGCGCGTTCCTTAGCAGTCCGCGAGGCAAACTTCTCATCGAGCAAGGGCAACGTCAGCTCGCCAAGCCGCAGAACCAGCAGAAGGCGATAGAGATGCTTGACAAGCTCCGCGGCGGCCGCGCCCGAGGCCGGTAGGGGCGGTGAGCCGATGAGCGGCATCCGCCAGGATTTGCTACCCGGTGGCCTGCCTTACCTGGCCGCGGGGAGAGGCCCGGCGGTGGTTGTGTTCCCCGGCCTCGAACCGGGCAACGCAGACCCGGCCGGGAGCAGCCGCCGCCGCACCCTGCGCTTGTTCCGGGCACTCACCGATCACCTGACCGTCTACGTCATCAACCGCGGGCCGGGTCTGGCGCCGGGAGCGTCGGTGCGTGACCTGGCCGACCACTACGCGCAGGCAATCCGCCGGGAGTTCACCGCCCCGGTCCATCTGATCGGGATTTCCACCGGCGGGTCGATCGCGCAGGTATTCGCCGCCGACCATCCGGGACTGCTCGATCGGCTGATTCTGCTCGGCAGCGCGTGCCGGCTCTCGCCGTACGGCCGTCAGGTCCAGCGGCGGCTGGCCGCCCTTACCCGAGCCGACCGGCCCCGAGCGGCCTGGGCTGCCACCGGACCAGCACTGGCCGGCACCGGCATCGGCGGTGCGCTGCTCACGGCTCTGCTGTGGCTGGCCGGTCCGCAGCTGGATCAGCAGGACCCGGCGGATCTGCTGACCACCATCGCCGCCGAGGACGTCTTCGACGCCGCACCCGAGCTGCCGCGCATCAGCGCCCCCACTCTGATCATCGGGGGTGCCAGGGACCGCTTCTACAGTCCGCGCCTGTTCATCGAGACCGCGAACCGGATTCCGTCGGCGCGGTTCTGTCTGTACCGGCGCAAGGGCCACCTCGGCACGATCGCCTCGCGCCGCGCTGTCACTGAGATAGATCGTTTCCTCACCGCGAAGCCTGCGCAGCGGTAGGGGGCTGCCGGTCATCGCAGTGGTGCCGGATGGCCCTGCCCGATCGAGATGACGCATGGGATACCGGAGCCATGGGTGGCGCGAAGATGGATTTCGGCCCGGCGGTCGACGCCCGGGCCGGAGCTGAGGGCACCCGCCTCGACCTCGACGACGTCTGCCGGCATTTCACCGTGGGCGGCGGCGTGGTGAAGGCGCTGGACCAGGTGAACCTGCATGTCGACGAGTCGGCGTTCGTGGTGGTGCTGGGGCCTTCCGGGTCGGGTAAGACCACGTTGCTGAATCTGGTCGGCGCCCTGGACGCGCCGACGTCGGGCACGATCCGCCTGGCCGGGGTCGAGTTGACCACCGCGTCGCGGGCCGAACTGATCCGCATCCGCCGGCGCACGGTCAGTTTCGTCTTCCAGAGTTTCAACCTGTTCCCGGGTCTGACGGCGTTGGAGAACGTTCAGTTCGGCGCGGACGTGGCCGGGCGTGCGCACGCCGAGCGGGTGGCCGCCGAGGTGCTGGAGCAGGTCGGGCTGGGGGAGCGAGGGCGACATTTCGCCCATCAGTTGTCCGGTGGTGAGCAGCAGCGGGTCGCGATCGCGCGGGCGCTGGCCACCGGCAATCCGATCCTGCTGGCCGACGAGCCGACCGGTGAACTGGACTTCCGTACCGGCGTGCAGATCCTCGAGCTGCTGCGGGCGCAGGCGGAAGCAGGGAAGACCGTGGTCGTGGTAACGCACAACCGGGAGATCTCGCGGGTTGCCGGTCGGGTGATCGAGCTGTCCAGCGGTCACATCGTCGCCGACCGCAGACCCGAGGGCGGCCCGGCCCCGCTCGCCGACCTGCACTGGTAGGAGGTGCGCCGTGCACCGGTTCCGGTTCTGGATGGTCTGGTCCTGGCGTGATCTTCGCCGCCGGTGGGTGTTGGTCGGCGCGATCGCCGCGGTCATCGCACTGGGCACCGGGACGTACGCCGGCTTGCTCGGCACCTCGGCCTGGCGCACGCAATCCAACGATGAGAGCTTCGCCGCCGTCCACACGCATGATCTGCGCGTGGCGCTGCCGCAGGGCAGCCTCGTCGCAGAGGGCAGCCTCGCGGCCCTGGTGTCCGGCCTGCCACACGCCGGCGATGTGGCCGCGGCGCGGGAGCGCCTCGTCGTGCCGACCCAGATCGCTGGGCCGGGCGGGCTGCTGGTCACCGGGGAACTCGTCGGCACCGACACCCGACCCGGAGCGCCGGTCGACGGCGTCTGGATCAACCAAGGCCGCGCGCTCGGCGCCGCCGATGACGGCCGTCCCTACGTGGTGGCGGAGGCGGTGTTCGCCCGCAAGAACAATCTGCCGCTGCCGGCCGAACTCACCGTGTCCGGTGGCACTGCGCTGACCGTGGTCGGTCGTGGCCAGTCGCCGGAGTATTTCCTGGTTACCGGCGCCCAGGGCGGTGGCACCCCGTTCCTCAGCCAGAAGTCGTACGGTGTGCTCTTCGCCTCCCTGCACACCGTGCAGCAGGTCACCGGCACCGGCGGTGCGGTCAACGACGTGGTGCTGACCCTGCGCCCAGGCACGGACCGGAACATGATCGCCGGCGAGCTGCGCCACGCGCTCGACACGGCCCGGCCGCCGGTCGCGGCGACCGTCGGCACCCGTGACGACATCGACGCCTATCGCATCCTCTACCAGGACATCGCCGGCGACGCGAAACTGTGGCGCGTCGTCGCCCTGTTGGTGCTGCTCGGCGGGGCGCTGGCCGCGCTCAACCTGACCACGCGGATCGTCGAGGCCCAGCGCCGCGAGATCGGCATCGGGATGGCCCTGGGCGTACCGTCGCGTCTGCTGGCCGTCCGGCCGCTGCTGTTCGGCGCCCAGGTCGCGCTGCTCGGGGTGGTGCTCGGTCTGCTCGTCGGCTGGGCGATCGGGATTCCGCTGCGCTCGCTGTTCACCGACATGGTGCCGTTACCGATCTGGCGTACGCCTCTGCAACTGGACGTGTTCGCCCAGGCCGCCGCGCTCGGTTTCGTGCTGCCGTTCGCGGCGGTGGCCTGGCCGATCTGGCGGGCCCTGCGGGTTCAGCCGGTGCAGGCCATCCGGGTCGGCCACCTCGCGGCCCGCAGCGGCGGACTGGTCGGATTTCTGCCCCGGCTGCGGCTGCCCGGCCCGGGCTACCACCAGATCCCGGTCCGCAACGTGCTGCGGACTCCGCGCCGTAGTGCGCTGACCGCGCTCGGCATCGCGGCCGCGATCACCACACTGGTCACCGTGGTCGGGTTCTTGGACACGTTCCGCGGCACCCTCGACCGGGCCTCGGACGAACTCCTACACGCTGCCCCGGACCGGGTCGCCGTCACCCTGGACACCTTCCAGCCCCGGAACGGCGACGTGGTGCGGCGGGTGGCCACGCTGCCCGAAGTCGGCTCGGTCGACGTGGGTCTCCTCGCTGCGGCGACCGCCCGTTCCGGCGGTCATCAGGTCGACCTGGCCATCGAAGTGGTCGCCCGCCACGCCTCGTGGACGCCCACCCTGACCGAGGGCACCGCCGCCGGCGGCATCGTCCTGGCCGGCAAGGCCGCGCGTGATCTGGACATCCACGTCGGTGACTCGGTCACCGTCGCACATCCGCAAGCCACAGCCGCCGGCCTGCGGACCGTGCAGACCCGGATGCGGGTCGCCGGCGTGCACCCGAATCCGATGCGGATGCTGGCCTACCTCGACCCGGACTCCGCCGCCGCGTTCGGCATGGCCGGCACGACCAATCTGCTGACGGTCACGCCGGCGGCCGGCGCCGGCCCGGAGACCGTACGCCGGGCGCTGCTGGCCGTCCCGCACGTCGCCTCCGCGCAGACCGCCCAAGCGTCCACCGACGGCATGAAGGCCAGCCTCGACGAGTTCGTCGGCATCCTGCAAGTCGCCGCCGCCGTCACCCTTCTGCTGGCCCTGCTGATCGCCTTCAACACCACCACCATCGGGGTCGACGAACGCGGCCGGGAACATGCCACCATGCTCGCGTTCGGACTCCCGCCCCGCACCGTGCTCGGCATGACCACCGTCGAAACCGTGCTGATCGGTGGCGTCGGCACCGTGGTGGGCATTCTCGGCGGCTACGGGCTGCTGCGCTGGTTGACCGCGACCACTATTCCATCGGTGCTGCCCGAAATCGGCGTCACCGCCGCCCTGTCCGCGCGTACGGTTCTCGAAGCGCTCGCCCTCGGCGTACTCACCGTTGCCATCGCACCGTTGTTCACGCTGCGCCGCACCCGCCGGATGGACATCTCCGCCACGCTACGCGTCATGGAATAGCCACAGCCACCAGGCTGTGACGGCGGCGGACGGTTCGTCGTCTCGCCGTTGCGAGCGACACCGTGCGCGAGGCAGGGAATCGGCTCGCATGCCGACCACGAGATCGTCCGGGTGGCCGTCACGTCTCACGTCGCGGCCGACCGGAGTGCCAGGTCGTCACCGGGCCGACTCTGCCGCGGGCTGGCGCGTGATGACGGGCCGGATGCCTCTTTCCGAGTGCGCTACGCACGGGTGACGGTGGAGTGGAAGCCCGGAGAGCGGGTGATGTCGATGTGCGGTATGAGAGACGTTCGAGTGTTAGCGGGCTACGACGGGTCACTGTCGGCCGCTGCGGCGATCGAGGCGGGCGCGGTGTTGCTGCCGTCGGCCCGGGTATGGATCGCATTCTGCTGGACGCCGCCGTTCGCCAACGAGGCGATTCGCAGGCGCCTGCGCATCCGGGAGACCGGGTTGAACGATCTTGTCGCTGCGATCGAGCGCGAAGGCGCGGCCGAGGCTGGACGCATCACCGCGACGGGCGTCATTCTGGCCCGCGTCGCTGGGTGGACGCCCGAACCCCTGATCGATCGAAGCTATGGCGGGGAAGGATTCGCCATCGGTGTGCTCGCCGAGAAGGTGGATGCCGACGTCGTCGTGGTCGGCTCGCGCGGCCTCAGCGGTGCTTCTGCTGTGCTGGGCAGCGTCTCCGACGTGGTTGCACACTATGCACCCCGACCGGTGCTGGTTGTGCCGTACCCGCTACTGACCACCGAAAGCGCGGACCTTGCCACCGGGCCGGTGTTGGTGGGATGGGACGGGTCAGCGGGTGCATTGCTGGCCCTGGAAA
This sequence comes from Actinoplanes awajinensis subsp. mycoplanecinus, assembly GCF_001509495.1. Lineage (NCBI taxonomy): Bacteria > Bacillati > Actinomycetota > Actinomycetes > Micromonosporales > Micromonosporaceae > Actinoplanes > Actinoplanes awajinensis. Next base: position 26,736 of record NZ_LLZH01000312.1, on the reverse strand, counting down.
CTGCCCGGAAGCTGTTCCGCGGTCGACCGGTGGTTGTCGCCACCGTCAGTGACAATGCCGTCGACCCGCCTGCGGCACCGTCTGAGTTTCTGCGGTTGCCGGCGCGTGGCGACCATGTCACGCCTGGCCGGGCGGTCGCCGATGCGCTCGCTCTCGCTGCTTGCCAACGACGGGCGGCCGTTGTGGTGGTGGGCTCGCGCGGGCACTCCGCCGCTCGCGAGATTCTTCTCGGCAGCGTGGCCATGGCAACCCTGCACCATGCTCATCGGCCGGTGCTGGTCGTGCGCCACGACGCTCACGAGCCATGAGGTTCCTCGACCCCGAGACGCTGATCTCAACCTTCGGTGTACTCGGAATCCTCACCCTGGTCTTCGCCGAGTCCGGCGTCCTGCTCGGGTTCTTCCTGCCTGGTGACTCGCTGCTGTTCACCGCGGGTCTGCTGGCCTCCCAGCACACCGTGCTCCGGCTACCGCTGTGGCAGCTGTGCCTTCTCATCACCGCCGCTGCGGTCGCCGGTGACCAGGTCGGCTACGCCACGGGGCGACGGCTCGGCCCGCCGCTGTTCCGCCGCCGCGACCGACGTCTGTTCAGACAGGAGAATCTGCGACGGGCACGAGAATTCTCCCGCCGCTACGGCCCTCAGGCCCTGGTCCTGGCCCGGTTCGTGCCGGTAGTGCGTACCTTCACCCCGATCGTCGCCGGCACGCTGCACATGCGCTATCGCACCTTCACCATCTTCAACGTGGTGGGCGGGGCGCTGTGGGGCAGCGGAGTCACCGTGCTCGGCTATCTCCTCGGCCAGGTGCCTTTGGTACGCGGCCACATCGAACTGATCTTGGTCGCCATCGTGGTGGTCTCCACCGTCCCGATCGTCGTGCCTTGGCTTCGGCGTCACCGCAGCCGCGGCGCCGCTACCCGGTCGTAATGAGCCTTTCCATCCTGACGGTGCTGGCACGGCAGGTAGAGGCGGATGCCCCTGCCGGGAGCCTCGCTGTGCTGTCGACGGCTCGACCCGATCACCGACAACCCTCGCACGACTGGACGTCCGCCGACACGATCTACCCGGCGGACTCATCCACGAATACGATCATGCCGCTTGGCCGGCGTGGATGGCGTTTCGGCACCCACAACGCTCTGCTCCGACTGAATGCGCGCCTCTGCACCCGGCGCCGTTGCGGTCCGGGCGGCTACTTCATCTCGCTCGGTTGCGTCGGGACAGGGGGCCGCTTCGTAAGGATGAGCTTGACGGCTTTGCGGGCCACCGGGCGCAGCGCTTTCCTGAAGGCGCCGTGGTTGGCGTCGAAGGTACAGGTTGTCGATCTCATCGAGCGAGGCGGCCGCGCAGTCGAACTCTTTGGGCTCGTCGGCCACCGCGGAACGAGCGATCCGCGCGGTCGCGCCGACCGGTGGCGATATCGACCGCGGCGCCCCGGTTGCCATCGCGTCGGCGATCCGGTCGGTCTCCCGTTCCAGGGGACCGTCCACCGCGCTGATCTCCAACGTCGGTGCGGGCGGCTGCAGTGACAAGGGCCCGCAATCCTCCAGGCGGAAGCAGAACCGTGGCCGGCCGCTGCGCCGCGTCGACCTGTGCCGGCCGAGCAGCCGGACGCCGCACCTGCCCCTCGATCTCTTCCTCGTGCTGCGCGTACGTCATGGGACGCCTTCCCACTTGCGGTGAGGTGGTGTCGTCGCCGGGCGACCGTCTCCACGATGCCGCCTGTCACGGCCGGCCGTGAGAGGTGCAGGCCATCGACGACGGCTTCCGCGGGACGACCCTCACTTTGTCCCGGGACCACCGCCCCTGGTGGCGGGAGTGACCCAAGGGGTGTGCTGAAAGAACGGGAGCGATCCGGGGCCGGGCCGAGCACCTTGGAGAAGCATGAGCAACTACTCGCGTGAACCTGGGAAGGTGCTGGCTGCGAGCCAGCGAGAGCACTATGTCGGCCTGCACATCGAGCAGGGCGTCCCGCTGCTGGACCGCGATGTCAACCTCCTGCAGGACCTTCTCGCGTCGGCCCTGCAAGCTGTCCTGCACGACTATGTCGGCGACGGCACACACCTGCTCGGCGATGAGGCGTTTCGCATCCTGCCCATCCCGGAGGACGACACAGACGACATGGACGGGGCGCCCCAGGCCGACGCTGACAACGACTTCCTCATCTCGGACGGCGACCGAGTGCCGGGAAGCTTCCTAGCCGGCGGCCTCCGGCCGGTCATCAAGGAGAGCACGCGCTACAGCGCCCAGCTGCCCGAGCCGCCCCCACTGACCTCACCGCGGCGCGCAAGCCGCCGGGACCTGGTATATCTCGATGCCTGGCTCGACGAGGTGACCGCGGCGCAGGACGGGTCCCTGTTCAACGACGACGTCGGCATGCAAACGTCGGTTCGCCAGCGATGCGCGTGGACGGTCCAGGTGGTGGAGGGCGCGGAAGCGGAGGACGACGCCGAAGCGCAAGAGCCGGCGCTCCCGGCCGCGCCTGCCGGACATGTGCACACCCGCCTGGCCGTGCTGCGGCGGCGGCCGCAGGCGCCGCGGATCACCGAGATCGACGACCTGCGGCTGACCGGACTCAACCTGGGCGATCTGCTGCGGCGCCTTCGTCTCGGCTTCTCGCCGGGGTTCACCGCGGCCGGCTACCAGGTGCGACCCAGCGTCGGCGTCCCCGGCACAGCCTTGATCGTTTCCGGCCGGAACCTGGAGACGGCCAACGCGGCGTTCCTGACGCCCGTCGATACCGGGCTCGGCGGCTACGCCGACGTCAGCATCGGCGGACGCCCCGGCGAGGTCGTCGTCACGGTCCCGGACGGAACGTGGGGCGACTGTGTCATCTCGGTCGGCAACGATTACGGCGCTGCCACCACGGACGACCCGGTGACCGTGTTGCGCTGCGAAGCCCTGCCGGTCCCCGGGGACGACGACTACCGAAAGGTCTGTCCGGTGGCCGTCAACAATCGTCACCAGGTCGTCGGCAACAGCGTTGTCGGCGAGGTGACCCGCAGGCCGCTGCTCTGGGAGAAGAACGGCGAGGAATGGGAGGTCACGATCCTGCGCGATGTGGATGGCGCCAACCCCGGCTCGACGGTGGTCGCCCTCGATGACGCCGGCCACGCCATCGGCGCGAGCGCCGGACGTGCCGTCGTGTGGGACCTCGGCACTGGCGCGGCGCAGGCTACGCTGACCGCGGACGTTCTCGAGTGCACGGCGACGGTCATCACACCGGACGGCCGGTTCATCGCCGGCTATGGCGCGTACGAGGGAGAAGAGTCCGCCGTGCTGTGGCGTCGCCAGCGTGACAAGGAGGATTGGGAGTACATCGGATCCTTGAGCCACGGCGACACATCGGGCCCGGCGACCGTTCGTCCTCAGGCGGCTGCTGCGGGATTCATCGCCGGGAGCGTCACCGATGACCAGGGAACGCGGGCCGTCATCTGGTACTTCTTTGACGAGTGGCGGTTCCAGGACGTCTTTCCCGATCCGCAAAGGCGTCCGTCTAGCAGTTGGGCGACGGCCGTGAACGACGCCGGCGTGGTGGCCGGCGCCTTCACGAAAGACGACGAGACCTTCCTGTTCGCCTGGGATGCGAACACCGGCGAGTTCCTGATGACAGAGTCCTGCCTGCTGATGAGCGAACCCGGCGTCGAACCACGCGGGATTACGGCGAGCGGGCACGTCTTGGCCAACCTTCAGCCGGCCCGACCGGCGACCTCCCCACCGGGCTACCCGGTGCTCTGGAGCCGCCGCGACGGACAGGTTCTGCTCGTCGCACCCACCATCTTTGCAGAGGCGTACGCCACCAGTGACAGTGGCGAAGTGGTCGGCCGCTCATTCGAACAGGGAGAGGCCATTGTCTGGACGAAGCCGTGACTAGGGTCTGCCCCCCGGTTCGACGACGCACAGGTACCGAGTGTGAAGAGGCTGGAACGCGGCCAGGCGCGCCTCGACCTCGGCGGGATCCGCCGGCCGGTCGAGGTGGACACTGACGGTGTTGAGGTTGTGCGGCTGCCCGGCGCGAGCGTCGTGCAGGTAGTGGGTACGGTCGTCGAACCGTCCGAGCCGGGCCAGCGCCTCCCGGTTGCGCGTGTCCACCGTGCGCGACTGGTACCCGGTCCCGCCGCGCTGCGAACGCCAGGTCAGCAGCAGGCGCCCGTCCTGACCGACCGCCGCGGCGGGTTCCTTGTCGCTCAGGGGAGGGCCGGAGTCGCCGGCCGCCGGCCCGGTCGCAGCGAAAGCGGCGGTCCAACGGTCGTCGCGGGCCTTCGCCCGGCCCCACAGCCGCCAGTGCCCGTCGCGGTCGGAGTGCCAAAAGACCCAAAGCCGCCCGCTCCACGACACGATGGACGGGAACTCGTCGCGCTGTGCGCCCTCACCTTCCCCGAGACAACGCGGCGGATCCCACGACCCGCGGGCGGGATCGCAGACCTGCGCCCACAGAGCGCTGCCCGCACCGGTGTCGCCGCCGCGGTGCCACGCCAGCCAGAGCCGTCCGTCGTCGTCGCAGGCGGCGCTGGGCGCATGGTCGTGCCCGTCGCCGGGCATCCGCTGCGCCGGCGACCAACCGTGCTCGTCGAGACGCCGGGTCCATATGTCGCTGCGCCCGGACCGGCCGACTTCCCAGAAAATCCACAGCCGGCCGTCCTGGTCAACGGCGGCGGCCGGCCGGTGAGCCCGCGCGCCGGACGTCACCCGCACCGGCGGGGTCGCAGAGCCATCCTCCGTCCGGCACGCCCACAGGTCGCCGGCGTCACCGCGACCTACCGACCAGACTAGCCACAGCGTGCCGTCGGTCGCGGCCGCCGCCGGCTCCTGCTCCACGATGCCGGGGTCGCCAGCCGCGACCCCGGGGCCCGGCTCTGGCTCCGTGGCGCCCGGCCGCAGCAGCCAGAGCCGCCGCGTCCCGTCGCGATCGGAGTGGAAGTAGCGCCGGATGCCGGGCGGATCGCCGGGAACCCACGCCGTCGCCGGCCGCCCGTCGAAGCGCTCGGTGTGCAGGACCGGCCGGGCGGGCGTCCACGTGTCGGGCGCGATGACGTCCTGATCGGCGGGCTGCGGCGCTGCGGCGCGTTCCCACAGCTCCCACAGCGGAATCGGCTCGGGAGCGTTGGTCCGCAAGATCGTGGCGACGTGTTCCTTGATGCGGCAATCGCCGCCGGTGTACCGGTGGATCAGAGCCCGCACGGCGGTCGCGGTCGCGGTCTGCCGATACAGCGCGCTCGCCTGCGCGATGTCGTGCCGCTGGGTCAGCAACGAAGTGGTCTGGTCGGGCGTCCAGCCGACCCCCTCGGCGAGCAGGACAAGCGCTGGTGGAGGCGTCCGGTCGAGGTCCTGGCGCAGCCGCAACGCCTCGGCGCGGCCCTGCAGGTGGTTCAGCGTGGTCTCGAAGATCAGCAGGAACCGGCGCAGCTCGCCGTCGTGCCGGTCGGGCGCTGGTTCGTCGAGGCGTCGGTGCACCGCGGGCAGCAGCCGGTACAGGCGGCCCGCCCAGCCGTAGTCACCGGTGGCCGCCGCCCACGCCCGCAGGCCCGCCTGCACGGCGTCGCCGGCGTCGTCACGGTGCAACTCGTAATAGGTGAACTGCCCGGCCTCGGCGGCCAAATCGAGCAGGACAGCGGACCCTTGCCAGTCGCCGGTGTCGGCGTCGCGGCGCTCTGCGGCCTCGCAATAGATCGATGCCGGCAGTGGCTGCGGTGGCGGGCCGGGCAACCCCGTGCGCCGGCGCACCGGCCACCACGGCGGCCGCCCGGCCACCCGCAGCGGCCGACGCACGTGGTCGCGGGCGAAGGCGACGATGATTTCGTCGCCGCCACGAGGATGCCAGCGCCACTCGTTGGCCGTGTCCACGGCGGCCGCGCCGGCGCGCACGGTGAGCGTGCCCGCCAGATGGCCCGGGCCGTCATAGACGCGCAGCGTGTGGGAGACGTTCCAGCCGGGCGCCGGTCGATCGTCATAGTCGATCCGGTGGACCGGTGCGAGGCGGGTTTGCTGCCAGGTCCCGGCGTCGTCGCGGTGACCGACGATGAATTCATCCGGAGCGGCCGCGCCGGTCCCGCGCATCGTGACGGTTGCCGCCACGTCCGGCCGCTCCCCGTCGGCGCGGTAGGCCAGGTGCAGGGCGCGAATGCCGGGCGCCCGCGAGCCGGCGAGCTCGACCAGGGTCAGCAGGACGCCGGCACGGCCAGGACGCTCCTCAGGGAAGCTGCCGGCGCAGCGCCGCAGCCGGTGCGGCGGCCGTTGCCCGTCCGCCGGGTAAGACCAGGTCCACTGCAGATCGATTTGGTACGGTCGTGTGCTGGCCGCGGCCGTCAGCTCACCTAACATCGCCGCCTCCCGCCGGGTGCAGCTCGATGTCTCGCGGCGGATCGACGAGGGGTATCTCGTGCTCCTCGAAGGACAGTCGTCCGTCCTGCGGCAGGTCCGGCGCCGCCCGGTCGGCCCGCTGGAACCTGGTGACGTTGATGAAACTCAGACCGTCGACGCTCTCCGCCGCTTCGTAGATCTTGCTCAGATAGACTGTGTCACCGAAGCGCACCCGGTTGAAGGCGACCACGTCGGCGATGGCCCGCTCCAGGCGCTGCTGCACGTCGGCGAAGAACCGGTGCGGCTCGACGCCCCACGTCGCCTGAATCTGCACCGGCACGTAGGCCGGCGGCCGGAGCCGTAGCTGTACGGTCAGCAGGCGTTTGCCCTCGAGCCACTGGTGCAGGTCGTGCAGGAGCAGGTCGCTCGGTAGGCCGCCGCCGGCCGGGGCGACGAAGAGTTCGACGATGTTCGCCTCGACCGGTCGGGCGTATGCCTTGGCGATGCCGAAGCTGCAGGCGAGGTTCTCGTAGTCGGCGCCGGTGACGGCCCGGTTCGCGGTACGAAATAGCGCGGGAGCGCGGCGGGCGGCCTCGGCGGGTGTCTGTGCATCGACGCCGCCGGAGGCCGCGGTCTCGTTGAGGACGACCTCGACGCCGGGGATCGCGGGGTCGGGGCGCACGATCGAGTCGGCCGGCACGTTGCCATGGGCGCCGCCGCCGACGCGGTAGGAGACCGTGACGTGGTCGCCGCTGCGCGGAATCTGCCCGGTGCGGCCGTCGCCGAACTCTACCGACACGGTTCCCACGTCGCCGTGGGTGAGCTGGTAGTGCGTGTCGGCGGGGCCGCTGCCCAGCAGCGTGGTCTGACGCTTCCAGCTGGTTGGTTCGTCACCCCCGCCGCCGCCGGTGACCACGAGTTCGACCGACTCGGTGACCACCGGGCTGCGGTCGAGCGCGAAGCGCTGCCAGACCGACCCGTCGGAGATCCCGACGAGGTCGGTGCATTGCTCGACGCATTCCTGAACGGGCAGTGTGCCGTTCAGCCGATCCTCTCCGATGACGTTGTCCGGGCAGAATCGCCGGTAGCTGTTGCCCCGGTGCTCGACCAGCGGCAGGCTGCCGAGGTCGACGCGCTGCGCGGCGCCGAGATAGCGGAAGCGCACAGGATCGGCGGCGCCGGTGACGAACGTGGCCCCGGAGGGCACGTGGAGGGCGCCCGCCCGGTCCGCGCACAGCAGCGTGAGGTCCGCCGAGGCGGGCTGAGCCGGCGTCGGCTCATAGCCGATCAGGCGCAGCAGATGGCGCAGGCTCTGGGGCTCGGTCGCCGTCGCCAGGTAACTCTCCGCGGCGATGCGGTCCTGGTAGTAGGTCAGGATGTCGCCGGCATAGGCGAACAGCTCCACCAACAGGGTGCCGAGATCGCCGGGCGAGTGGTCGGTCCACGCGGGCAGCAATTCGGCGGCGAGGTCGAGCATCGCCGTACGCAGCGCCTCGTAATCTTTGTCGGTGGCGTCGACGGCCACCGGAGACATAGTGCCGGTCATGGGCTTCCTCCTGCGGACAAGGCAACGGGCACGGTCAGGGTCCGTTGCTCGGCGCTACCGGACGGGGCATAGGTGAACAGGATCAGGAGCAGGTCGTCGCGACGCTCGAGGTCGATCGCAACGACCCGGATGCGTGGCTCCCACTGCTGCACGGCAAGCAGCCGCTGGCGCAGCAGGGCGCGCAGAGCCTCGTCGTCCGGTTCCTGCAGCAGCTCATGCAGGCCGGACCCGATGTCACGCCGCATCGGCCGCTCACCGACGCGGGTCAGTAAGAGATGAACGATGTTCTCCTCGATCTTGTCCGTGCCGGCGCTGACGGCGATCCGCCCGTCGACAACCCGGAAGGGGACCGAGACTCCGAAGACCGTGTCACTCATCGCAACTCTCCCGTCAAGCTCGACGGTGGGTGGGAAAGGGCCTCCTTGCCGAGGGCACCGGCCACGTTGTCCCGCAGGACCGTGATATCGGCGCCAGCATCGGTGGCCCAGTCCTGCAGCGCCGACGCGAGGGAGGTCAACGCGTTCAGCCAGCCCCAGAACGTCTCGTCCTGCTCGCTGGAGGAGTAGGTCTGTGCGCGCTCGGCCGTGTTCTCGGAAAGGAACTGGTCGAGCAGGCCGTCAGCGATGGCACGGCTGACCTTCTGCCAGCTGACGACGGACTGCTCGATGATGTTCTTCGCGGTCTCCGGCTCCACCTTGCTCCTCTTCAGCGTGTCCTCGAGCGAAGGCTTCAGCTGCGCAACGAGCGCGTCACAGATGGCTAGGGCGAGGCGATCGCGGTTTAGTGCCATGGCGATCACTTGGCCCTTGCCCGCGACAGCGCCGTGCCGGCGGCGTCGCCCTGCGCGCACTTCACCACGTCGGCGGGAGACAGTGCCGCCGGGCCCATCGCCGTGGCATGCAGATGGTTCTTGAAGATGTCCAGCAATCCGTCCAAGGCTACGAGGTGATCGTTGATGGTCACCTGGGCGGCGGCGACGGTGATCACGTTGGTGCCGTCGGTGATGCTCACGCCGTCCGGGGAGACGGAGATCTCGGCCTTACCGGCTGTGAGGACGATGCTCTGTGTCGTGCCGTCGTTCTGCACGACGATCCGAGCCTCGTCACCGGCCGCCAGCCGGACCTCTGCCTTACCGTCGCCGGAGTCGCCGTCCTGACCCCGTGCGGCATGGACTTCGATTCGCTGTTTCGCCAGGACCACGCGATTACCACGGGCGTCGAGCACGGTGACCGCTCCGGGTTCCTTTCCGTCGCCGGTGGCGTCCTCCAATTGCACGACATGGCCCGCGGCGGTGCGCAGCAACTTCTGGTTCGCCGTCGGGGCTTCACCGTCGACGGTGCGCGGCGTCGCGTCGGTCGCGTACCAGACACCCGACCACACCGCCTCGTCGAGGCGCCCGGCGACGAATTCCACCCACACCGGCTGACCCGGCTCCGGCACCCAGAACAACCCGGGCGGCAGGCACGGCCGTGCGGTGACCTGCAGGGCACGCCGGCCCGATCCCTGCGGCTCGTCCTCGAGCAGGCCGCCGACCTCGATGACCACCGCGCCGCGGTGCGCCCCGCCGGTGGTTTCGTTGTGCAGCACGCGACCCGGGTACTTGCCGTAGTAGCGGCGGACGCCGTCGTCACTGGTCACCCCGTCCATCTGTTCACCTCCGCAAGACGAACTCGGTGCGGTAGCCCGCGCTGTCCATCACGTGCCGGACCCGCGAGACGAGCCAGATGCCGGAGAAACGGGCGCCCGCCCCCTCGACGTTCACCGTGGTCAGCGGCCGCAGCCGTGGCTCACCGACGGTGCTGCCGCTGGCGCGCATGCCGCCGCAGAATCGCGCGGAGCGATTGCGGACCCGGCTGGTCAGAGCGTCGGCGGGGGCGAAAGGCTCTGCGGCGGCCACGTCATCGACACCTAGGTCGGCGAGCAGTTGCCCCGCGGCGCCGGGCGCCTCCGGCAGCATCTGCTCCACCAGCGTCGCCTGCTCCGGAGAGTGCCGGAGCAACGTCACCCAGCCGGTGTCGACCCGCGCGGGCGCGGCAACGGCCGCCGGCGCCGGCTCGCGCACCTGCACGAACCGGGCCTGCTCGCCGTCCATGGCCCCCTGCTCCACCGGAAGCCGTACCTGCGCGATGTCGCAGCGTGCCTGGAAACCGGTGACCAGGAGGCCGCCGTCGCCAGCCAGCACCAGAGTCGTCACCGGCGGGTCGAGCCCCAGGCGGGCCTCGGCGACCAGGCCGAGCCGCTCATCCTGCGGGCCGAGCAGCAGGGTGAGCAGGCAGGCGTGCTCGGCCGCTATCCGGAGTACGAACGCCAGGTCCGTCTCGTCCTGTTGGCGAATACCCGGCCCGCCGAACCGGACGTCCGCGGTCACATCGGCGGCGAGGACGCCGAGACCGTGATCACGGGCGATGCGCGCGACGAGTTCGGTCAGCGTCACGTCCGACCACAGCCGGCTGCGCGGCCGCAACCCCAGCCGCATCCGGGCGTCGTCGGCGTACAGCGTGAGCTCAGCGATCCGGCCCGGTGCGAACATCTCCTCCACCCGATGGACACGTCCGCGAAAAACCGCCATGTGCGCGACGGCGGTGCCGAGCTCCACCTCGACGGCGACGCCTTCGGGTAGCGCCGCCGCGAGGGCGACGAACGGGTCGGACAGGCGCAGGGCGCAGCGGCTCGGACGAGCCTCGTCCTCCTCGACCTCCACCGCCGTCACCAGCGCGGACAGGTCGGCAACGCCCGCGCCGCCGCGCACGCCCACCCGGTAGTACTGGTTGTCGGCCAGCATGGCGTCCCCTTACTCCCGCGATATCGCACCCACCGCGGCCAGCGGCGGTATGCGCACGACGTCGCCGGGCCGCCAATCCCACGGTGGGCGTCCGGCGTTGGCGTCGGCGATCAGCCACCACAGCTGCGATTGGCCGTAATAAGCCCATGCCAGGTGCTCGAACGTCTCGTCGCCGACCAGGACGTGTGCCACGGTCAGCGCCCGATCGACCACCGGCCCGGGACGTGTCGTCAGGCTCGGGCGGCTGTCCACCATGACGGTGTCGCAGCCGGCGTAACGAGATCGGGGTCCTACGGGCATGATGAACCTCCTCACCACGGCGGCAGGCCTGCGGCGCCGAGCGCGGCGAGGGCCTCGCGGTGCTGAACGTCGAGGCGGTGCAGCGCGTCGGTGGCCTCCTCCACGACGATCAGGGTGACCACCACCTCGGCTCGCACCGGTGCCAGACGGCTGTTGAACTGCTGCTCGGTGATCTGCAGCCCGGTGACCCAGCAGTGCAGCAGCCGCGTGCCGAAGCCGAACAGGCACAGGGGTGGTTCGCCGATGCTTTGTCCGGGGCTGCGCCGGGCCGCGACCGCCCACGCGTCCTCTCGGGGATACAGGAATGAACGCAGCACCGCCAGGTCGGTGGACACGCCGTTGTCGGTCGGGCCAGGCACGGTGCGGTTGTGTCCCTTTTCCAGGCCGTGCAGATGCAGCGTGAAGGTGATGGTGCGGTCGCCGCCGCCGACGTAGACCTTTCCCGGCGCGCGGATTCCGGCGCCAGGATGGGCGTCCGTGTAGCTGACCGCCTTGTCATCGCGGAGCGACTCAGGGTTGTAGTCGAAGCGGACCACCAGCGGCGGGAGCATGTCGATGCTCATCAGGAAGCCTCGTAGTGTCTGTCGTTCCTGCATGCTGTCCTCCTTCGCACGCTGCCCGGTCTACCGGGGCCGGCCGCGGCGGAATCGCTCGTCGTGCCCCAGATCGGCCAGGCGCTCGCGCAGCTCGCGTACGGTTCGGTCGTCGAGTGGATCCGGGAGCCGATCCGCTGGTCGCCGGTGATCGGCGGGCGCCGGGATCGGCTCCGGGCTCGGCGCGAGGATCGATTCCGGGCGCGGCGCCGGGATCGGCTCTGGGCGCGTTGCACGTGGCGGGGACGGCTGTGGCGGTGGGTGGGCGGCCGGAAACGCCGCCGGCGAGCCGGCCGGAAGCAGGCTCCGCGCGGCGAAGCCGGACCTCCAACGCTCGGCGCCGGCCCGGTCCGGCTCCGCCGCGGCAAACACCGGCGGCGGCCGCAGACCGGACCGCTCGGACGTGGGCCCGTGCCTTCCGCGGGCCACCGGGGTGCGGACGTCGCCGTCGCGAGCATGGTCACGCGGGGGAGCGGTCGTCATCCCGGCGGCTGCCAGCCGGGCGAACAGCACCGTGCCCGGCCGCTCGGGCGTGTCCGGATGCGCGCCGTTGCCGGGGTCCTCGCGAGGGGCCGGACCGGCACGGTTTCCCTGAACGGCTGCAGGCGGAGGCGCGCCGTGCCGCTCGTCCGCGCGCCACGATTCTGGTGCGGAGCGATGGACGGGGTACAGCCGACCTTGATCCCCGCCGCGGCCGTCCCGAACCGGCACGATCCTCAACGGAAGGCCGGTATCCAACGATGGCTCGACCGCGGCCGGCCGCTCAAGCCCGAGGGCGGTCGGCCGGTCTCCGGTGGCGGCGTCGGACCGGTCGCGCCCCGCGACGGTCGCTGCCGTGGTGTCGTCCTGAGATGTCCTGGCCGCCGACATCCCGACGTGGGCTGCCGTGCTCCATGACGCTGTGGCGGGGCGATCGCCGCCGAGCGCGCGGGTTGCCGGCGGCGTCCTTTCGCGGCCGATTCCGTCCGGTGGCGCCGTTGGCGTCCTGCCGTCAGCGGCCGGCGCCGTCCAGCCCGGCGGCTCGGAGGGCTCGGGACCTCCCGCGGCAGCAAGCCGACGCTGGTGGCCGCGATCGCGGCCGCCGTCCTCGGTGGCCGCGGCGCGCGGTGGCCGCGCTCCGGAGGGGGACCAGCCGTGCTGCGGTGTGCGCCAGGCGAAGCTCAGGCCGAGGGTGAAGACACGCGGACGGGCGGCGTGGCCGGCCAGCGTGGCCAGCGGTGAGAAGATACCGGCCGGCGGGGTCGGACGAGGCAGCCGCAGCGACACCGACAACTCCGCGAAGTCGCTGCGCCGAGCCGTGCTCTCGGCTGTGCCCATCATGGACTCCCCTGATGAGTCCAGCCGTGCGCGAGCGCCCGGTTCTCCTCATCGATGCGGGCGGCCAGCATCCGCACGTACGCGCGGCGTTCGCCCACCTCCATCGCCATCGCCTCGGCCCAGGACCAGTGCAGGTGGTAGGCCAGGTAGAAGACCTCTCGCCGGAGCAACGCGTCGCCTCCTAGCCGTTGGGAAAAAAATCCGAGACGTCGAGCGTGTGAGCCGCGGTCTGCCCGCACCCGAGGCACGGAACCTGCCGCTGCCACCGCACGCCGGGCCCACCGCGCAGCGCGCCCACCAGCCGGGCCCGGTCCCCGACTGTCAGCTCACGCAATACCTTGCTGCCGAACGCGTCGAGGTCGGCACGAGACAGCGAGCCGAACGTCTCGATGCAGCGCAGCATCAGCGCGTCCTGTGCCTGCGCGCGGCCGTTGGGCAGCGCCAAGGAGACGAACGCCTCGTCGCTGCCGCGCGGCAGTCGCAGCACGACGGTGGTGTGCCGGTTGCCGTGCCGGTCCAGGTATCCGTCCTCGAGCTCGACGCGCGGCGCCGGCACCGGGGCGTCGAGAGCCAGCCGGTCGACCGGCAGGCTCGCCAAGTCTTCCTCGACGACTGTCTCGACGCCGCATCGCGGGCATGGGTAGCCGGCCGAGAGCCCGTCGCCGTAGCTGATCCGCCGCAGCTCCAGCAGCAGATAGTCCCGATCGGCCACGAACAGCCGCTCGATGATCGCACGGTCGGGCCGCTCCACATCCCCGAGCCGCAAGGTGCAGGCGGCCAGCAGTTCGGTCACCAGCCGAACGCCGTCGAGCGTCTCGTCGCCGAGCAGCGCCTCTTCGTAACCGCACATCTTGCGCAGCTCGGCGTCACGGCGGCGGGCGTCACCGGCCGGCACGCCGACCGGCAGATCGACGGCGAAGCTCCGCGGCCGCGAACCTGCCGGGGCGGGAATCGTGCTCATTGCTCCCCCCGTCGTCATACCCGGTGCATGCGTTCGACGGCCAGCACGATGGTCTGTTTGAGCAGGCCCGGCGCGCCGGCGTCGAGGTCGCTGAACTTCGACGACTTGACCCATGCGCCCTCGAACTGCCAGCGCTGTACCTCCGCGCCCGCGCGTTTCACGACGACCGACCCGTCCCGGCGTGCGCGAGAACCCTCGCCGGTGCCGTCCAGCTTGAACATCTGTTCCCACCAGGCCCGGAACGTGCGATCGCCGGCGCCGCCGTCGAGGTGCCGCTCGAGAGTCAGGTCGGAGAACTTGACGATCCCTGAGTTGATCTTGTGAGTGATGTTCGAGCCTCCGTCGGGTTGGTCGATGCTTTCCACCTCACCCTCGCTCAACCCGGTCACCTTGGTGATGCCCGGGCTCTCGATCCCCTGGATCTCCACGACGAACTCGTGAGTCCTATAGGCCTCGGTGAATCCCACGTCCGGCATGGCCCATCTCCCTTCTCGCCTTGTGTCGAATCAGCTCTCGGTGGCGCTGCCACCACCTTCCTGCTGGCCGACGGTGATCACGACGGTCTCCGCGGGCCGAGACGGATAGAAGTAGACCTCTACCGTCAGACGGCCCTGCTGGACGTCGGCCGGGGGATTGTTCTCGGCGTCGCACTTCACGTCGAAAACCTGCTCCGGAGTTCCGGGGCCGAAAGCGCCGCGGCGCCACAGCCCCATGAGGAACGGACGGACCGTGTTGTGCTCCACTCGGCGCCAGAGCGCTTCGGTGATCGGCTCCTGCACCGTCCAGCGCAAACCGGTCCTCAACGAGGACTTCACGAAGTTGAACAGCAGGCGCACGCTGACATAGCGCCACAGGGTGTTCGTGCTCAACGTGCGCGAGCTGTCGATGACGATGCCCAGGCCGGGCAGATAGCGGATGGCGTTGAGGCTGGCGTTGGTCACAAGATCCGTATGGTCGACGTCGCTTAGCTCGGCCGCGACGCCCAGGGCTCCGACGATCTGGGCGGCATTGCCGGCCGGGGCCTTCCAGACGCCGCGCTCGCGCTCAGTGCGCGCATACACCCCGAGCACGTGCCCGTCCGGCGGAATTGGCATCGGCTCACCGCTGCCCGGGTCCGCCACCATGATCCACGGGAAGTAGAGCGCGCCGTACACCTTGTCAGCCCGCTGCTCCTGTGCGAAGGCACGCGCCGCCGTGGCGTCGTCACCGGCCGCGGAGTGCCCGACGAACATCCGGTCCCCCTGCGTCGCGCAGTGCGCCAGGCCCGCCGCGATCACCTGCGAGTCATCGGACTCGGGGCAGCACAGAAGCTGGATCGGCACCGTGGCGAATCGGTCCATCGCATTCTTGTACGCGGCGGCGGTCCGGCCTGTGGCGAAGGCGTCGTCCGCGCCTTGGTCCAGGTCGAGGGAGACGGGAGCGGGCGGCACGGGTACGGTCACGCCTGCGGTCGAGGCCACGGTGATGAAGCGGGAACCGGACGACGAATTGTTGAGGACGCGCTCGATCCAGCGCCGATCCGCGGGGTCGGGGCTGAGCGCGGGCCACGTCTCGACCGCCGCATACGCCTCGCTGTCGCTTGGCGGCATGCCGGGGCGCAGGCGCTGCACCTCGAGATCGAGCAGCTCAGGGCCCGCCTTCGCCGGCCCGATGATGACGCGCAGCGCGGAGCCCCATTTTCCCGGGTCGGCGGCGCCGCGATAGCCTGCGCGGACCGTCAGCACGGTCTGCCCGTCCAGCGTCCACGCCCGCCAGGAAGGCCTGGCCACCTGGGTGCCGTCGGTGCCGTCGGAGCCGGCATGCGAGACGAAGCCGAACCGTTGCTGCGCATCCTGCACCTGAAGGGTGTGCGTGCTGCCTGGCGTGGGGTGGGCGATCACGACGCGGCCATCGTCGGCGAAGACGCTCAAGTCGGTGTGGTCCAGCGCTCTCGAGAACACCTCGACGGCTTCCGCGGCGTCCACTCGTGCCAGGTCGCCGACGTTGTCCTTCGCTTTCGCGACCGGGGACAGGCCGAGCGTGGCCGCCGCGGTCCCGCCGGACGCCAGCTCGGCCGTCTTGCCGCGCCTGTCGGTGCGCAGGTGCAGGCCACGCGCATCGGTCCAGGCCTGGATGCCGGGCAGATCGCGGTTGAGTGCGGCGGCCACGGCCTCCACGGTGACGGCGGCGAGGTCCCCGAAATGCTCCGCAGTGAATCGGTACGTCAGGTCGCGTCCATTGACTGTCAAGTCCAGTGTCTGGTCCTGGCCCTCCGACGGGGACCGCAGGTCGAACGGACCGGCACCGCCGTCGAGCACTGCCGGTGTGCCGGTGAACAGCACCTTGACGCTGGTGCGCAGTTGCTCGGCGCTGACGGTCACCTCCGTGCTGTCCCCGAGGTCCCACGGCCCTTTGGCCGAGTCGACGTGCGCGGCGACGGCGGCGGGGATCTCGTTGGTGACGCGGGTGATCCACGCTGTGGAGCCGCCGTTGTCGAAAAAGCCCCGCACGGCGTAGGCGCCATACGCGCCGGGCACGTAGCCGCCGAATTGTTCTTGGAACTGCCGCCAGCTAGTCACCATGACCGGCTGATCCCGCAGAACGCCACGCTGGGTACGGACGATGAAACCCGCCACCGAGGTAGGCGCAGGCTCGATGCTGGGCACCGCACGCCCGTCGGTCTCGATGACGTTGATACCCAGGTTCAGACTCATGGGACAACCTCCTCAGCGGAGAAGTGTTCCGAAACCGGCGGATAGCGAACGTCGCCGCCGACGGAAAGGTGATCCAGGCTGGCCACGGTGGGGACGGGCTCACCTGGCTCGTTGACGAACACGGCAAGCGTCACCACGTACACCAGGACCGGCCGGGGCCGCTGCTCCAGCGCCGACCAGAACTCCGGCCGGGTCGCCACACCGTCGCGGCCCAGGTTTCCGGTGGGAGAGTGCAGCGGCTGATGGACGAGCGCGCCGGCCAAGGCGTCTCGCGGAAATTCCCGATGACGTAAGAGGACGCGTACGACCTGGCTCAGGAGGCGATGCTCGTCGAGCGTGCCGTCTTCGGCGCGGCTCCACGCGGTTACCGCGTAGGTGCAGTCGAGGTGCGCCGGCGGCTCACGCCAGGTCGCCAGCTGTCCGTCGCCGGATCTCTGCAGCAGTGGTTCAGCCGTGCGCAGATCCAGGTTCTCGGCAACCGCGTGCAGATAGCAGTTGACAGTCAGGTCGTCGGCAAGGCGCTGAAGCCAGGCGCGGTCGGGCAGCTCGAACGTGATCGCCGCGTGGGACAGTTCCGGTCCGGCCGCCGGCCCGTGCAGGAGCGTCGCGATGGTCGTATCCAGGTCCTTGATCACAGGTTTCTCGCGATCAGTGAAAGGTATGGCGTGGTGGGCGGCTCGCTACGGAGCTCGCGCTGCGCTTGTGTCGGCGGAAGGTCTCGTCTGCTCTTGCCGTATCGACTGGCCTGGCTGGGCCGGCTCGCTCGCGTGGAGGTAGACCCCGTACGTCACGCCGCCGTAGACGATGGTCCCGATCGCGGCCTCCGTCACCACATCCAAGAGCTCTACATAACCATTCTCGATGGGGAAACGAATACCTGCTGGGAGCCCGCGGATTCCAAATTCGTGCAACTGGGCGTAGCTTTCGGCGATTGCCTCCTCCAGATATCGCAGCAGACTCGAACCCGTCTTCGGTTGCCCGGCCGTGAGATCAAAATTTGGAATTCCGTACAGCCTTGATCTGACCTCCGCGCGGAAATTCTGCAGGAAACGGAGTTTCGGAGAAAGGATCGAATGGACAATTTCATGGTTCTTTACAAGGTTCACGTCCGTCGCCGTGCCTTGGCTCGAATATACGACGTTGCCAAGGGGGTCGGTTTCGCCGCGGCCCGCCGCCATCGTTGGATCGGAACGTATCGTCGGCTTGTAGAAAAGCTTCCCGATGCTGCTGGACGGCGCCTTCGCGGGAGTTACTGGGTGGCTCGGTGCCGGCGGTTTCGAGCCCCGGAACCAGGAGGACACCTTCGCGGCCAGATCCGACAGGAAACGCGTCCGATCCGGTGTCTCCTGGCTCGCCGCGCCGGCGACGGCCTTCTCCTGCGGTGCGCCGGTGTGCGCCGGCGAGCCCGCGTTCGCCGGCTGGCGGGCAGCGCCGCGAGTGGCCATCGCGCCGACCGAGCTTATCGCCGCCCCCAGGCCCAGCACGGTGCCGAAGGCCCCAGCCTTCGCTCGGTAGATCTCGTCGTCGATCCGCTGCAACTCGGCCTCGGCGAACTCCGCCGGAACGCGCAGGCCCACGATGTAGTGGAGCATATCCTTGTTGCGCCTAACCCATTTCTCCTGCAACTCCTTCGCCAGGCCGGTGTCCCCATTTGCTTGCTGAAGCCAGAATGCGAGGTCCTCCGGGTAGAGACGGTAGAAACGCACTGCTCGATAGTCGCCGCCGGTGCCGACATCCACGATCTGCTGAGCCTGCCATCCCTGCGGCCACGTATAAGGCACCACATACACTCCCGGCCCGACCTTGCGATTCTGAATGTCGCCGAGGAGCGCCGTTGGCACCCAAGGGCGGTCGATGGGTGTGCCGGCCGCATGGATCACCCCGTGTGCCGGATTGGAGCGGGGCTTCGCGGCAGCCTCGGACGGCGTAGCAGGTTTACGGGGCGTCACCCCGGTCGATGACGGCAGGCTCGCCTGAAATGCGGGCGGCACCAGCGCCGCCGAGGACTCCTCGGGCTGTTCGGGAACATCTGCCTCCGCCACGACCGGCAGCAGCGTCGGCCCCTGGTGCCGCCGAAGGTCTTCTTCCGTTTCTTGATACACGGTCTCGGCCATGATCAGACCCCCACCGGATCGCCGGTGGACAGCCGCGCGACCTCGTCCTGCCAAGGGCCGAAGTCGGCCGGCGGCGGCACCCGGTGCCGTTTCTGGTATTCCCGTACGACCGATCTCACCAACAGCGGCATGGTGACCACGGCGCCGTCGGCTGCGGCCAGTGATGCGGCGTGCAACGCGGCGTTGCGAATGTCTCCACCGGTGAGCTCGAAGTGTTGTGCGGCGAAGTCAAGGTCGAGGTCGCGAGCGGGCACAGTGGCCGGGAGCGCCAGCTGCCACAGCTTTCTCCGCAGGTGTGCATCGGGCGGCGGGAAGTCGACGGCGAACTGCAGGCGCCGCAGGAACGCCGGATCCAGGTTCGTGGCGAGGTTCGTAGCCAGGATCGTGACTCCGTCGACGGTGTCCATGAGCTGAAGCAGGTAGGCGACTTCCGTGTTGGCGTACCGGTCGTGGGCGTCCTTGATCTCCGACCGGCGACCGAAGAGCGCATCCGCTTCGTCGAAGAGCAGCACCGCATTCGCCGAATCGGCAGCGCTGAACACGCGCCGCAGGTTCTTCTCGGTCTCACCGATCCATTTGGAGATCACCGTGGCGAGGTCGATCACATACAGGTCGATGCCGAGGTCGGCGGCGAGCACTTCGGCAGCCGTCGTCTTGCCCGTGCCGGAGCCTCCGGTGAACAGCGCGGTGACGCCGCGGGCTCGTACCCGCCGACTCAGTCCCCACTCGTCGAGGACCAGCCGCCTGCCCCGGGCCGCAGCCGCGAGTTCCTGCAGTTGCGTCCGGACCGGAGCAGGAACCACCAGGTCGGGCCAGCCGGCGGCTGGTGTGATCCGCCGGCCCACCGTATCCAGGTTGTGCGCCGACCCGGATGCGGCGGCGGCGCGCAGGGTCGTGAGGGTGCGGTCTTGCGGGTGCAATCGGCGCTGGACGGCCGCGCGTTCAGCGGCGTTGGCCAGCTGCGCGGGGTCGAGCACAAAGGTGGCCGCGAGGTCGCGAACGGTGCGGGCGTCCGCCGGGATGGCGGCGGCATCCAGCGCCGAGCGCCACAACCGGAACCGAACGGCCGTGGTCGCAGGCTCAAGATCGATACATACGGCAAGCGGCGGCCGCGGCAGGGAGGGGCCGGCGCGGCGAACAAGTACGGTAGGCACACTCGGCGCCTCGGCGAGCCGGCTCAGCATGACGTCCGGGACCTCTGCGGACGGCCCCGGCTCGCCACTGATCAACACGAGAATGGCCTGGCACGCCCGAGCGTCACGGCTTACGACGGCTGCAATCTCCTCGGGCCGGAGCGGATCGTTGATCGCGCATGCCAGGTCGAGGGAGATGCGTGGCCGGCCGGTGAGGTCGCTGAGCGCGGCCAGCGCCTCGTCGAGGGCCGCACCGCGGGGCGCGTTGATCTGTATCACCGGCCGCTTGCCGGGTTCGGTGGCCGACCAGAGCGCGGCCGCACGGCGCAGGGTGTCGACCGCTGCGGAATCGAGCGCTTCCAGGTCGGTCGTTGCTGGTGGATCCAACCAGGCACAGCCTGAGAGCGCGGTGTCGAGGTCCGCCTGCCCGGTGGCGAGTTGGTGGACGATGTTCTCCGGCATGCGCAGCGGGCGGAACGGGAAAGGACCGGCGCCGTCGGCGCGCACCAGCCCGGAGCGTCGAAGGCGCGCGTGCGGGTCCAGGCGGTCGCGCAGCTCCCATTCCTCGTCGCCGTCCGCGGCGAGTAGTCGCTGCGCGAGCTCGAGAGAGGCGGCCCGGCGTGCGGGGTCGCCGAGCACGACGCCGTAGAGGTAGCCGAATCGCGAGTCGAGTTCGGGTGCGGCGGCGACGACGAGCAGATCGCGCTCCCGCTCGTCGAGGGCGAACGTCGCGGCCAACTGGCCGAGGCCGTCCGCCGGGTCGGCGGCGGGCACACCGAGGCTGGTCCGATGTACGTCGTCGGCCCGGATCAGAAGCGCCTGCCGGCTCAGCGGAGCGTCCAGTTCGCCGGTCAGTTGTGCCAGGAGCTGTCGCCGCAGGTCTTCCTCGATGCATGCCGGGCCGGCGTCGGGCTGGCCTGTACGCGTTATCTCGGCGGCCACGCGCAGTTGCAGCCAGGCCAGCTCTCGGTGGAGCGCGGAAGGCATGGGGCTCAACGACGTCTCCCTACCGGTCGGGTCGGCGCCCGGCGCCGGTCGATCGCGGCGCCGGGGCCGAGTGCACAATTGCTACTGCGGCGCCTTGGTGCCGTGCACCGCGAGCCGGGTCACATCTTCGCCCAGGGCCCGGGTGCCCTGTTCCAGGTCGGTAAGCCGCGCTTCTATGCGGGCCACCTCGCTCGGTGCAGGAGCGGGAGGAATCGCCGCGCGGGCGACGGTGTGCTTGGCAAACTCCTGCGACTCCGGGACCAGGTAGCCGACGACCGCGGTGACGATAACAGTGGACGCGGTCACGAAAGTGGCCAGGTCTTCCGCGCTCAAACTCTTCCAGAACGTGTGAGCGGCAACGGTCCAGAACAGGGTAGAAATGGCGATCGCAAGCGTCGAAGCGGCGACCTTGTTTGCTGGCGGACCACTGAAGATCTTGGATTTGTTCATGGGTTCCACCTCCTGACGCAATCGAGGCATTCACCATTAGTCAACAAATGCGGAGCCTCTCGAACAAGAGGCATTGGGCCCGCCAACATGCTCGCCCAAACGGGACGAATCATCCCGAGGCGCGGGACTTCGGCCCCGGTTCCGGCTCAGGCTCACCACTGCGGACGCGGCGCTTGGCGGTGCCCCGGCACAAGCGCTGGAATCATGACCAGCACCACGAGTGCCTCGAGGGGCGCTCAGCCGTTTTAGAAACCCCAGCGTGGCCGCCGTCAGCCGCCCGGCCGTTCGGTGAACCGGTCGCTCGGTGCCTGGGCGTGCCGGGGTGCCGTTGGCCCGTGACAGGATCTGCGTGATCGGCCGGTGTGATACCCCGATTCCTGGGCCGGCGTTCTCCTGCTGGTCGCTGTCAAAGCCGCGTGACTACCTGATCGATGCGCCGGATTCTCGATCTCTACGACCAGCCGCCCGTCGGCGGCAGGGTCGTCTGCGCCGACAAGTTTCAGACCGCTCAACCTGCAGCCGAGGCCGAGGCCGGGGCTGGGGCCGGGGCCGGGGCCGAGGAAAGCCTGGAGACCGCTGGGCAAGCCCGTCCGGCTCCTTGCGGCTCCGGGCTGACCTGGAATCGAAGCGGAGTTCGCTACGCTGCGCCACCTCGCGCTCAACGGCACCGACCACCCACACGCATGCCGAGCAGGAGTTCATGCGGGCACAGGTCTGGTAGGTGGGACACCAGCGCAGGGTGCGGGTGAGCGCGGCGAGCACCCCGGCTTCGGCGAGCGGCACCGCCGCGTCGATCACGGATGTCCAGGTGGTGGTTGTCCAAGCTAGGTGTTGGCGCCGCGGGCGGCTACCGGCCAGCGGTCCGTCAGCTCGCCGGCGGAGACCACGAACAGTTCGTCGGCGAGGTTGACGGTGGCGCAGACGTGGTTGGGGACCACCTGCACGGTGTCGCCGAGTTTCGGGAGGGGAGCGCCATCAGGGAAGATGACCGTGGCGTGGTGCTCCGAAAGAGCCACGATCCGGGCGTCCAAGTGGTCCAGCAGCCGGCCGGCACCGGTCGCCCAGGACTGCTGGTCGGCGCCGAGGACCTTGCTGCCCGCGTCCAGGATGATCCGCGGACCATTTCGGCTGACGACTGTGGACGTGACGGTCAGCGCCACCGAATCCCAGCCGCACGAGCCGAGTTCGGCCTGCTGGGCGTCGCCGAAGACATACACGCCGGGGCGTAGCTCGGTGAGCGGGCCCGCGGTGGTCAGCGCGGCGGTCGGGGTGGAGCCGCCGCTGCGGACGCCCGCGTCCAGGCCGGCGGCGCGGACCACGGCGGCCGCGGTGGTCAGGGCGGTCGCCTCGTCGTCGGCGGCGCGCTGCTGGCGACCCGGGCCGTAGGCGTGACCCGGGAACGTGAAGACCCCGCGTACGAGTAAACCGGTCTTGTCGGCAGCGACCGCGAGGTCGGCAGCGGCCTCGGGTGCCACGCCGCTGCGATGATGTCCGCTATCGACCTCCACCAGCACCTGCAACCCGGGGACCGCGCGGGCCAGGGCTTCCGCGCTCGTCGCGGAATCGACGCCAACCTTCAGGTCCGCTCGGCTCGCGAGATCCCGCAGGCGCGCGGTGAGCTGGGCCGATGGCCAGATGGGGTACGCGATGAACAGGTCGGTCAGTCCCGCGTCGGCGAAGATCTCGGCCTCCCGCACGGTGGCCACGGTCAATCCACCCGCGCCGAGCTCGACCTGCCGGCGGGCGATCTGCACGCACTTGTGCGTCTTGGCGTGCGGGCGCAGCGTGAGCCCGAGCGTGGCGGCGTGACCGGCCATCGCGCGCAGGTTGCGATCGAGCACGTCGGCGTCGACGGTGACGTAGGGCGTGGGCAGATCCGCGAGCAAGGCCGCCTCCTGAGTGGTTGTCAGATACTGATCATGTCGCGACAGCGGTGAGCGGGTTCGGGTCGCCGGGACGGGTGATCGGGGCGAGCAGCATGCCGGCGATGGCGTCGCAGAGGAAGTCGCCGACCGAGGCCCAGCGCGGGTCCTGCCCGTCGCGCTCGGCGCGGGTCTCCACCTCGGCCGCGGCGGTCACCATGATCCGGGTGATCAGGCTGGCCCGGGCGGTCACCACGGCACGGTCCAGGTGCTCGAGGCGGGCGCAGAGCGACTGCCGGATCAGCATGGTGGCCGATGCCGCGTCGGTGGTCTCGGCCACCAGCGCGCGGATGCCGGGGTCGTTCAGGGCCTGGCTGAGGAACCGGGCGCGCCAGGACGGCCGGGGCAGCTGATCGAGAACGGTCATGGTCGGCATGACCAGGCTGCGGATGTCGCCGAGCACCGAGTCGGAGTACGCGAACATCGCGGCGCGCGGCGCGTCCAACTCGGTGGTGTGCCGCAGCAGCAGCGCGCGCAGTAGCCCGTCACGGCCGCCGAAGTAGTACCGCACCGCGGAGTGGTTGGTGTTGCCGGCCTCGTCGGCGACCCGGCGGTCGGAGACCTGCGCGATGCCGGCCAGGGCGAAGAGCCGTTCCGCCGCGTCGAGCAGGGCGGTCCGGGCGGGTTCGGCGGGGTTCATCCGTTCTCCTTGGTCCTCTCCCTGGAAAGTGTAAGTCACGTGACTTACGATGCCCCCGGAAAGCGAGGTAGCGATGAAAACAGTAATGGTGACCGCGCCGGGGCAGACCGCCGTGGTGGACGTCCCGGAACCCGCCGTCGGCCCGGCCGACGTGCTGGTCCGGATCCGCGCCTGCGGCATCTGCGGCTCCGACGGCCTCTACATCGCGGTCGGCGGCATCCCACCCCGGCAGGGCGCCACCCCGCTCGGCCACGAGCCGGCCGGCGAGGTCGCGCAGGTCGGCGCGGCGGTGACCGGGATCGCGGTCGGTGACCACGTGGTGCTCAACCCGATGGCCTCCTCCGACGGCATCATCGGCAGCGGCGGCGCGCAGGGCGGGCTCTCCGACTTCGTGCTGATCAGGGACGCCGAGGTGGGCCGTCACCTGGTCACCGTGCCGAAGCACATCCCGTTCGAGGTGGCCGCGCTCAACGAACCGATGGCGGTCGCCTCGCACGCGGTGAACCGGCTCGAACCGCAGGCCGGGCAGACCGCTGTCGTGTTCGGCGCCGGCCCGATCGGGCTGGGTGCGACGATCGTCCTCAAACTGCGCGGTATCACGCACGTGGTGGTCGTGGACGTGGTCGCGAACCGGCTGGCCAAGGCGCTGCGGGTCGGCGCGGACGCGGTGATCAACTCGGCCGAGGAGGACGTCGCCGAGCGGCTGCGTGAGCTGCACGGCGAGGCGCCCCGGCACTTCAGCCGCGGCGGCAAGCCCGGCACCGATCTGTACCTGGACGCGGCCGGGGTGCCGGCGGTGATCGAGACGGTGCTGGCCACGGCGAAGCACGGTGCGCGGCTCAGCGTCGTCGCCGTGCACAAGAAGCCGATCAGCGTGGACTTCGGCGCGCTGCTGACCAGCGAGCTGACCATCGCGTTCGCGATGGGCTATCCGACCGAGATCTTCGAGGTCACCGAGGATCTCGTGGCGCACTGGGAGCGCTACGCGCTGATCGTCAGCGACCCGGTGCCGTTCACGGAGGTGCAGCGGGCCCTGGAGTTGGCCGCCACGCCCGGCGCGGCGGACAAAGTCGTTGTCACCTTCCCGGCCGCCTGAGTCGTCACCTTCCCGGTCTTGTGAAAGGACCGGTCTTCTGAGAGGCATCACCATGTCCGCAAGTGCTCTTCTCGTCATGGACGTGCAGCGCGCCGTCGTCGCCCGCTACCCCGACCCGGACTACCTCCCGCGCCTGCGCTCCACGATCGACGCCGCCCGTGGCGCCGGCGTCCCGGTGATCTACGTGAGCGTCGGGTTCCGCCCCGGTGGCCCGGAGATCAGCCCGCGTAACCGGATGTTCGGCCGGCTCGCCGGCGCGCCCGCCCACCCCGCCGCCGAGGAGGGGATGCAGGTCCACCCGGACGTCGTGCCCGAGCCCGGCGACATCGTCGTGGTCAAGCGCCGGGTCAGCGGGTTCGCCGGCAGCGACCTGGAGATGGTGCTGCGGGCCGGCGGTTTCGACAACCTGGTGCTCACCGGCATCGCGACCAGTGGCGTGGTGCTGTCGACCCTGCGGCAGGCCGCCGACCTGGACTTCGGGCTCACCGTGCTCGCCGACGGCTGCCTGGACAGCGATGCGGAGGTGCACCGGGTGCTGACCGAGAAGGTCTTCCCGATGCAGGCCGACGTGGTGACCTCGGCCGAGTGGGTCGCCGGGCTCTGAAGCGCCGAACCCTGAAACGCCGAACCCTGAAACGCCGGCTCTGACCGGCGATCACCGGCGCCGCCTCCGCGGCGCCGGTGATCCATAAGCGTCTCTCTCTTGACATCGGATCCTCCTGCGCCGATAACTAACGTACTGGTTCGTACAAAGTGCGGGAGGCTGGCTGGTGGCCCGGGACGATCGATTTCTGGTGGGCCTGATCGGGAGCGGCATCGGCTCCTCGATGAGCCCGGCGCTGCACGAGCGCGAGGCGGATCGGCAGGGTCTGCGCTACTTCTACCAGCTCATCGACCTGGACTCCCGGGCCGGAGACATCGGTGAGCTGCTCAGCGCAGCCCGCCGCCTCGGCTTCCGGGGGCTCAACATCACCCACCCGGCCAAGCAGGACGTCGTCCAGCACCTCGACGTCCTCGCCCCGGAGGCCGCCGAGCTCGGCGCCGTGAACACGGTGCTGTTCGAGCCCGGCCGGACCATCGGGCACAACACCGATCGGTACGGCTTCGCCACCGGCCTGGCCCGAGCCCTGCCCGGCGTCAGCACCGAACGGGTCGTGCTGCTCGGCGCCGGTGGTGCCGGAGCGGCGGTGGCCTCCGCCCTGGCCGCCGCGGGCACCCGGTGGCTGATCGTCGCCGACGTCGACCCGGACCGGGCCGGCCGCCTGGCCCGGACCATGGCCGTCCACCCCGGTACGACGGTCGAGCCGGTACCCCTGCACGCGGTGCCGGACCGGCTCGCCACCGCCGACGGCCTGGTCAACGCCACCCCGATCGGCATGGAAGGCCATCCCGGCACCCCGATCGATCCCGGTCACCTGCACCCGGGCCTGTGGGTCGCCGACGTCATCTACCGGCCGTTGCTGACCCCGCTGATCCGGGCGGCCAAGGAACGCGGCTGCCGGATCGCCGACGGCGGCGGCATGGTCGTCCACCAGGCGGCCGCATCGTTCCAGCTCTTCACCGGCCGCCGCCCGGACGAGGAGCGGATGTTCACCGACTTCCGCCAGCTCGCGGACCTCTCGCAGATGTGAAGCACACCGCCGTTCCCGACCGCTCGCAGGTCCTTCGTTTGATTGAGGTGAGACGCCATGAAACGCCCTTCCGTCCTTGCCCTTGCCGTTGTCGTCCTCGCTGCCGGGTGCAGCGCGCCCGGCGCCGACGAGAAGTCCACCGGCGACGGCACCGGCCCCATCAAGATCGCTGTAGTCGACGCGCAGAGCGGGCAGCTCAGCTCGCTGGGCGCCTGGGAGCTCAAGGGCGCCCGGCTGGCCGTCGACGAGTGGAACGCCGCGGGTGGCATCAACGGC
>NZ_LLZH01000311.1:0-55579 GCF_001509495.1 Actinoplanes awajinensis subsp. mycoplanecinus | reverse complement strand
ACCGAGCGCCAGCATGATCGATGCGCCGCCGAGCGCGACCGCCACCCGATTGATCTTCTCGGTCGCGATCAGCACGTACGCCGCGACGAACACCACGACGGTGATCCAGGAAAGCGTGGTCATCTCGGGTGTGCCTCTCGGATCCGGGCAGCCGTCATCGCTCGCCGACCAGACTTCCCGGCACACCTGCGATCAACCTAGCAGCCGGCACCGCTGGTCAGGATCACGAGGACAGCAGCAACGGCAGCGTCAGCACGTAGGCGCACAGCAACACCAGGCTCTCGCCGCGGCCGAGCCTCAGGCCGCGGCGTAGCAACGCCCAGGCGAGCCCGTTGGTGACGATCATCGCGACCAGTGGCACCACAGCGGTCCTGATCGCGGTGCCGCCGGAGGCCAGGCCCACCACGGATCCCCCGATCAGGCTGTTGAACAGGTTGCTGCCGAACAGATTCCCGACCACCAGCTCCGACTCGCCGCGCCGCTGCGCGGCCACCGTGGTGACCAGTTCCGGCAGCGAGGTCCCCACCGCCACGAGGGTGAAACCGACGATCAGCTGGGGAACACCGAAATCCGCGGCGACCACGGCGGCGTTCGCCACCAGAAGTTGAGCGCCGGCCAGGACCCCGCCCAGCGCGAGGACGACACGAATCGGTTCGGCCCAGCCCGGAACCCGCGCGCCGACCAGTGGGAGGGGCAGGGGCGCCGGGTCCTCGGTGAACTCAGCAACCTCACCGGCCAGCCGCCGCTCGTCGCGGCCATGCCCGGACCAGCGAACGCGAACACCGCGACGGCGGCGACAGCCAGCGGAACCTCGCGGCGGACCACCGTCGAGGTGACCGCCAACGACCCCACCAGGCCGGCCAGGCCGAGAATCAACGTCAGGTTGAGAACGTTCGAACCGACGAGGTTGCCCACCGCGATCCCGGAGTCGCCGCGGGCGGCGGCGACACCCGACACCAGGAACTCCGGCGCCGAGGTTCCCAGCCCGATGACCACCACACCCACCACGACGGGCGAGATCCGTAGCCGCATCGCCAGCCGTGACGAACCGAGCACGAGATGATCAGCGGCGAGGGTGAGCAGGACGAGCCCGCCGGTAGCGAGCAGAATTCGGGCAAGCATCACGGGACCTCCGGCAGTCGGCGTCATTCCACTCGCCGACCAGGCTTCCCGGCACACCAGGACACACCGTACGCGTACGGCGCCACCACAGCGGCCCCATGGTCACCCGCGGCATGCGGCCGAGGCGCACCACGCGGGATTAGGCTCGGGGCGTGATCGGGGATCTGTGGGTGCAGGACGCCGAACGGCGAGGTGTGGCCTACCGCGCGCTGCTGGCCGAGTCCGAGCAGCCGGTGTCGTGGGCCGGGGAGGTCTGGGACGACGTGGTCGCGCATCTCGGCGACCATGACAACCATGTCCGCTCGATCGCTGCTCAGCTGCTGTGCAACCTGGCCGCGCACGACACCTCCGGACGCATCCTCGGCGACGATCTCGAGGCGCTGCTCACGGTGACCAAGGACCCGAGGTTCGTGACCGCCCGGCACAGCCTGCGCTCGCTGTGGCGGATCGGCCTGGCTGGCGGAGTACAGCGCCGTGTCCTGCTCGACGTCATCACGCAGCGCTACCAGGACAGCTTCGCCGAGAAGAACGGCACCCTGGTCCGCAGCGACCTTGTCGAGACGCTGCGCACGCTGCACGACGCCACCTCGGACGAGGCCGTACGCACCACGGCGACCGCATTGATCGCCGCCGAACCGGACGAGAAGTACCGCAGGAAGTACGCCCGCCACTGGCGCTGACCGACCGGGCATCTTGACGAATTCGAACACCGCTCTGGTCGTCGTCGATCGATCGGCTCATAGCGTCCGGACGATGAAGAATCGACTGTTGCGCGCCGGTCTGGCCTTCGCCGCGGTGACGCTGCTGCTCGGCACGACCGCTGGCACGTGTGCGGGTCCGGAGACCGGCGTGGATGGCGAGGACGGACCGACGAACATCGTCCTCGTGCTCACCGACGACCTCTCGGCGAACCTGGTGCAGTTCATGCCGAACGTGCAGGCGTTGGCCGCCGACGGCACGACGTTCTCGCAGTACACGGTGACCGACTCGCTCTGCTGCCCGTCGCGGTCGTCGATCCTCACCGGGCGCTTCCCGCACAACGGCACGGTCAAGCATTACGGCAAGAGGCCCGAGGACTACCTGACCACTGTCATCGAAGGCAAGGCGTCCTCGTTCATCACCGCGTCCGCCGCGGCGGGTGAGCCGTTCCTGCTCGAGGTCGCCACGTTCGCGCCGCACGGCCCGTACACCCCGGCGCCGCAGGACGAGCAGGCGTTCCCCGGACTGACTGCGCCGCGTGGGCCGTCCTTCGACACACTGCCCGCGGACGCGCCAGCCTGGCTGGCCGGGCGGGCTCCACTGACCGACGGGCAAATGACCGCGATCGACACCGCCTATCGCAAGCGGGCACAGTCGGTGCTGTCGATCGACCGGATGATCGGGAACCTGCGACAGACCCTGGAGAAGGCCGGGCTGGCCGGCCGTACCGTCGTCGTCTTCAGTTCGGACAACGGCTTCCACCTGGGCGAGCATCGTCTGACCGCGGGAAAGCAGACCGCCTTCGACCACGACGTGCACGTGCCGCTGATGATGGCCGGGCCGGGTGTACGCCGGGGAGTCTCCATCGACGCCGCGGTGCAGAACATCGACCTGCGACCCACCTTCGAGGAACTCAGCGGCCTCACACCCGGCCCCGCCGTGGACGGGCGCAGTCTCGTCACGCTGCTGCACGACGGCCGGGCGATCGGCTGGCGCACCACCGGCCTGATCGAGCACCACGGCCCCGGTTACGCCGCCGACGATCCGGATAAGCAGACACCGGCCAGCGGGACCCCGCCGACCTACGCCGCACTGCGCGGTCCGGACTTCACCTATGTCGAGTACGACAACGGCGCCAAGGAGTACTACGACCGGTCCACCGACCCGGACGAACTCACCAACACCGCCGCCGAACTGCCCGCCGACCGCACCGCCCAGTAGCACGACTCCTTGCAGAAGCTGCGCACCTGCAAAGGACACGACGGCTGCACCCTTGACCGGTAGGAAATCTCCTACTGGCCATGGGCGTATGACGATCACTCACATCGACGTGGTGTCCCTTCCGGTCAGCGACCAGTAGCGGCCCGCGACTTCTACGCGTCCTACGAGCAGTTCTGGCGCGAGCGGATGAGCGATCTCGCGACGTTCCTGGACACCGGCGATGACTGACCAGCCCATCTCAAGGAGAGCGCCGACGACCAGGACGGCGTGCCGGACGTCTACCAGCGCTGACGTCCTCTGCACTCACCCGATCGGTCGCGGGGATCCCGGCTGCCGGGATCCCCGCGACCGCGGCCTGAGCACCGTGGCGTTCGCCGGTGCGCTGGCCGCGCTCGGCTTCGCCGTTCAGCGGGACGAGGAGGTCTGGAGCATCACGGGCAGCCCCTCCGGACCGCCCGCCGGCACCGCGACCGCCTGGTGCCATGACGCCGGCACCGCGGCACGCTTCCTGCCGGCGCTGGTGGCGCTGGGCAGCGGCGAGTTCAGCATCGATGCCAGCGAGCAGATGCGGGCCCGGCCGATGGGGGCGCTGCTGCGCGCGCTCCGGGCCCTCGACGTACGGGTGGAGCCCGCCGCCGGTGACCGGTTGCCGTGGCGGATCGCCGCCGACGGTGTGGCCGGTGGACCGGTCCAGGTGGACGCCGGCACGTCCAGCCAGTATCTGAGCGCCCTGTGCCTGATGGCGCCCGCCACCAAGAACGGCCTGGCCATCGAGGTCCTCGACGAGGTCTCCGTGCCGTACGTGGAGCTGACGCTCGCCATGATGCGCGAGTTCGGTGCGGTCGCCACCCGTGACGGATCGCGGATCGTCGTCGAGCCGGGCACGTACCGGGCGAGGAACTACGTCGTCGAGCCGGATGCGTCCACCGCGTCGTACTTCTTCGCGGCCGCCGCGGTCACCGGCCGGACCGTGACCGTTCTCGGGCTCGGCCGCCGATCGCTGCAGGGCGACCTCCGGTTCGCCACCGAGGTCCTCACCGCGATGGGCTGCCAGGTCACCGTGGACGACGACCGGACCACGGTGACCGGCCCCGCGCAGCTGCACAGTCCGGGCGACGTCGTCATGCGCGACATCAGCGACACGATGATGACCCTGGCCGCCATCGCCCCGTACGCCGACGGCCCGGTCCGGATCACCGACGTGGGCAACGTCCGGTTCAAGGAGTCCGACCGCATCGACGCGATGGCCACCGCCCTCGGCGCATGCGGCATCATCATCCACGCGGGGCCCGACTGGCTCGAGATCATCCCCGGCGTGCCTCACGCGGCGTTGGTGCAGACCCGCGCCGACCACCGCATCGCCATGAGCATGAGCGTGCTGGGCATCCGCACGCCGGGCATCCGCTTCGACGACCCCGACTGCGTACGGAAGACCTTCCCCGGCTTCCACCAGAGCTTCGCCGAACTCCAGCAGGCCTGGCAGCGGGCCTGAGCGGCGCGGCGTCACCCGGCGGGCGGCAGCGGCGATCTATGCCGGGACGTCGGAGGTGGCCCGTGGGGTGGTTCGGGCGCGGGTGAGGATCCCGGCGGCGCCGGTCAGGCAGGCGGCGCCGACGGCGGTCATGACGGTCCGGTATCCGCCGTGGGCGACGAGCAGTCCGGCGGCGGCCAGCGGTGCCGTGGCCTTGGCGAGGGTGACGAAGGCGGCGAGGGTGCCGGCGATGCTGGCGTAGGCGGTGGTGCCGTAACGGTCGGCGAGCAGCTGCGGGGTGGCGAGGCTGGAGATGCCGAAGCCGAGCCCGAACCCGGTGACGGCGATGATCGCGCCGAGGCGGGTCCCGGCGAGTGCGGGCAGGCTGAGCGCGGCGGCGGCCTGCAGGGCGAAGATGGCGGCGACGACCCGGTGCAACCGCAGACGGCGGCCGGTGGCGGTGAGCAGGAGCCGGCCGGTGACGGACAGCACGCCGAGCAGCCCGGCGACGGTCGCGGCGAAGGTGGCGGGGTGGCCACGGCTGACCAGATAGCCGACGAGGTGGACGG
The DNA here is from genome assembly GCF_001509495.1 of Actinoplanes awajinensis subsp. mycoplanecinus. Classification (NCBI taxonomy): domain Bacteria; kingdom Bacillati; phylum Actinomycetota; class Actinomycetes; order Micromonosporales; family Micromonosporaceae; genus Actinoplanes; species Actinoplanes awajinensis. The sequence continues at coordinate 50,497 of NZ_LLZH01000311.1, read as the reverse complement.
TCATGGTGGTCATCGCGGCGGCGTGGGCGACGAAGGCTACGGTCAGCCACCAGAACCGGCTGTCGCGGACCGCGGCCCGGATCACGATCCGGCGGTTCGTGGTGGCGTGGCGCCGCGACGAGTGCGAGGTTGCTGGTGGGCGGCGCACGACGAGCACGTGCAGCGGGACGGCGACGCTCGCGTAGACGGTGGCGAGGATCAGCAGGGTGGTGCGCCAGCCGTAGCGTTCGGTGAGCCCGCCGGTGAGCGGCATGAAGATGGTGCTGGCGAACCCGGCGACGACGATCATGCCGAGGATCGCCGCCGGGCGGCGGGTGGCGTCGAACCACGAGACCAGGACCGAGGTGGCGGCTTCGTAGAGGGTCATCGCCATCGCGGCCCCGAGCCCCGCGAAGATCAGGTAGAGCTGCCCGACGGTGCGGGCCTGGGACCAGGCCACCAGCATGCCGGCGCCGAGGATCGTGCCGGTGGTCATCAGGGCGCGGCCGCCGTGGCGGTCGAGCCAGCGTCCGACGGGTATGGCGGCCGCGGCCTGGGTGAGGATCGCGGTGGTGAACGCGCCGGTGACGACCGCGGCCGAGGTGTGCAGGCCGGCGGCGATCGGATGCAACAGCACGGCGAAGGCGTAGTAGAGCGTGCCGTACCCGATGGTCTGGGTGATCGCGAAGGCGGCGACGATCCTCCAGCCGTGGGACACCCGCCGGCCGCGGGCTGCGGCCGGCGCGTTGACGGTGTTCACCGTGGTCAGCAGCAGGCGCCGGACTGCTGCTCGGCGGGTTCGTCGCCCGAGGTGACCAGGGCACCGTCGACGGGGTTGCTGTTGCAGACCCCGGTCTCGGGCAGGTCGAGTTGCACGTCGCGGGCGGCGTCCCAGTCGCCGGCCAGGGCGGCGACCACGGAGCGGGCCTGCTCGTAGCCGGTGGCGAGCAGGAACGTGGGCGCCCGGCCGTAGCTTTTGACGCCGATGGCGTAGTAGCCGGGCTCGGGGTGGGTGAGTTCGTCGACGCCGTGCGGCGGGACGGTGCCGCAGGAGTGCTCGTTCGGGTCGATCAGCGGGGCGAGGGCGCGGGTGGACCCGAGGATCGGGTCGAGGTCCAGGCGCAGCTCGCCGGTGATGGTGTGGTCGGGCCGGAACCCGGTGGCGGCCACGATCCGGTCCACGCTCACGGTCTGCTCGCCGCCGGAAACCCGCATCTGGTCGCCGTCAGCGGTGAGGCTGTCCACGGAGAAGCCGGTGAGCAGGGTGATGGTGCCGTTCTCGACGTGGTCGCGCAGCCGGGAGCCGAGAGCGCCGCGGGCGGGCAGCGCGTCGGCGGACTCGCCGCCGTAGGTGCGTGCCGGACTGCCCGCCCGGATCGCCCAGGTCACCGTCGTGCCCGGCGCCTGCTCGGCGAGGTCGGCCAGCGCGAGCAGGGTGTTGGCGGCGGAGTGTCCGGCGCCGACGACCAGGGTGTGCCGGCCGGCGAACCGGTCCCGGTCCCGGCCGAGCACGTCCGGCAGGGCGGATTCGACGAACGCGGTCGCGGCGGTCTCGCCGTGCGCGGGGATGCCGGCGGCGCCGAGCACGTTCGGGGTGCTCCAGGTGCCGGAGGCGTCGATGACGGCCCGGGCCAGGATGTCCTCACCGTCGGCGAGCCGGACCAGGAACGGGGTGTTCTCCCGGCCGAGGCTGCGCACGCGGTCGAGGCCGAGGCGGGTGACCGCGGCGACCTTCGCGGCGTAGCGGAGGTGCGGTTTGAGGTCGGGCAGGTCGGCCAGGGGCTGCAGGTAGTCGGCGGCGAGCTGGGCGCCGGTGGGCAGTGCAGTGTCGTCGGGGCGGATCCAACCGGCCTGCTCGAGCAGCCGGGCGGCGGCCGGGTCGATGTTGTACCGCCACGGGGAGAACAGCCGCACGTGGCCCCAGTCGCGGACGGCGGCGGCCGGCCCGTCACCGGCCTCCAGGACGAGGAACGGCAGGTGGCGTTCGGCCAGCTGGGCGGCGGCGGCCAGGCCGACCGGTCCGGCGCCGATGACCACGACGGGCAGGTCGGGGAAGGTGCTGGTCATGAGTGGGACTCCTTGCGGGAGAAAGGGTCAGAGGTGTGGGCTACGGCGTTCGATGAGCACGACGTCACGCCACCGGTGGTCGTACGCGGCGTGACGGCCGAGGCGTTCGCGCACGCCGACGGTGCGGAACCCGCAGGCGGTGTGCAGGGCGAGGCTGGCGGTGTTCTCCGGAAATATCCCGGACTGGATCGTCCAGATGCCGGCCCGCTCGGTGGAGGCGATCAGCGCCTGCAACAGGGCCCGGCCGACACCGTGTCCCCGGGCGGACGGGTCGACGTAGATCGAGTGTTCGACCACTCCGGCGTAGACCGGGCGGGCCGACACCGCGGTGACGGCGACCCAGCCCCGCACCGTGCCGGTCGCGTCGGCCGCGACGAGGCGGTGGGCGGGCAGTTTCGCCGTGTCGAACACCGTCCAGGTGGGTGCGGTGGTCTCGAAGCTGGCGTCGCCACCGTCGAGGCCGGCCTGGTAGATCGCCAGCACCGCGGCGGCGTCACCCGCCCGCATCGGCCGGACGATCGCGGTGCTCATCGTCGTACTCCTTCGCCAGGTTCGGATTCGACATCTCTTGAATTAGATGCTTCTCGAAATGAAGAGTTGCACACGGTTTCGATAGATGTCAACCTAGACACGTGTCAAAATCAGGCGAGTCGCTCGCGGTCACCGATCCCGCGACGGACGTGCCGTGCTGCCCGCCGCTGGCCACGCGCCGGATCCCGGCGGCCACCGCCGCGGTGCTGGCCCCGGCGTTCAAGGCGCTCGGCGACCCGGTCCGGCTGCAGCTGATGTCGATGATCGCGTCCGCGCCCGGCGGCGAGATCTGCGTGTGCGACCTGACCCCGGCGTTCGAGCTGTCCGGGCCGACCATCTCGCACCACCTGAAGACACTGCGCGAGGCGGGCCTGGTCGACGCGGAACGCCGCGGCAGCTGGGTCTACTACCGGCCCCGGCCGGACCTGATGCGGCAGTTGAGCATCCTGCTCGCCCTCGAAGCCGGCACCGCCTGACGCCGGGCGGGCTTGTTCACCCGCCGTTCGTTTGCCAATCCGGATATGGCTCAGTAATAATTGAGTCAATGAACGCTGAAGCTTTGTCGCTGGTCGCGCGGGCCCGGGTCCACGCCGCCCTCGGCGATCCCGCCCGCCTCGCCATCGTCGACGCGCTCACCCTCGGCGACGCCTCCCCCGGCGAGATCTCGGTGGCCCTGGGCATCCCGACCAACCTGGTCGCCCACCACGTGAAGGTGCTGCAGGACGCCGGCCTGCTCGCACGAACCCGTTCCGAAGGCGATCGCCGCCGCACCTACCTGCGCCTGGTGCCCGGGATGCTGTCCTCGCTGACCGCCCCGGGGCTGGCCGGCGCGGAACGGGTGGTGTTCGTCTGCACCCACAACTCGGCCCGTTCCCAGCTCGCCGCCGCGCTCTGGCGCGACCGGATCGGCGGCACCGTCACCTCGGCCGGCACCCATCCGGCACCGCGGGTCCACCCCCGCGCCGTGCGGGTCGCCCACGACCACGGCCTCGCCCTGGACCCGACCGGCACCCACCACGTCGAGGACGTCGTGCACGACGGCGACCTGATCATCGCGGTCTGCGACAACGCCCACGAGGACCTCACCGGCGCCGTCCGGCCCCGCCTGCACTGGTCGGTGCCGGACCCGGCACGCGTCGACACCGACGCGGCGTTCGAGGCCGCCTACACCGACCTGGCCGACCGGATCGACCGGATCGCGCCCGTCCTCACCACCGGAGCCGACCATGACTGACGTCAACCCGGCCGTGATCGCGGCGACGACCGAGCCTCGGCCCGCCATCGCCTTCCGGCGGCGGCTGCTCGCCGAGTTCCTCGGCACCGCACTGCTGGTCACCGCCGTCGTCGGCTCCGGCATCATGGCCACCACGCTCTCCCCGCACGACATCGGCCTGCAACTGCTCGAGAACTCGGTCGCGACCGCGCTCGTGCTCGGCGCGCTGATCCTCACCTTCGGTCCGATCTCCGGCGCGCACTTCAACCCGGTGGTGTCGGCGGCCGACTGGTTCCTCGGCCGCCGCGCCGGCACCGGTCTGACGATCAAAAACCTTGGTGGGTACGCCGTAGCGCAGACCTCCGGGGCCGTCGCCGGCTCGGTCCTGGCGAACCTGATGTTCGACCTGGCCCCGGTCACGTTCTCCACCAAGGACCGGGCCGCCGGGCACCTGTGGCTCGGCGAGATCGTCGCGGTCGCCGGGCTGCTCCTGCTGATCTTCGCGCTCGGCCGTTCCGGGCGGGCCGCGGTCGCCCCGGCCGCGGTCGGTGCGTACATCGGCGCCGCGTACTGGTTCACCTCGTCGACGAGCTTCGCGAACCCGGCCGTCACGATCGGCCGTGCCTTCACCGACACGTTCGCCGGCATCGCCCCGGCCTCGGTCCCCGGTTTCGTGATCGCCCAGCTCGCCGGGCTGGTGATCGGTGTCGGCCTGCTCCTGGCCCTCTACCCCACCGACGACCGGACCCCCTGACCACCGCACCCGTCACCGGCCCTCGAGGAAGCACAGCTGATGAGCGACACCAAGCCCACCGTCCTGTTCGTCTGCGTCCACAACGCCGGCCGGTCCCAGATGGCCGCCGGCTGGCTGCGCCACCTCGCCGGTGACCGGGTCGAGGTCGGTTCCGCCGGGTCGGCACCCGGCGACAAGATCAACCCGTCCGCCGTGGAGGCGATGCGCGAGGTCGGCATCGACATCACCGGCCAGACCCCGCAGAAGCTGGAGTGGGAGACCGCACAGTCCTCCGACGTGATCATCACGATGGGCTGTGGCGACGCCTGCCCGGTCTTCCCCGGCAAACGCTACGAGGACTGGAAACTCGACGACCCGGCCGGCAAGGGCGTCGAGGCGGTCCGCCCGATCCGCGACGAGATCAAGACCCGCATCGAAACCCTGCTCGCCGACCTGCTCCCGGCCTGACCCCCGAGCTCCACCTGCTCGAGGGCGCGGCGGTGCTGCCTGGTCGCGAACGGCCGACCATCCCCACCTGAACGGCGATCAGGTGTCACCGCTGGGGCTCACCAACCCGGATTCGTACGCGAAAACCACGGCCTGGACCCGGTCGCGCAGCCCCAGCTTCTGCAGGATCCGGCCGATGTGGGTTTTGACCGTGGCCTCGGCGACGTGCAGCCGCCCACCGATCTCCGCATTCGACATCCCCTGCGCCAGCAGCAACAGCACCTCGCTCTCCCGCTCGGTGAGCCCGTGCGCGGCGGCCGGATCCGCGGACCGGTCCACCAGCCGCCCGGCGAACCGGTCCAGCAACCGCCGGGTGACCCGCGGCGCCACCACCGCCTCCCCGCCGGCCACCACCCGGATCGCCGACAGCAACTCCTCCGGCGGCACGCTCTTGAGCAGGAACCCGCTCGCCCCCGCCTGCAGCGCCGCGAACGCCTCCTCGTCGGTGTCGAACGTCGTCAGCACCAGCACCCGCGGCAGCGCCCCCGCCGCGCAGATCTGCCGGGTCGCGGCGACACCGTCGAGCACCGGCATCCGCAGGTCCATCACCACCACGTCGGCCGCGGTGGTCCGCAGCAGCCGCAGCGCCTCGGCCCCGTCCCCGGCCTCCCCCACCACGGTCATGTCGTCCTGGTAGTCGAGGACCATCCGGAACCCGGCCCGCACCAGGTGCTGATCGTCGACGAGCACCACCCGGATCATCGCGCCACCGCCACGTCCGCGAGCGGGATCAACGCCCGCACCTGCCAGCCGCCACCGGCTTGCGGGCCCGCCGCGAACGTCCCGCTGTACAGGTTCACCCGTTCCCGCATCCCGATCACCCCATGTCCGCCCGGCGTCACCGCCGCCGGCTGATCACCGCTGTCGGTCACCGTGACCTCGACGCTCTCCGGCCGATAATGCACGTGTACGACAGCACGCGCCCCCGCCCCGGCGTGCTTGATCGTGTTGGTCAGTGACTCCTGCACGATCCGGTACACCGCCAGCACCACGCCCCCGGGCATCTCCGGCGGGGTGCCCTCGACCTCCAGCTCGACCGGCAGACCGGCCCCGCGCGCGCGTTCCACCACCGCGTCGAGCTGGCCGAGGCCGACCGGGCTGCGGTCGGTGAGCTCCTCGGAGTCACTGCGCAGGATCCGCACCAGCTGTTTGATCTCCTCCAGGGCCTCGCTGCCGGTCGAGCCGATCGCGCGCAGCGCTTCCCGGGCCCGTTCGGGATCCCGGTCGAACACGTACGCCGCGCCGTTGGCCTGCAGCACCATCACCGACAGCGAGTGCGCCACGATGTCGTGCAGTTCCCGGGCGATCCGGGCGCGTTCCTCGACCACCGCGATCCGGGCCAGGTGCCGGCCCTCGCGTTCCGCGCTCGCCCGCCCCTGTTCGCCGAGCAGCCGCTGCTGGCGCAGGGCCCGGATGCCGAGCCCGGCCGCCCACACCACCGCGCCGTAGCTGAACACCACCCCGAACATCCCTGCCACGTCCTGCGGATCCAGCGTGGCGTCGCCGAACTCGAGCCAGGTCCGCCCCACCATCAACGCCGTGCCGAGGAGCACCGCGGCGAGCCCGGTGAGCACGCCGGTGCGCAGCCGGTCGGTATGGGCGACCGCCGCGTGCATCGCCACGGCGATCGTGATCAGCAGCATGCCCTCGTGCAGCTGCGAGCCGTGCACCGTGACCGGTGCGGCCGCCGCGGTCAGCGCCGCCACCAGCGCGAGGACCAGCACCGGCCGGCGCCGCCGCCACATCAGTGCCACCCCGGCCAGGACGCCGTAGACGAACCCGCCGAGCGGGAACTGGTGCCACCACCAGACCGCCAGCCCGGTCACCGCACCGGAGACGACCAGGTCGACCAGCAACGCCCGGCGCGAGGGAGACCACATGTCGGCGACGCTAGTGGCTCGACCGGCAGACCGGATCATTCGCTCCTCAACTCCTGTGCCTTGGTGAGCCGGGCCAGCAGCGGCAGGCTCGCGGCGGTGACGGCCAGCACCATGGTGATGCCGGCGACGGTGATCCCGGTGATCGCCGGCCAGTCCAGCTCGACCGGGGCGCCGGTCGCCGACAGCAGGGTCGCCGACAGGCCGCCGCCGGTGACCACGGCCAGCGCGATCCCGATCGCGGCCGGAATGGCTACCTGATAGAAAACGGACGCGGACAGCACCCGGCGGGTCGCGCCGAACGCGGTCAGCACGGCCAGCAGCCGCCGCCGTTCGCGCAGCTGCTCGACCACGTTGACCAGCATGCTGGCGCCGATGAACAGCAGCAGCAGGACCGCACAGGACTGGGCCACCTGCTGGGCGCCCTGGAACTGCCGGGTCAGGTGCTCGTCGCCGTAGACCTGCAGCGGCGCGTCCGGAGCCACCCGGGTCATCGTGGTGCGCAGTCGTTCGATCGCGTCCGGGTCACCGGGATCCAGCGTGATCAGGAACGCGTCCGTGGTGGTGCCGCGCAGGTCCGGCCGGATGCCGAGGGCACCGGGGGTGGCCAGGTATTCCATCGGTCCCGCCGCGCTGGTGTAGAGCCGCACGGTGGGCCGGCCGGCCGGCACGGTCCAGCTGCCGAGCGGCCGGTCGTCGCCGGTGAACGGGACGGTCTCACCGGCGGGCAGGCTCCCGCTCTCCCAGCCCGGCATGGTCGCCACGAAGCTGTCCCCGTCGGCACACGACGGCAGCGGCGCGAACTGGCGCAGCACGTCGCAGTCACCCAGCCGTACCAGATAGTCACCCAGCTGACCGTAACCGGACAGCCGGACCTCGCGCACGCCGGCCGTCGCGGACAGCTCGGTGGGCCAGCCGGTGCCGTCGGCGCCGTTGGTGAAGACCGCGGCCTGGAACCGGTCCTTCGGCGGTTCGGCCTCGCTGGTGGCCGCGACCGACGCGCCGAGCAGGCCCTGGATCGCGATCACCCCGGCCACCGACACCGCGATCCCGGACACCGCCCGCACCGCGGTGTCACTGTCCAGCTGCAACCGCCGCACCCCCAGCTGCCAGGCCACACTGCCACCACCGAGCCGGCGCACCACCGCCTGCACCAGCCACGGCAACAGCGACACCACCCCGACCAGCAACAGCAGCACCCCGGCCGCGAGCTGACCGCCGGCCAGCAGCGCCACCCCGGCGGCGGGCGGGAGCAGCCGCCACCAGAGCCGCCGGCGCCGCACGATCCCGCGCCGCACCACACCGAGCGGCTCGATGATCACCCGCCGCAGGGCAGAAACGGTCACCAGCACCGCGCCGACCGGCACCAAAATCACGATCGAGGCGACCAGCGTCAACCCCGGTTCCAGATCTTTCGGGTACGGCGTGAAGTCCGCCGGCAGCAGTCCCCCGACGAACGGGCGCGCCGCCAGGAAGCCCAGCGCGCCCACGGCCAGCCCGAGCACCGCCCCGACCAGGCTGTCCCCGGCCGCGATCCGATGGGTCATCCGGCTGTCCGCGCCGACCAGCCGGATCGCGGCGAGCTGGCGCTCGCGGGTCTCGCTGCCGAACCGCACCGCCGTCATCACGAAGATCAGCACCGGCAGCAGCACGATCACCAGCCCGATGATCGCCAGGGTGACCATGGTCGGATCCGCGGCCGACGGTGCTCCCCCGCCGAACGAGGTGACCCGCGTCGCCCCGCCGTCCGGCCTCAGCGTGCCCGAGCCCAGGTAGAAGTAGACCTCGTCCGGCCCGGAAAGCCCGGTCGGCGCGATCGTGCCGGTCACCCGGGCCGGCCAGCGCTCGGCCAGCAGGTCACCGCCGGGACCGTCGAGCAGCGCGGCCAACGCCGGCGAAACGACCAGCTCTCCCGCGGCCGGCACCCGGGACAGGCCGGGCGGCACCGGAGCTCGGGTACCCTCCGCGCGGACCATCCGACCGCGCACGGTCACGTCGCGGAACCGGGTCTCCACGGTCAGCACCAGCAGCGTGCCCGGCCCGGCCTGCTCGGCGGCAGCGCCGGTCGCCCGGTCGTTGCGGCGTTGCTCGCGGGCCGCGCCGGCCGTGGGCACGGCCGCCACCAGCAGCAGCATCGCCACGCCCAGCCCCACCCCGGCCGCGATCATGGTGAGCCGCAGCCAGCCGGAGCGCCCACCGGCCACACTCAGGCGCACCGCCAGGGCGAGGTCGCTCAGCCAGGCGAACCGGCCCCGGGTGAGATCAATAGCGGTCATCGGGCCATCGCCGAGCCGGCGACCTTGCCGTCGCGGAACACGGCTTCCCGGTCGGCGAACGACGCGATCTGCGCCTCGTGCGTGACCAGCACGACCGCGGCCCCGCGCTCCTTGGCCGCCGCGATCAGCAGCCGCATCACCCGTTCGCCGTTGCGCGAGTCGAGCGCCCCGGTCGGCTCATCCGCGAAGATCACCCGCGGCTCGGTGATCAGCGCGCGAGCCACCGCGACCCGCTGCCCCTGCCCACCGGACGCCTGACCGGGCCGCTTGTCCGCGACATCAGCCACCTCGAGCCGGTCGAGCAGCTCGGCGGCCCGCGCGGACGCCGTCGCACGGCGCGCCCCGGCCAGCCGCAACGGCAACGCGACGTTCTCCAGGCAGGTCAGCTCCGGCACCAGCTGCCCGAACTGGAACACGAACCCGAACGCGCTACGCCGCAGCGCGCTGCGTTGCCGATCGGACATCGCGGCGACGTCGTGACCGGCGTACCCGACCCGCCCGGAGTCCGGCGCGATCACCCCGGACAGGCAGTGCAGCAACGTCGACTTTCCCGACCCGGACGGCCCGGTCAGCGCCAGCACCTCCCCGGGGAACACCCGCAGCGACGCACCGTCCAACGCCCGGGTCACCCCGAACGACTTCACCAGATCCTCCGCCACGAGCAACGGCCGCCCGAGATCTTCTTCCGCTGACACAACCGCTCCCTGCGACGTCGACACCCGCTGACGAGATCGACGCTAAGGACCGTGGCGCGCCGCGGCGTCCACCGCAGAGCGGGCTCCTTGTGTACGACCTAAGTCGTACACAAGCGCCTGGTTCCTCCTCAGGTCCCGGAACCGGACCGGCCGGTCATCGGTGAAACACCGCGGCCGGGGGCGGCACGGGATCTACCGGGACGCGCGCTGGTTGTACTTGCGTTTGGCCCACGCGTAGGACAGCAGCGAGATTGCCGCGCACCAGGCCAGGGCGATGACCGCGCTGTTTCCGATCCCCGTGCCCAGCAGCAGCCCGCGCAGGGTTTCGATGACCGGGGTGAACGGCTGGTAGTCGGCGAACGCCCGCAACCCCGACGGCATCGACTCGGTCGGCACGAAACCGCTGCCCAGGAACGGCAGCAGGCTCAGGAACATCGGCGTGTTGCTGGCCGTCTCCACACTGTCCGCGGCCATCCCGAGCGCCACCGCCAACCAGGTCAGCGCGAACGCGGTCGCCGCCAGCACCCCGATCACCGCGAGCCACTCCAGCGGCGTCGCGTTCGGTCGGAACCCGATCAGCAACGCGATGCCCAGCACCACCCCCAGGGCCAGGAAGATCTGCACCAGGCTGCCGAGCACGTGGCCGGTCAGCAGCGCGGCCCGGGCGATGTCCATGCTGCGGAACCGGTCGACGATGCCCTCGGTCATGTCCATCGCCACCGAGATCGCGGTGCCGGCCACCGCACCGGCCACGGTGAACAGCAGGATGCCCGGAGTCAGGTAGTTCACGTACTCCTGGCGGCCGCCACCGAGGCCGGCGCCGAGCGTGCCGCCGAAGACGTACACGAAGAGCAGCAGGAAGATCACCGGCAGGCCGATCAGCATCCCGGTCAGCGACGGATACCGCTTCAGGTGCAGCAACTGCCGGCGGAACATGGTCCGGGAATCGGTGAAGGTGTGCGCCAGGGTCGTCATCGGTTCTCCTCGGAAGCGATATCGGAAGCGGTCGCGGGCGCGCCGGTGAAGGCGAAGAACACGTCGTCCAGGTCCGGGGTGTGCACCGCCAGGTGTTCCGGCTGGACGTGGACGGCGTCGAGCGCGGCCAGCACGGCGCGCAGCGAGGTGACACCGCCGTCGCTGGGCACCTGCAGGGTCAGCGCGGCGTCGTCACGCTGCGCGGCGTCGAGGACCGCGGCCGCGGTGCGCAGGGTGGCCGGGTCGGCGAAGCGCAGCAGCAGGTGCCCGCCGGGGATCCGGCGTTTGAGCTCGTCGGGGGTGCCCTCGGCGACGATCCGGCCCTGGTCGAGCACGGCGATCCGGTCGGCCAGCTCGTCCGCCTCGTCGAGATACTGCGTGGTGAGGAAGACCGTGACGCCCTCGGCGACCAGCTCGCGGACGATCCGCCACATCTCGTGCCGGCTGCGCGGGTCGAGGCCGGTGGTCGGCTCGTCCAGGAAGATCAGCCGCGGGTCGCCGACCAGGGTCATCGCCAGGTCGACCCGGCGTTGCTGACCGCCGGAGAGCACCGACACCGGCTTGCCGGCCGACTCACCGAGGTCGAACCGCTCGATCAACCCGTCCACCCGGCTGCGGCCTTCGGCACGGCCCAGCCGGTTCAGGTCCGCCATCAACCGCAAATTCTCCCGTACAGTCAGCAGCCGGTCGACGGCCGCGAACTGGCCGGTCAGGCCGATCGCCGCGCGGACCGCGTCGGGCTCCCGCGTCAGGTCGTGCCCGGCGACGCGGATCGAGCCGCCGTCCGCCGCGAGCAGAGTGGCGAGGATCCGCACCATTGTCGTCTTGCCGGCGCCGTTCGGGCCGAGCAGCGCGAACACCGTGCCCTCGGTGACGGTCAGGTCGATGTCGTCGAGCACCACCTTCGTACCGAAGCTCTTGCGCAGACCGGCCACCGAGACGGCGGGCCGGGTCGTGAGTATCGCGGTCATCTGTGCCTCCTGGCGTGGTGCGGGCAGGGGCCATCGCCGGCCGGGACACGAGCGCCCGGCCGGGGACGGTGGTTCAGATCAGGAGCGGCGGATCAGGAGCGGCGGATCAGGATGTCGCCGAACATGGTGCGGGCGCGCACCTCGGCCTGCTCGTCGGTCGCGGCCGGGCCGTCGGCGGCGGTCATCTCGTTGCGGACCTTGCCGAACTGGGTGTGCACGTCGAGGCGGGCCGCGGTGCCGCTGCGGATGCCGATGTCGATGCGGCCGGCCGCGGTGCGCAGCGTCGCCGAGCCGCGGACCAGCTCGCGGACGCTGATGTCGCCGTTGGCGGTGTTCGCGGTCATCGAGGCGTCGGCGTGCCCGGCCTCGATGTCGCCGTTGGCCGAGTTGATCCGCAGCTCGCTGCCGGCGTGGCCGACCCAGGTCTCGCCGTTGCCGTTCTTGAGCACGGCCGTCCCGGTGACCGAGCCGACCCGCAGCTTGCCGGACCCGGTGGTCAGGGTGGCGTCGCCGGTGACGGTCTCCGCGGTGACCAGCCCGATCCCGGTCGTCACGGTCAGACCGGCGGCCTGCTCGACCTGCAGGTCACCGGCGCCGCTGCGCAGCTTGGCGGCGCCCAGCACCCCGGTGCAGCGGATCGCGCCGGCGCCCAGCGTGGCGTCCAGGTCGGAGCCGGCCGGCACCTCGATGACGACGTCGACGACGCCGACCTTGCCGAACATGCCGAGGCCGGGGTGGCGGGCGCCGCGCACGGTCAGGGTGCCGGAGACGAACTCGACGCGGGTCTGCTCGGCGGCCAGCACGTCCCGGTCGGTGGCGATGTCACCCGGGTTGACCTGCACGACGGTGTCCAGCCGGTCACTCGCGATCACCCGCAGGTCACCGGCGATGAGCTGGACGGAGACCGCGATCGGTCCGGGGGTGTCGAAGGAAGGCATGGTGCACTCCGCTCTGCTCGGGGTCAGCTCTGTTCGGGGAGTCAGCGGACCCAGCCGGTGTAGCGCTGCGCGCCACCGGACGGGGTCACGGTCGGTGCGGCGGGACGGGCGGTCTCACCGTCGGCCGCGGCGGCCGCGGCCCGGATCAGCCAGGTGTTGATCGAGACGCCGGCGCGGGCGGCGGACTGCTCGACCCGGCTCTTCAGGTGCTCCGGGAGGCGCAGACTGATCCGGACGGTCGCCTCGTCCTCGCCCGGCGCCGGCGTGGCCGCCGGGGACGGGTCGGGCGGCGGCGGAACGGCCGCGTGATCGGTCCACAGGTCGGCGGGGGCCGGCGTCACCACGAAGCTGGGCTCGCGGTTGCGCAGCCGCAGGTCGACCGAGCCCGGCGCGAGATCACGGGTGATCTCGGCGGCCGCCTCGGACAGGGCGTCCAGCAGCGCGAGCCGGGTCGCGGACTCGAGCGGCGCGGTGAGCCGCTCGGCCAGCTCCCGGGCATCCTCGCCGCCGGCCGCGGCCGCGAGCGCGAGCTCGTGACGCAGGGCGTCGATGTAGGGGCGCAGTTCCATGACGCCACTATGGCATCACCGTGATGCCACGCGCAACCACTATGGCATCACCGCGGCGCCCCGAGTCGAGATCGGGGCCGGAGTGGTGGCTTCCCCTGATGTCCTGAGTGGACCTTCACGGGCACGCTCGCCGGATGAACAAGCGAAGAAGGTCGATGCACGCTGCGATCGCGCTGGTGCTGGGCCTGGTGACCACGATCGGCGTCGCGGGCCGGGCTCAGGGCGCCGCACCGCAGCTCCCTGAGCTGGACCCCGCCCTGCTGGGACGGGCCGTCGCCGGGCTGCCGAACCCGGTGGTGACCGGCGTGCAGCTCACCATCAGCGGCTCGGCCGGGCGGTGGTCCGGCAGGGCAGGCGTCGCGGACGTCACCACCGGTGCGCCGGAGAGCGGGATCGTCTCCAGCACCGCCGACCTGACCCGGTTCCTGTCGGCGCTGCTGGGCGGCAGGCTGCTGCCCCGGGCGCAGCTCGCGCCGATGCTGACCTTGCCGGACGTGCCCTACCCCGGTGGCGGCACCTGCCGGCTCGGGCCGCATCCCGGGCGGGCCTGTTTCAGCGCGGGGCTGCAGGCCACGACGTTCCCGGACGGGGTCACGGTGTGGGGCAGGAGCGGCGCGGTGCCCGGCTACACGACCGGGGTGTTCGCCACGGCGGACCTGGCGCGGGTGATGGCGTCGAGCCTGAACCCGACCGGCAACCGGGACGGCAGCGAGGCCCGGTACGTCCAGAACATCGCCGCGGCCGGCTTCGACCCGTCACTGTTCGCCGATTGATCCGGGTGCCGCCACGATCCGTTACCCGTGGGTGAACGGGCGGCACGCCGCCCACGGAGGGAGAACCGGTGCGCGAAGGCAGACATCTGTGGGCGATCGGCGGCGCGGTCGTGATGTCCCTGGCCGGCTGTGCGCCGGCCGTGCCCACCGCCGGTCAGCCGCGCACGACGACCGGGCCGGCTCGCACCGCGCCGGCGACCGGGCCGGCCGGCAGCGCCGACTGCACCCGGGCCACCAAGGTCGCGATCGTGGAGAAGCCCTCCGGGTACGCGTTCAGTCCCACCGGGCTCACCATCCAGCGCGGAGCGTTCCTCGCCGTCACCAACAAGACCGGCACGGCGCGCCCGCTGCGGACCGCACCGGACGCCGGGATGGTCACCAGCGTCATCGGCCTCGAGGAACGCCAGGTCATCCAGTTCCCCGAGGCCGGGACGTTCACGGTACGGACCGGGGGCGCCCGGCTGCGCCTGACCGTCGCCGGGGAGAGCGGCTGCGGCGCCCCCGAGCCGTCGCTGACCATCACCGACGCCGGCGCGTTCCGACCGGCGACGGCCACCGTCACGGCCACCGAGAACTTCGCCGTGGTCAACCGGTCCGGTGCCGCGCAGACCCTGGTCTGCACGCCCGGCAGCGCCAAGGACCACACCCGGCTCGACGCCGGCGAGACCCAGATCCTCGCCCTCGACGAGCCGGGCCGCTACCGCTGCGTCAGCGCCCAGCACCCCACCGCGAAAGTCACCATCACCGTGACCGGCTGACCAGCTGCTTGCGCAGCCAGTGGAAGCTCTCCCGCGGGGTGCGGTCCCCGGTCGGGTAGTCGACGTGCACCAGGCCGAAGCGTGGCGCGTACCCGCGCGCCCACTCGAAGTTGTCGATCAGCGACCAGTAGAAGTAGCCGCGCAGGTCGACGGGGGCGTCCGCGGCGGCCCGGGCGGCGGCGGCCAGGTGCTCGGCGATGAACCGGATCCGGTCCGGGTCCGGTCCCTGGTCGTCGGTCAGCTGGGCGATGCCGTTCTCGGTCACGTAGACCGGCGGCAGATCGGGGTAGCGGCTCGCCAGCCCGGTCAGCGTGTCGTAGAGCCCGTGCGGTTCGATCGGCCAGCCCAGGGCGGTGACCGGGACGCCGGCGCGCGGCACCGAGCGCACACCGATGTCGCAGGCGCTGCGCAGGGCCGCGTCGGGCTGGTCGTACGGCGCGTCGGCGGCGTGGATCCGGTAGTAGTAGTTGACGCCGAGGAAGTCCAGCGGGGCGCCGATCACCTGCAGATCCCCGGCCTGCCGGAACGACAGGTCGCTGACGCCGGCGTAGAGCCGCTCGAAACCCTCCGGGTACGCGCCGCCGAGCACCGGGTCGGTGAACTGCCGGTTGAGCAGCAGATCCATCCGGTCCGCGGCGGCCCGGTCCACCGGCGCGTCACTGACCGGTACGGCCGGCGACAGGTTGAGCGTGATGCCGACCCGGGCGCCGGGGCACGCGGCCCGCAGCGCCGTGACCGCCCGGCCGTGCCCGAGCAGCAGGTGGTGCGCGGCCGCGAGCGCACCGTGTCCCTCGATGGCGCCCGGCGCGTGCCGGCCCTCGGCGTATCCCACGATCGACGAGCAGTACGGCTCGTTGAGGGTGATCCAGTCCTGGACCCGGTCACCGAGGCGGCCGGCGACCACGGCGGCGTAGTCGGCGAAGTGGTCGGCGGTGTCGCGCGCCCGCCAGCCACCGGCGTCCTCGAGCGCTTGCGGCAGGTCCCAGTGGTACAGGGTGACGAACGGCCGGATGCCCCGCTCGCACAGCCCGTCGACGAGCCGGTCGTAGTAGTCGAGCCCGGCCCGGTTCACCGCGCCGGCGCCGGTCGGCAGCACGCGGGGCCAGGCGATCGAGAACCGGTACGCGTCCACGCCCAGGTCGTCGAGCAGCTGCACGTCGTCGCGCCAGCGGTGGTAGCTGTCGCAGGCCACCGCGCCGGAGGCGCCCCCGGCGACGGCGCCCGGGCGGCGGCAGAACGTGTCCCAGATCGACGGGCCGCGACCGTCCTCGGCCGCCGCTCCCTCGATCTGGTACGCCGCCGTGGCGGTCCCCCAGACGAATCCGGCCGGCATCTGCGGCAACTCCTGCGGCGTGGTCATCCTTTGATGGCTCCTTGCATGATGCCGCCGACGATCTGCCGGCCGAGGACCATGAAGATCACCAGGATCGGCAGGGTGGCGAGCAGTGTTCCGGTCAGGGTGAGCGTGTAGTCGGTGGTGTAGCCGCTGGCCAGCGAGGAGAGCGCGACCTGGACCGTGGCGTTGTTCTGCAGCACGACCAGCGGCCAGAAGAAGTCGTTCCAGGCCTGCATGAAGGTGAACAGGCCGAGGACCGCCGCGGCGGGCCGGGCGGCCGGCAGCACCACGTGCCAGTAGAGGCCGAACGTGCCGCAGCCGTCCATCCGGCCGGCCTCGAGCAGCTCGTCGGGCACCGCCCGGCCCAGGTACTGGGTCATGAAGAAGACGCCGAACGCGGTGACCAGCCCTGGCACGATCACGGCGGCCAGCCGGTCGGTCCAGCCGATCTTCGACATCAGCAGGTAGAGCGGGATGATGCCGAGCTGCTGCGGCACCATCGACGTGGCGATGGCCAGCACCAGCAGCGGTTTACGGCCGCGGAAGCGCAGTTTGGCGAAGGCGAACCCGGCCAGGGTGGAGAAGAACACCACCGAGACCGTGATCGACCCGCTGACGATCAGCGAGTTCATCAGGGCCCTGGCGAAGTCGGTGGAGTCGAAGACCCGGGCGACGTTGTCGAACAGGTGACCGCCGGGGATCAGGACCGGTGGCACCTGCGCGACGGCCTCGCTGGTCTGCGACGACACGACGAACGACCAGTAGAGCGGGAAGACCGAGCCGGCCACGACGGCGAGCAGCGCGGCGTAGGTCCAGACCGAGCCGCGGCGCGGGTAGCCGAAACCGCGGCGGCGGCGGGCCGGTCGCGGCGGGCCCGGTGCCGGGGCGCGGGTGGACGGCGGGTGGGCGAGAGCGGTCACGGCGGCTCACTCCTCGTCGGCGATGCGCCGGGTCAGCAGGAAGTTGGCGATCGCGAAGACCGCGATGATCAGGCACAGGGTCCAGGCGATCGCGGAGGCGTAGCCGAACCGGAACTCGCGGAACCCCTGCTCGTACAGGAAAAGGGCGGCGGTCTGGAACTGCCGGTCGGATCCGCCGGTGGGGGTCGAGGTGCCCGCGAACAGCAGCGGCTCCGCCATGATCTGCAGGCCGCCGATCGTCGAGATCACCGTGGTGAAGATGATCGTCGGACGCAGCTGGGGGACGGTGATCCGCCAGAACTGCTGCCCCGACGACGCGCCGTCGAGCTCGGCGGCCTCGTACATGTCGTGCGGGATCGCCTGCATCGAGGCCAGGTAGATCAGCGCGTTGTACCCGGTCCAGCGCCAGGCCACGATGATCGAGATGGCCAGGTGCGAGCTCCAGGTGTCGGCCTGCCAGTCGATCGGGCCGACGCCGGCCAGCCCGAGCAGCCAGTTGACCATGCCGAAGTCCCGGCCGAACAGCTGGGTGAAGACGATCGTCACGGCCACGATGGACGTGATGTTGGGCAGCAGCACGCCCATCCGCAGGCTGGTGCGGGCGCGCAGCCGGTGGTTGAGCAGGTGCGCGATCCACAGTGCGGCGAGCAGCTGCGGCACGGTGGACAGCACCCAGATGCTCAGCGTGTTGCCCAGGGCGTTCCAGAAGTACGGGTCGTGCAGCATCTCGCGGTAGTTCGCCAGCCCGACCCACTGGTGTGCGCCGCCGTCGAGCAGGTTCCAGTCGTTGAACGACACGTACCCGGTGTAGAGCAGCGGGAACAACCCGAACACGCCGAACAGCAGGAAGAACGGCGTGATGTAGAGGTACGGCGAGCCCTTCGTGTCCAGCTTGTTCAGGGCGGCTCGCCGGGAGCTCAGCGCGGTGATGGCCATCGTCGATCCTTCGTCGCCGGGGCGGCCGGCGGTCCGCTGACCGCCGGCCGGAGGGGTGGGCTACCGGGCGAGACGTTTGACGTCGCTGACCGTCTGCTGCCAGGACTCCTCGGAGTTCTGCTTGCCCTGCTC
The DNA here is from genome assembly GCF_001509495.1 of Actinoplanes awajinensis subsp. mycoplanecinus. Taxonomy (NCBI): domain Bacteria; kingdom Bacillati; phylum Actinomycetota; class Actinomycetes; order Micromonosporales; family Micromonosporaceae; genus Actinoplanes; species Actinoplanes awajinensis. The sequence continues at coordinate 32,311 of NZ_LLZH01000311.1, read as the reverse complement.
GACCCGGCTGAGGCCGTCGCGGACGGTGGTCTGGATGTCACCGGCACGCGGGCCCTGGTACTGCGGCTCGAGCTCCTTGGCGGCGGTCGTGAAGATCTTGCCGACCGGCGCGTCGTGGAAGAACGGGTCCTTGAGCGCGGCGATCTCCGGCTTGTCGTAGAGCGCCGGGATCGAGGGCAGCAGACCCGCCGAGGTGAAGACCCGGGCCTGCTGTTCCGGGGCGGTGAGCCAGGCGGCGAGCTCCTTGGCCTCCGCGACGTGCTTGCCCTGCTTCGGGATGGTCAGGTACGAGCCGCCCCAGTTGCCGCCACCACCGGGCACCGCCGCGACGTCCCACTTGCCGGCGAACGCCTTGGCCTGGTCCTTGATCTTCGCCATCATCCAGGCGGGGCAGGCGATCGTGGCGAACTGGCCCTTGGCGAAGCCGTTGTTCCACTCCGGCGAGCTCTCGATCAGCTTGGCCGACAGGCCGGCCTGGATCGCCGCCACCACCTGGTCCCAGGCCTTGCGCACCTCGGGGTTGGTGTCGACCACGATGGTGTTGTCCTGGTTGTAGAAGCCCACCGGCGCCTGGCCGATCACGGCGTTGTAGAGCGCGCCGCCGCCGTCGAAGAACGCGGTGCCCTTCGGCGCCTTCGCGGCGAACTGCTTGCCGAGCTCGATGTACTTGTCCCAGCCGCCGGCCCACGCGGCGGAGACCTGGTCGCGGTCGGCGGGCAGGCCGGCCTGCTGGAACAGGTCCCGGCGGTAGCAGATGGCCAGGCCGCCGACGTCGGTGCCGTACCCGATCTGCTTGCCGTCCTTGGTCAGCGACGCCTGCCATTTCCAGGGCAGGTACTGCGACGCACGGTCCTGGCCCAGGTCGGTGAACTGGTTGCCGACCTCGCGCATCTGGGCGATGAACCCGGTGTCGACCGCTTCGATGTCCGCGGCGCCGGCGTTGGTGGCCAGGTGGGTGGCCAGGTCACGGTGGTGCGCGTTGTAGTCGGCGGTCTGCTCTTTGATCGTGATGTTCGGGTGGTCCTGCTGGTACTGCTGGTAGAGCTCCTGGTAGCCGAAGTTGCCGAACAGGCTGACGTTCAGGGTGACCTTGCCGCCGGCGCTGCCGGAGTCGCCTCCGGAGCCGCAGGCGGTCAGCACCAGGGTGGCGGCGGTGGCGGCCGCAGCGAGGCGCGCCAATCGGGACAAGCGCATGTCAATGGGTCCTTTCAATCGGTGTAACCGGTTTCATGAAACCGGTTACACGATGAACAGGGGCGAAGCACGAGATGAGCTGAAGTACGCGAGAGCCCCGGCAGGGGTGCGGCCGGAAGATGTCGTGCGGAGCGGATGCGCTCCTTGAGCCAAGAGTTTGCCGTCATCGATCCCCGGCGTGTCAAGTCACGGAAACGTAACGGGATCCACGGCGTTGACCGCGGCGACACACGGCTGTTACGGTGATGAAACCGGTTACATAAGGACGTTCGAGTGTCCAGCATCAGGGAATTGGCACGCCGGTGCGGCGTCTCCGTCGCCACCGTGTCCCGGGTCTTCAACACACCGGAGGTGGTCAGCCAGCACACCCGGCAGCACGTTCTCGCCATGGCCGCCGAGATCGGCTACCTGCCGAACGAGTCGGCCCGCACCCTGGCGACCAAGAAGTCCAACATGGTCGGCCTGGTCTGGGACACCGACCACCGCCGCCCCGGCTGGCGGCACCCGTTCCTGCAGGACATCCTGGTCGCGCTCAAGAGCGCGCTGAGCGCACAGGGGCTGCACCTGCTGATGCTCGCCCCCGACCAGTCCCCCGGCCTGCCCGGCGACGAGCGCTTCGTGCGGGCGGTGCAGCGCCACAACGTCGACGGCGTGGTGGTCATCGACAACGGCAGCCGCGACCCGGCGGTGCTCGCCCTGGTCGACGCCCCGGTGCCCTGCGTCGCCCTCGACCTGCGCTTCACCGGGCCGACCTGCACCTACATCACGTCGGACAACGCCGGCGGCGGGCGCCTGGCCGCCGACCACCTGATCGCACGCGGTCACCGGCGTATCGCCACCATCACCGGCCCGCTGCCGGCCTGGCCGGCCGCCCAGCGACTGGCCGGATTCCGGGCCGGGCTCACCGCGGCGAACCTGCCGCTCGCCGAGACCGCCATCGCCGGCGGCGACTGGTACCTCGACAGCGGGTACACCGCGATGAACCAGCTGCTCGCCCGCGAGCCCCGGCCGACCGCGGTGTTCGCCGCCGGTGACGAGATGGCGCTCGGCGCGCTGCGGGCGATCCACGAGGCCGGGCTGCGCGTCCCCGGCGACATCGCCCTGGTCGGCTTCGACGACATCGAGGTGGCGGCGCTGGTGCCGCCCGGGCTCACCACGATCGCCCAGGACAAGACCGGCATCGGTACGGCGGCCGCGGAGGCGATGGTGGCCATGCTGCTGGACCCGGCCACGCCACCGGAGCCGATCACCCTGGCCACCACGCTGGTGGTCCGCGGCTCCACCTGACCGAGCACCGGGACCCCGGGTACGGCCGTGGCCCGGCCCACCCCGGTAGGGGCGGACCGGGCCACAGCTCACCGGGCGAGGATCAGGGCAGGTCGATGGGGCGCAGCACCCGGTCGATGCCGTGCGCGATCTGCCGATTGCCCTTGTTGATGTCGACCTTGTTCACCCGCGGGTTGCGGTCACTGCGGTCGGCGTCGATCAACATGATCCGCTTGTGCCGGCCGTGGCCGTACACATCAACCTTGATCTTGCCGCCCGCGGCGGTCGTCAGACGGACGCCGTCGGCCTTGAGGGCCGCCTTGCCGGTGATCCGGGCGCCGGGGACGACGTGGTAGAGCAGGACCGCCTCGACGGTGTCGATACCGAGCCCGGCCACGGCGGTGAACGCCTTCTTCTCACTCGGCAGGCGCTTGGTGTGCTTGATGTCCGCGACCAGCCGCTCGAACGCGAGGTCGTTGGGCAGGAACGCGGTCAGCGGCTTGGTGCCGTCGGCGAGCACACCGACCGGGCTGGCCGGCTTGGCCTTGAGTACCGCCTGCACCGCAGCGGTCAGGATGTCGTAGTCATGGCCGTTGCGGTCGAAGCCGACCTTGCCCGCGGTCAGCACGGCCGCCAGGGACTTGGTCTTGAGCGGCTTGCCGTGCGCGGAGGCCGGCGCGGCCACGAGCGCGGAGGCGACGATCGCAGCGGTCGCCACGACCGTGGCCCGCTTGCCGAGTCGGGTGAGGTTCATCCTCATGGGTCCTCTCGAAGTGCGAAGGGTGGTGGCTCGGTGGTGCCATCACCTCGTACTTCGCTCGTCCACCCGTCGGCGGATGCACCTGACCGATCACTTTCTAACCGGTGAGGCGGGCCAGCGAGCTGATCATGCGGTCGGCGATGTCGGCGGGGAACGGGAAACCCGGGGCGACGGTCCGCTGGTGCGCCAGGCCGTGCAGGCCCAGCCAGAGGGCGATCGTGTCGGCGGTGGTGTCGGTGCTCGTCGAGTGGCCGGCCGCCACGCAGCCGTCCAGCGCGGTGACCAGCACGGCGAGGGCGTCCTGGCCCAACGCGGTGGCCTCGGTCGCGGAGACCGTCGCGCCGTCGACGGCGTCACCGGCGTTCCACAGTCCACCGAACATCACGCGGTAACGCTGCGGACGGGTGGCGGCGAAGTCCAGATATGCCGCACAGGCCGCTCGCAGCCGGGTCACCGCTTCGTCCGCACCGATGGCGGCGCGCAGCGTGTCGGTCAGTTCGGTGAAAGCGTCCTGGACCACGGCGAGCAGGATCGTCTGCCGGTCGGGGAAGTGTGCGTAGATCGAGGGGGCGGCGATCCCGATCCGCCGGGCCACCGCGCGCAGGGTGACGGCCTGCTCGTTGCCGGCTTCGTCGAGCAGTTCGGCGGCGGCGGCGACGATGTCGGTGCGCAGCCGCCCGCCATGGCCGCGGCGGTTGCGTTCACGGGGTCCGGTGGCGGCCGGGCCGGCAGTCGTACTCACAGCCGACACCTTACGGTCGCCGGCCTCGCCGTCGCGGTCACCGCGGACCGGGGACCAGCACGACCTTGCCGACGATCGTGTGCGACTCGGCCAGTTCGACCGCCTCGCGGATCCGGGTGAGCGGCATCCGGGCGGCGATCTGCGGGCGCAGGGTCCCGTCGGCCAGCAGGGAGAACACGGTGGACAGGTCCTGCCGCAGCCGCCGGCGGAACCGTCGCGGCCGCAGCAGCTTGCCGCCCCAGACGTCGAAGAACCCGGCGTGCCGGCCGTTGGGCAGGGCGTCGAGCCAGGCCAGCCGGCCGAGCAGGGCGACGAATGCCGGAATCATCGGACCGGAGTCCTTCAGCATGGCGTAGCTGACGAGCGTCCCGCCCTCGGCCAGCAGTGACCAGGACCGGGTGATGCTCTCCCCGCCGATGTGATCGAAGACGGCGTCCACCCCGGCCGGGGCGAGTTCGCGCACCAGGGTGGCCAACGCGGGATCGCGGTAGTCGACCGGCAGCACGCCGAGCTCGCGCAGGGCCGCGTGATGGCGAGGCGAGGAGGTGCCGATGACCCGGACGCCGGCGTGCCGGGCGAGCTGGGTCAAGGTGGTGCCCACTCCCCCGTTGACCCCGTGGATCAGGATCGTCTGGCCGGCGCGCACCCGCGCCCGGCGGTGCAGCATCTGATAGGCGGTCAGGCCGTTGACGACCAGGGCCTCCACCTCCGCGGGGTCCAGGCCCTCCGGGACCGGCACCACGTGGGCGGCCTTCAGCAGCACCTGGGTTGCCCAGCCACCCGTCTTGGTCAGGGCCGCGATCCGCCGGCCGACCAGCGCCGCGTCCACACCCTCGCCGGCCGCGGTCACCGTGCCGACCAGGTCGTAACCGGGCACGAACGGGAACCTGGGCTGGCCGGGGTAGCGCCCCAGCCGCATGGCGTGCTCGGCGAAGGAGATCCCGGTGGCTTCCACGGTCACCAGCACCTCGCCTCGGGCGGGAGCGGGCAGGGCCCGCTCCCGCAGCTGGAATCCGGCCGGCTCCACCCGCCCCGGCATGACCACTTCCGTCGCGATCCGCATGGCAGTCCCTCCGTCATCCACTTGAACTTACAGCCGTAAACATACGCCGTGAACTTACAGCTGTAAACACATTGTGCCGATCCCGTGCCGGTCATCAAGTGGCGGCCACGGGTGCCGATAGGTCGATCCGTGCGGCACCCGGATTCTCCCGACCCCCAAGAGGCCCGAACATGACCATCGACAGCTACGACGGCGCACGCCCCTCGCGGCGCGGTTTCGGCGACCTGCCCACCGGCGTCAAGATCCTCAGTACGGTCGGCCTGGCCGGGGTGATCGCCCTGTCGATCGGGGTCACCGGCCTGTCGGCGCTGGCCGAGACGAGTGCGACCGCCGACAAGCTGTACAGCAGCAACGTGCGGGCCGTGGCCGGCATCGGCGACGTCCGCAATGCCGTCACCACCGCCCGGCTGGACGCCGCGAACCTGGCGCTGTCGCTCGACACCGCCGCCGCCGCCAAGCTGAGCACCGCGTTCGACGAGCAGGCCACGGCGTTCACGACCGCACTGGAGGCCTACCGCACGGCCAGCTCGGCCGGGCAGGGCGCCGTGGTCGACGAGCTCGAGGCGCTGTGGGCGCAGTACACCGGGGTGGTCCGGACGAAACTGATCCCGGCCGGGCTGGCGCACGACAACGCCGCCTACGACAAGATCCGCGCCGGCGACGTCGTGCCGATCATGGACAAGGTCACCACGAACATCGCGGCGCTGATCGACGCGGAGGCCAAGGACGCGGCCGCGGACGCCGCTGCCGCGCGGACCGCCTATGAGCACGACCGGACACTGGCCATCGCGCTGCTGATCGGCGGCCTGCTCGCCGCCGCGGTCGCCGCGCTGTGGGTGTCCCGGGGCATCGTGCGGTCGCTGGCCCGGGTCGAGGAGGTCTGCAAGGCGCTCGCCGAGGGCGACCTGACCCACACCGCCGGGCTGACCACGCTCGACGAGCCCGGCCGGATGGGCCGTGAACTCGACATGGCCGTCGGCCGGCTGCGCCAGACCGTCGCCACCATCAACAGTTCCGCGGTCTCGCTGGCACAGGCCACCGAGGAGATCTCGGAGAACGCCGAGAAGATCGCCGGCTCGGCCGAGCAGACGTCGCACCAGGCGCAGACGGTCGCCGACGCGGCCCACGAGGTGTCGGCCAGCGTCGACACCGTGTCGGCCGGCGGCGAGGAGATGGCCGCCGCGATCCGGGAGATCTCGCAGAACGCGGCCGAGGCGGCCCGGGTCGCGCAGGAGGCGGTCGCCGCGGCCACCGCCACCTCGATCACGGTCAACCAGCTCGGCGCGTCGTCGGCCGAGATCGGCAACGTGATCAAGGTGATCACGGCGATCGCCGCGCAGACCAACCTGCTCGCCCTGAACGCCACCATCGAGGCGGCCCGGGCCGGCGACGCGGGCAAGGGCTTCGCCGTGGTCGCCGCCGAGGTCAAGGACCTGGCCCAGGAGACCGCGAAGGCCACCGAGGAGATCTCCCAGCGGGTCGAGGCGATCCAGGCCGACACCGGCGGCGCGGTCTCCGCCATCGAGATGATCACCGAGGTGATCACGCGGATCAGTGACTTCCAGACCACCATCGCCTCGGCGGTCGAGGAGCAGACCGCGACCACCGCCGAGATGAACCGCAGCGTCAGCGAGGCGGCCGGCGGCACCAGCCAGATCTCGCGCACCATCACCGGCGTGGCCGACGCGGCTCACGCCACCAGCGAGGGCGTCGCCGTCACCCGGCACGCCACCGCCGAACTGTCCCGGATGTCGAACGAGCTGACCACCATCGTGGCCGCGTTCAGGTACTGACGCCGCCGTTTCCGTCGGTGCGGGTCACCGGCTGAAGGCGTGATAGATCGAGAGCACGATCTCGTAGAGGAGTGTGCCGGCGAACGCGGCCACGGTGCCGAACAGCATGAACACGCTGAGCATCTCGACGACCGGCCAGCCGGCATCCGACGCGGGAGCGACGGGTGCCGGCCGGACCCGTTCGACGGCCGGCGGGGTGGCCGGGATGGTCTCCGTGCAGGCCGGCCAGTCGCCGCGCGGCCAGCCGGGTGTCGCCACGGCCGAGGTCGGCGTCCACTCGCGACAGCACATCGGGTTTCGCCATGCCGCGATTGTGCCCACCCCCGTCCAGCCGCGGTGCGACCGATGATCGGCGGGCTGACCTGCCGGTCCGGCTGTTGCCGCCGGCCCGCCCGGCGCACCAGACTCACCGGTGTGGACCCGGCGGAGCAGGCAGCGAGAAGCGCGCGAGTGGCAGCGGTGTTCGACCGGGTCGCGGACGTCTACGACACCGTGGGCGTCCCCTGGTTCACGCCGATCGCCCAGCGGTTGGTGGCTCTCGCGGCGCCCGCGCGCGGCGAGCGGGTCCTCGACGCCGGGTGCGGGCGGGGCGCCGCGACGATCGCCGCGGCCGAGGCGGTCGGCGCCGACGGACACGTCACGGGCGTCGACCTGTCACCGGGAATGGTCGAGGCGTGCCGGGCCGACATCGCCGCGCTCGGCCTGACCACCGTCGACATCCAGCTCATGGACGCCTCGGCGCCCTCGTTGCCGGCAGCCGGGTACGACCTCGTGGTGTCCTCCCTGGTGGTGTTCTTCCTGCCGGATCCGCTGGCGGCGCTGACCGCCTGGCGGGGACTCCTCACGCCGGGCGGCCGTCTCGCGATCTCGACGTTCGGACCCCGCGATCAGGTGTGGGACGCGGTCGACGCGACGTTCCGGCCGTACCTCCCGGCCGGCATGCTCGACGCCCGCACGACCGGCGCCGCCGGCCCGTTCAGCACCGACGCCGGCGTCGAGGAGCTGGTCGGCGCCGCGGGATACACCGGCGTACGGACGGTGTCCTCCGACCTGGCGGTGACCTTCGCCGACGTGGACGAGTGGTATGCGTTCAGCCGGTCACACGGGCAGCGGGCGATGTGGGACGCCATCCCGGACGACGCCCGCGACACGGTCAGAGCCGCCGCCGGCCGGCACCTCGAGCAGGCCCGCGGCGCCGACGGCCGGATCCGGCTGAACCAGCAGGTGCGCTGCACCCTGGCCGCGGTGCCGTGACCCCGCGCGGTCAGTCCGCGGGCGGGCCGCTCGGCAGCCAGATCGCGAACGTGGTGCCGCCGTCGGCGCCCGGGCCCGCCGAGATCGCGCCGCCGTGCCCGTCGACGATCGCCTTGGTGACCGCCAGGCCCAGGCCGGTGCCCTTGATGCCGGCCTCGGTGGCATTGCTCGCCCGGAAGAACCGGCTGAACAGGTGCGGGTACTGCTCGGCCGGGATGCCGATCCCGGTGTCGCTGACCTCGATCACGATCCGGTCGCCGTCCTGCCGCGCGGCCACCGTGACCACGCCACCGTCGGGCGTGTACTTGATCGCGTTGGAGAGCAGGTTGTCCAGGGCCTGACGCAGCCGCCCGCCGTCGGCGTGCACGGTGAGCTCGTCCGTGACCCGGTCGACGAGCCTGAGCCGTTTGACCACCGCGCTGGGCGTGTGGGTCTCGAGCACCTCGCGCAGCAGCCGGGCCGCGGCGATCGGGCGCGAGTCGATGGTCAGGTGCCCGGCGTTCAGCCGGGCCAGGTCGAGCAGGTCGTCGACGAGGGTCTGCAGGTGCAGCGTGGTGCGTTCGATGACGGTGGCGTGCCGGCGCTCGGCACCGGTCAGCGAGGTGCTGTCGACGAGCATCTCGCTGAACCCGCGGATCACCCCGACCGGGTTGCGCAGCTCGTGGATGACCAGGGCGGCGAGCTCGTCCTTCATCCGGTCCAGTTCGCGCAGCTGCTCGACCTGCCGGCGTTCCTCCTCGAGCAGCAGTTCACGCTGCTCGGCGAGTTCGCGCCGGTCGTCGACGTTGGTGCTGATCCCGTCGACGAAGCGCCGGTCGTTCTCCGAGCGCGCCTTGGCCCGCGTCCAGATCCACCGGGACTGGCCGTCGTAGCCGATGATCCGGCACTCCATCTCGGCCTGTCCGCCGCCGGCGAGATCCGACCGGAACCGCGCCAGGATGCCGGCGTCGTCGGGGTGGATCCGGTCGGTCATCGGCGGGCCGGACGTGACCGGGGCGCCGTGGCCGAGCACGGCGGTGACGTTCGGGCTGCCGTAGACCAGCCGCACCGGCTCGCCGGCGACCGCCTCGACCGTCCACACGTAGTCGTCGACCTGCTCCACCACCCGGTTGAAGCTGCGCCGGGCCTCGGCGAGCATCAGCGACATGTCCTCGGCCCAGCGCCGTTCCACGAAGCGGCCCAGGTGCGCGGCGACGGCGTCGAGCATGCCGACGGTGTCCGAGTCGTACGGTAAATCCTGGTCGGTGTAAAAAGCGAGGACGCCGAGCGTACGGCGGCCGGAGCGCACCGGCACGCCGACCGCGACCCGGATGCCGGCCTCGGGCAGCGCCCGGCCGGAGGCGACCAGGTCGTCGGGGGTGGTCCCGGTGTTCCACCACACCTCGCCGTTGCGGGACCAGACCAGCCCGGGCAGCCCTTCGCCGAGCACGTAGCTCAGCGGCCGATCCCCGGTGAGCGTGGCATGGTCACCGGAGAAATGGGCGCTGTGCCGTTCGATGTGCTTGCGGTCCGGGGTGACCTTCCAGTATTCGCCGTGCGCCCAGCCCAGCGAGTCGGTGATCGCGGCGACCGCCTGCACGGCGGCGGCGGTGGCGTTGGTGGCCTCGGAGAGCACCTGCGCGACCGCGTGCCGGGCCCGGCGCAGCTGCTCGGCGCGGTAGGCCTCGGTGATGTCGTGGACCGCCACGACCGCGCCGAGCCGGTGCCCGGCCGCGGTCTCGATCGGCCGCGCGTTGGAGACCAGCCGCCGCCATCCGGCCGGCTGCTTGATCAGCAGCTGCTGACCGCGGACGGTCTCACCGGCCAGGGCCCGGGTCAGCGGCAGCTCGTCGATCAGCTCACGGCCGTCCGGGGTGTAGATCTGGTAGTGCCGGGCGCGCTCGCGGCCGACCAGCCCGTCCGGCGGGTCGCCGACCAGCTCGCGCATCGCCCGGTTGAACAGGGTGAGCCCGCCGGCGCTGTCGCAGGCGGCCACCCCGGCCTCGAGGCTGTCCAGCACCGTCTGCAGGAACGCGTTCTGGTCGTCGACGAGCTGGTGCTGGCGGTCCCGCTCGGCGGTGGCCAGCTCCCGTGCGTAGGCCAGCCGCAGCGAGATCTCCGACTCGGCGGCCCCGGCCAGGTCGCTGACCGTGCTGAGCTCGTCGGCGGTCCAGTCCCGGCGCTCGCTGTCGACCACGCAGAACGCGCCGAGCACCGCGCCGTCCGGGGACCGCAGCGGGAACCCGGCGTACGCGACGGCCTGGTGCGCCTCGATCGCCGGGCTGTCGCGCAGCCGCGGGTCCAGCCGGGCGTCGGCCACGATCAGCGGGGCGTCGTCCTGCACGACGTACCGGCAGTAGGAGTGCGACAGCGGCGTGGTCCGCTCCCCCTCCAGCGCGCCGCCGGTCCCGTGCGCGCTGACCGACCGCTGCCACTCGTCGCCGACCAGCGACACGGCCGCCACACTCGCACCGACCAGCCGCCGGGCGAGCCGGGTCAGCCGGTCGAGCGCGGCCACCGGCCCGGCGTCCAGCAGCCCGGTGGCGTGCAGGATCTCCATCCGCCCGGGAACACCCGCTGACACTCCTGGCTGCAGAAACATGGCCCCTCGATCGGCGCACCCCGGCTGCACCTGAGAGGACCGGCGAGGCGATCCGCTTGCGGTTCAACCCTTCTTCGGTACGACCAGCGAGCGACCGCCCGCAGGCCTCCCGGCCCACGCCCCGTGGTGATCTCACGCGACGCCACCCCGGGTTGCGGCCGCGACGCGCGTCCCGCTCCCCGGCTGGTTGTCAGGGGTGCCTCGGAGACCCGGAGACACCCCTGACAACCAGCCGGCACAGCCAGATGATCAGAAACAGCAGGCCGGTCAGGGTGAGCGGGCGGACCAGCACCGTCGCGGAATACTCCCAGGGCAGCGGGAACAGGCCGGTGCCGGTGGTGCTCACGAGGTCGGTGACCAGCGCGGTGCCGGCCAGGATGCTGTTGACGGTCAGCAGGAGGAAGGCCAACGTGCCGGACAGGCCGAGGCCGCGGCGGGCCCCGCGCGACAGCACCCGGCCGAGCCCGGCGCCGAGGACCGCGAACACCACGGACAGCACCAGCGCCGCCGGCGGCTCGGAGCGTTCGACGTAGGCCATGGCTTTCTGATTCCGGTTGCCCGACTGCACCAGCAATCGCCAGTCACCGCGCGCCGCGGTGAACTCCTGGCCGGCGGTGCCGTCCAGTTCGGTGGCGCGCACCAGGCTGGTCCGCCAGCCGGCTGCCTCGATCCGGTGCGCCAGCGGTCCCAGCTGGGTGATGCCCACGTAGAAGTCGGCTTCGACGTAGCCGGCGCCGTAGTCGTCGGCGCCGGAGATGAAGCGGGGGTTCTCCTCGTCCACCGCGTAGATCAGACCGGCGATGTGGTCACGCCGTTCGAGCTTCGCGGGCGGGTCCCCGGGTGTCAGCACCTCGACGATCGCGAGCATCTCGGCCTCGGCCGGCAGGGCAGCGGCATGCTGCCAGCCCAGCCACGCGCCGAGCATCCCGGTCAGCGGCACCATGACGGCCATGATCCAGACCGTCCGGGCCGCCCGGCCGATCCGCCGGCTCGGGGAAGGCCGACGCGCTTGTGTCGCGATCGCTGCGGTCATGAATCGTGCTCCCCCAGCGTTCACGCGACATTGCCGGATCCTGATCATTGCCGGACCGCGATAAGCGCCGCTCCACCGCGATGAACGCGCCGGCAATGCCGGTCGAACATCTCGTGGTCGTCGCGTCAGACGGGGCGGTCCAGGCGCGGGCATCGCCTCCGCCCTCGGTCGGCGACTCGGGACCGGGACCGCGCTGACCTGCACGCCTGCGGTCGAAGGGTTCGCCATTCTCGGGTTGGCGGCCGCCCCAAATCCATACGTCGCTGGGGTTGCGCTCGCGGTCTGCGGGGCGGGCATGGGCGCGACCATGGTGCTCGCGCCCTCCCTGCGGCAGGCGATCGTCCCCGCCCACGACCACCATGACCAACAACCGCCGGGTGGAGGCGGCACTGCGCGCCGCGCCTCGACCCCTGCGTCCGACGATCCGTGCGGCAGGATGCAGCCGAATTGTCGTGACGCCGTAGCAGACAAACACAGCTCCCAGCAGCGTCCATAATCCCGCTCCCGCCGACCTCATCTGCCGACCAGAGTGCACAGTAGCCAGCCGGAAACTAGCGCCGGAACCATCGCCGTGGGCGTTTTGGGGCAGGTCCTACCTCTAGTCCCAAGGCCATGCCATATACAACCGTGCTGTCTTCAGATCCGTTGGAAAAGCGCTTCATGACGCGCTGAACAGGCCAGACAACTGCGCCGTTGGGCAAAGTGAGCGTGGCATGCACTTCAGCCGACGGATCGGAATCGTCTCCTGACCAATCGCCGCCGACCTGTCGGCGTATGACCTCGCCGAGGTAGGCGCCGACAGCAAAGATGCGCGTGCCAAGATCGTCGGCGAGTAGGCCGCCGGTTCGCGGGCGGCCGCCCGGTGCTTCCGTCTCGAAGAATCGCTCGATCTCCCACAGCGATGGTGGGGAGAAATCAGCTCTGTAACCGGATGCAACCAGCGCCGCAGCTACCCAGTCGGCGGCATCATGCACGTCCTTAACGATCCCCACGACCCATGATCCTCGCAGATACTTCTGTCATCGTGGGCATTCCGGGTGCACTCACATGGCCGCAATGCGAGCGATCCCACCGGCCACCTCGACCGAGCCTGGCCGGGCCGCGGTCGTGCCACCAGTAGATATGTAGCCGCGATCAGCGTGGGCTGCGGTATGCGGAAGATGTTGCGACCGCGGTGATTCTGGATGTGGAAGGGCAGCCGCACGAGGACGGGCGGCTGACCGGCGGCCGGGCCGAGGCGGCGTGTGTCGGCCCTCTTGTTCTCCAGATTTGGCTCCAAGGCCCACCGCGTTCCAAGTCGAGCCGGAAATGGTAGAGCGAACCCAGGGCACTCCAGGATTTTCTGCTGGTCAGTTGCGGGCCAGGAAGTTCTGGAACAGGTAGCGCAGGTATTCCACCTGCGCCGGGCTGGTCAGACCGCGCTTGGGCAGCGGGATGTTGATGCCTTTGTGGGCGGCCAGTCCGACCAGGAAGAGCGTGTCCGTCTCGCGGATGCGTCCGATCGCGGCCCACGTGTGCAGAGTCGAGGTGCCGCCTTGAGTGAAAGTGATGCCCACATGGGGATCGACTCGTGCCCGGGCGGGTTGTCGTACAGCCGGGCTCGATCGCCAGGCCATTTCTACCAGGAGAGCAGGTAGCACGAAGGGTCCCAACACGCCCGCGGCCATTGCTGCCAGTGCTCGGTAGCCCACGTGAAAATCGCCGGTGGTCAGCGCGACCAGGAGCATGATGGCCAGCAGCAGACCCATGAAGCTGACCAGAATGATCCAGGCGACCTTGCGGGCCGGCGTTATCAGGGCCGCGCGAACAGCCGTTCGATGATCCGCCTTCTCGGGTTGCCAGGTGATGTCCACAACCACATAGGATGTTGGCGGCATGAGTCCTCCGACTATGGACCGCCGCCTAGGGCGGTCCAACGTGTACAGCAGCTTCCGGCCCGCATTGCAGTTGATCCATCGCTGCGGCAGTGGAGGCTACCTCAGCCGAAGTGCTGTGCGGTTTCCCACCGGCCCGAGCCGGTCGACGATCCTCATGAGGCCTACGGCGCCGGACGGCGGAAGCGCCGCCGCCAGAGGGCGAAACCGCCGGACAACAGCGCAGTCCAGGCCGCGAGCGCCGCGGCGGTGAGCAGGCCGCCGGCGATGCTGTCGACAGTGGTCGCCGGCGTCGCGGCCGTCCCGACCTTGCCCGCGGCCAGCACGTTGTCGGCCACGTCGATAGCCTCGGTGCCGACCGAGCTCAGCTGGTGATGGCCGGCCCCCGGGGAAAGCTCCAGCAGCCGGGCGGAATCCACCTTGTCCATGCTGATCAGCTGGTAGCGGCCCGGCTCGTCGTCGAACAGGGTCGTGGCGGCGTCGTCGGTGGGCGCGTACGCGACAGCCACCGGCCGGCCGGAGGGCCACCAGCCGAGCACCCGCACCGCGTACGCCCCGTCGACCTGATACCGCGGCCCCACGGCTGCCCCGGTCGTCGCCGCGAGGGTCGTCACGGTCCAGCGCATCGGGTAGTCGCCGCAGGAGGAGCAGTGTTCGCCCGACACCACGAGCAGCCCCTGCCCGTCGCGGGTCCAGCTGCCCTTGCCCGCCAGCCGCGCACCGTCCGGCACCGGGACGGCGGTGCTCCGACCGCCGGCGACGGTGACGATGCGGACCTGGCCGGAAGCCTGGTACGCCAGACGCGTGCCGTCCGGTGAGAACGCGACCGTCCAGCCGTCCAGCGCCGCGGCGTCCGGGAGACCCGCGACCTCGGTGATCGTGCCGCTGCCGACGTCGAGCAGGTTCAGCATGGTGGCCGACCCGTTCGCCGTTGACGGGTAGTGCCCGTCGCCGCCGGGCACGCGGCTGGTCACGGCGAGCCGGGCACCGTCCGGCGACCAGGCCTGCGCCGCGAGTTCCCGGTCCTGCCAGGCCTGCGGGTACGCCGTCCACCGGCCGGTCGCGATGTCGAGGATCCCGTCACCGGAGGCCAGGCGGCGGCCGTCCGGCGACAGCACGGCCCCGAACCCGGCGGCCCCGGCGTTGTTGACGAACACCCGGTACTCCCCCGAGTCCGCGCTGATCACCGCGCCGTACCAGCCGGAGCCGTCCGCGAACCACGTGTTGCCGCTGATCAGGACGGCAGCCGTGGCCACCGGATGTTTCGTCTCGTCGGCACTGCGGACACCCGGCGCCCCCACCGTCGCCGGCAGGTTCACCGCCCGCGCCCCCTGCGCGGCCGGTGTCCCGGGATGCCATCCGAAGAGACCACTGGTGAGGCCGGCAAGCGTGAGGACCACGAGCGACACCGCCAGGACCGCACTGACGATCGATATCTGAACCGGCCAGTTCGGCCGCGTGCGCTCCGACGTCATGGGTGGCTGGTCCTCCGGTGCCGATTTCCTGGGGAAACGTCAACCCGCGTGGGCTGATCATTATCCATCCAGGAGACGGGCGCTCACGGGACGATCTTGCCTGGGTTGAGCTGGGCCGCCGGGTCGATGCCCGCGAACAGCGCGCCGATCAGCCCCGCCCCCGCCGGCGACACATCCTCGGACAACCAGCGGGCGTGTTCGGTGCCGACCGCGTGGTGGTGGGACAGGGTGCCGCCGCCGTCGACGAACGCCTGCTGGACCGCGGACTTGACCACGTCGTAGTCGTGCAGGTCGCCGTCCTCGGCGGGCACCACCGCGAACGTGAAGTAGAGGCACGCGCCGACCGGGTCGGTGTGCGAGAGGTGGCACATCACCGAGCCACGTGCCCCGGATGCCGCCAGGCCGGCGTGGAACGCGGTCATCACCTCCGCATACAGGCCGGGCAGCCGGGACCAGGGGGCGCCGGTCTCCGAGACGTCGGCGTGCACGCCGCGCGACAGCAGGAAGTCGCGGATGTACGGGGTGTCGAACTTCTTCCGGTCGTAGACCGCGCCGGCGCCCGCGCCGATCGGGAACCCGCCGGCCGCCTTGACCGCGCTCGCCACCAGACGCTGGTCGCGCCGGACCGCGGCCGGGGTGCCCTCGAACCCGACCAGGCCGAGACACACCTGCGCCGGGTCCTGCCGACGGACTTTCCGGACGTACCCATCAAGCAGTTTCTCGGCCAGGCCGGGCCCGCCGGTGCGCAGCGACAGTGAGAACGTGGTTTCCTCGGCGTCCGCGAGGCGGACGAAAGCCGGCCGGGCCTCGCCGCGGGTGATCGCCGCGGTGGCGCGCAGGCCGGCCTCCCAGCTCGGGTAGAGGTAGCCGAGCACCACCCGGCGCTGCGGCAGTGGGCGGATCCGGACAGTGGCCTCGGTGATCACGCCGAGCCGGCCCTCGCTGCCGAGGATCATCTGCAGCACCGACGGGCCGGTCGAGGTGCCCGGCAGCGGGCGGGTCTCGAGCAGGCCGTGCGGTGTCACCACGCGGACGGCGAGGACCATGGCGGCGATGTCGCCGTAGGTGTCGGACTGCATGCCGGAGGACCGGGTGGCGATCCAGCCGCCGAGGGTGGAGTGCTTGAAGCTGTCCGGGAAGTGCCCGAGGGTCCAGCCGGCCGCGTTGAGCTGCTCCTCCAGCTCCGGGCCGAGCGCGCCGGCCTCGATCACGGCCAGGCCCGACTCGGTGTCGATCGAGGTGACCCGGTTCATCCGGTCCAGGTCGATCGAGATCACCGGGCGTTGTTCGTCGTCGGGCGGGCGCAGGCTGCCGGAGATGTTGCTGCCGCCGCCGAACGGGATGACCACCGCGTCGTGGTCGAGGGCCAGCCGCAGCACCGCGGCGGTCTCGGCCTCGTCGCCCGGGTGCACGACCAGGTCCGGGAGTCGGCCGAGACGACCGGCGCGCAGGTCGACGAGTTCACGCAGCGACTTGCCGGTGCCGTGCACCAGCCGCTCGACGGGGTCGTCGGACAGCCGGGTCGCCGCGGCGAGCGCGGAGGTCAGCGGTTCGGGCCGGCGCGGCGGCGCGATGTGCAGGTCGGCGACATCCGGCGGGGCGGCGGCCGGGATGTCGATGTCGACGCCGAGGCGGTCGAGCAGCAGCGGGCGCAGCGCCGGCTTGTCGTCGTGGTGGAACGCGGTGTCCGCGCGGCCCCAGCCCCACCACTTCATGTGTTCACGGCTCACTGTTGCTCTCCCAGGGGGCAGGCGATCAGGGCGCGGACCGCGGCGGCGACCCGGCCGGTGAACGCCTGCGCGTCCTCGGCCGGCGCCGGGGTCAGCGGGGCGCCGAGGTGCACGACGACGGGTGGGCGGCCGGGGCGCGGCCAGCGGCGCCCGCGGGGCATGGCGTGATGAGTTCCGGTCACGCCGACCGGCAGGCACGGGACGCCGTGGCGCAGGCAGAGCGCGGCGGCACCCCGGCGGAAGTCGCCGAGCAGACCGTCGCGGCTGCGGGTGCCCTCCGGGAACAGCAGCAGGTTCCAGCCGGCGGTCAGCAGCCGGTCGGCGTCCGCGCGGTCGCCGTGGGCTGCGCGGGGGCCGGTGGGGCGCGCGGGTCGTCGTACCGGAAAGGTGTTGAAAAGAAGCCGGACCCCGGCGGACCGCAACCGGGAGGCGTAGAAGTAGTCCGCGGCCGCGCCGACCGCGGTGCGGCGCGGTCCGCCCGGCAGTGCCTGCAGGATCAGCGGGGTGTCCAGGTGGCTGGCGTGGTTGGCGGCCACGACGACCGGCGACGGTCCGGGCGCGCCGTGCCGGCAGACCGAGATCCGCAAGGTCGCCGACAACAACGGCTTCAAGATCAAGACCCCATTGAGGGTACGGACAATCGCGCTCACCGCACGGCTGCCCGCACCGACGCCGTGGCCGAGAGCTGATCGAGGTGCCAGCCGAACACGCGCTCCAGCGTGGGCGCGTCGATCGTCCAGGACAGCAGGGCGGCGTCCGGCAGCACCGCGCGCAGGGCGCTCTGGTCGAACACCTTCTGCCCGCTCATGTACGAACGGTGGAAGTCCAGCCGCCGGTCGAACTCGCGATCGATCTGGGTGAACCCGTCGTCGTCGCCGACCAGCAGCGGCGCGGCCAGCCCGGACATCGCGAACATCAGGTCCAGCCCGGGGCGCAGCCGCATCGGCGCGGGATGGGCCAGGTGATAGGTGCCGGCCGGCGCGCCGGCGGTGCTCAGCGCGACCGCGTCCGCCGCGACCAGGTCGACCGGCACCACGTTGATCGGGCTGTCCGCCTCGGCACGGATCCGCAGCGGGCGGCCCCGGCCCTCGGCGTCGCCGAGCAGGGTGAGCATCCGGTCGAGCTGGTGGACCCGGCGGTGGATCGTGTAGAGCCCGGTGCGGCCGCCGGCGACCGCCATGGTGCGGCTGTGCCCGATCACGATGCTGGGCCGCAGCACCCGGATCACCGGCCCGGTCGTCGCGGCGAGCAGGTGCTCGGCGGCGGTCTTGCTCTCCTCGTAGTGGTTGTTGCCCAGCCCGGCCGGGGCCGGTTCCTCGCGCAGCAGCCCGGTGCGGCGGCCGGCGACATAGGCGGTGCTGACGTAGTTGAAGACCGTGGCGCCGGTTGCGAGGGCCAGGTCGTGTGCGTGCCGGGTGCCGTCGACGTTGGTGGCGAAGAGCAGGTCGCGGTGGCGGTCCTCGTAGCGCAGGTCGGCGGCGCAGTGCCAGAACTCGTCGACCGGGCCGATCTCCGCGGGGTCCACGCCGCAGCGGTCCTGGGTCAGGTCCGCCGGTACGGCCCGGCAGATCTGCTCGTCCACGTTCGTCTCTTCCCGGCCGTAGGCGCGGGCGGCCGCGGTCAGGGCGGTCGTCAGCCGCTCGGTAGCGCTGGACCGGCCCGGGCGCACCAGGCAGATCACGGTCGCGTCGGTGCGGGTCAGCAGCTCCAGGACCAGGGCGGCGCCGACCAGGCCGGTCGCGCCGGTCACCACGTGGGTGGTCAAGCGAGGGCTCCACTTCTGGCCGGCATCACGCCGATGGCGTTGATGAAGTTGCCGATCACGTAGCGGGGCTCGGCCAGCTCCAGGGCCGGCATCTGCCGCACCACCTCGGCGACCAGGTGCCCGATCTGTTTGCGGGCCATCAGCGCACCCAGGCAGAAGTGCGGCCCGCCACCACCGAACGCGATGTGCCGATTCGGTCGCCGCCCGATGTCGAACCGCCACGGGTCGGTGAACACCGTCTCGTCCCGGTTGGCCGACTCGTAGAACAGCACCACGCTCTCGCCCGGCGCGACCTGATGCCCGCCGAGCAGCGCCGGCCGGGTCACGGTCCGGCGGAACGTCATGATCGGAGTCGCCCAGCGGACCATCTCCTCGACCGTGCCCTCCCGGTGCCGTTCCGGGTCGGCGGCGACCGCGGCCCACTGCTCCGGGGTGTCGCGCAGCGCCTTGACGCCGTGCGCGATCGCGTGCCGGGTGGTCTCGTTGCCCGCGATGACCAGCAGGATGACGAACGCGGCGATCTCGTCGTCGGTCAGCCGCTCGCCGTCCACCTCGGCCTCGGCCAGCGCGCTGATCAGATCCTCGCCCGGGTGCCGTCGCCGGTCGTCGATCAGCTCGGCGGTCAGCGCGCCGAACGCGACGAGGCCGTCGCGCAGCGCCCCGATCGGGTCGGCGCCGCCGTACTCCGGGTCGCGGCAGCCGGTCATCGCGTTCGCGTGCGGCAGGATCCACGTGCGGTCCGGCTCGTCCAGGCCGAGGATCTCGCAGATCGCCCAGATCGGCAGTGGCTCGGCCACGTCGGCGACGAAGTCGAACTCCTCCTTGGCCCCGGCCCCCGCCACGATGTCGCGGGCCGCCCGGCGGATCGCACCGTCCATCTCGGTCATCCGGCGCGGCGTGAACGCCGACGACACCAGCCGGCGCAGCAGGGCGTGCTCCGGCGCGTCCATCGCGATGATCGACTGGGTGGCGCGGGCCAGAGCGGGCGGCAACGCCTCCATGGTCACCCCGCCGTGCCGGGCATCCGACGAGTACGTCTGCGGGTCCCGGCTGACCGCGACCACCTCGGCGTGCCCGACGACCGCCCAGTAGCCGCCGCCGGCCGCGCCGGGCAGCACCGGATCCTCCAGGGGCCGCTGCCGGCTGACCGGACGGTCGCGGCGCAGGATCGCCAGGCTCCGGTCCCGCTCGCGCGGCGACCGGCTCCAGAACGCGATGCTGGAGAGGTCGACCGGATCTGTCATGCGGGCATGGTCAGCTGCCCCGATCGACAAATGATCAACAAACGCATGACGCGCACCACGATCGGCCGGCGGTTCACCGGGTCGCGCGCAGGCCGTCCATCAGGAGGTTCAGCAGGCGGCTCGCCCGGGCGTCGTGCTCGGGCAGCGGCGCCACGGTGAAGATGCCGATCAGGCTGGCGGCGATGTCCTCGGCGGTGACGTCGGCGCGTAGTTCACCGGTCGCGCGGCCGGCGTCGAGGATGGCGTCGATGGCCGCGAGCAGCTCGGCCCGGGTCTGCGCGTGGGCGATCTCCCCCCAGCGCGGCCCGGGAGGGTTGACCTCTAGCTCTCGCCGCCAGGAGCGCGGCCCGGGAGCGCGGCCGAGCGCAGGGCCGGTTCGAGGCCGTTCAGCCGCAGTGTGCTGCCGCCGCGCAGGTGTGCCAGGTCGGCGCTGCCGTCCCCCTCGTACCTCAGGAAGGTCACCTGCTCGGTCCAGTCCAGCCGGGTGCCGTCCGCCTCGGCCTCGAACCGGACGGTGACCAGCGAGGTCCACCGCAGGTCACCGTCGACGATCGCCTCGTAGCCGTAGACGATCCGCTCGGCGTCCGCGATGGCGAAGTACCGCGAGCGGTACTCCAGCGTCTCGGGCGCGGTGTCCAGCCCATTGAACGTGCTGTGCGCCGTCTCCCCACCGCCCACCCGAAAATCTTGATCGTACGCAGCGCCGCTGCCCGGCAGCCGGAACCACCGCCGCCGCAGCCCGGTGTCGGCGAAGGCCGAGAACACCTCCGCCGGCCGCCGGTCGAAGTGCCGCGAGATCGTGAACGTGTCGTGCCGGGTCATGCCGCTTCCCTCCGCCGCAATGCTTACGATCAGTAAGAAACGCGCGGCGACCGCCGTTAATCCGGCCCGCCGTTACGCACTTCTAAGTCAGGAACGGCGATGGCGATTTCCTCGGGTGCCGACCTCGCGCAGCGCGGGATCGCGCCGGACTGCGTGCAGACGATCGAGCTGGTCCGGGACGTGCTGGCGCGGGTCGGCGACAAGTGGACGCTGCTGACCATCACGGCCCTGGCATCCGGCCCGCTGCGCTTCACCGCGCTGCACCAGCAGGTCGCCGGCATCTCCCAGCGGATGCTCGGTCAGACGCTGCGCGCGCTGACCCGCGACGGGCTGGTGACCCGGACCGCGTACCCGGAAATGCCCCCGCGGGTGGAATACGCCCTGACGCCGCTCGGGCGTTCCCTGGGCCAGGCCGTGGAGGGGCTCGTCGGCTGGGTCCGCGGTCACCAGGGCGACATCCTGCGCAACCGCCACGACTTCGACCGGGCCGGGCCCGAGGCGAGCGGATGACCCGGAGTCAGTGGGTCAGGTGCAGTGACCGGGTGCGCTGCACGACCCTGATCGCGGATTCGCAGGTCAGGTTGTCCGGCAGGAACAGGCCACCGGGCAGCACCTCGTTCAGGACACCGCGCACCGACGGTGACGCGCTGTCGAGCAGGCCCATCGACCAGTCCGGGTAGCTGCGCTCGGCGATGTCCGCGACGTGCAGAATGTTGACCTTGCAGTGCCGGGTGTCGGCGGCGATGACGGTGAAGGCGCGGGTCACCTGCTCGCGGTCGCCTTCGAGGTACTGCAGGAAATACGCACGGTTGAACAGCAGCATACCGGTCAGGTCGTCGCGGGCGTTGTTGTGCCGTGCCTGCTCCTGGATGCGGAAAATCTCCCCCTCGGGCAGCGTGTTCTTCGTGCTGATGTAGATCAGCCGGATCAGGTTCACGCCGGGACCGTACTGCCGGACGGGGCGGGCCGGTGGCGAAACGGCGCCATCACGTCGTCCGGCTGCTGCCGCGGAAGGCGATCGGGGTGACGCCGGTGCGGGTGTGGAAGTACTTGCTGAAGTTGGTGGCGCTGGCGAAACCGAGCCGGGCGGCGATCTGGGCCGCGGTGTGGTCGCTGTGCGCGAGCAGGCGCTGGGCCTCCAGGACGATGCGCCGGTCGATCAGCTCCTTGCCGTTGACGCCGGCCGCGGCCTGGGCGGCCCGGGACAGGGTGCGCGCCGAGTAGCCGAGCGCCCGGGCGTAGTCCTCGAGCCGGTGGACCCGGGTGAAGTCGCGTTCCAGGGCGTCGCGGAACCGCAGGTAGGTGTCCTCGGACTGCGGGCTCGGGCCGGTGCGGGCCGGCGCCAGCGCGGCCAGTTGCAGGACGAGCACGGCGAGCAGGTGCCGCAGCACGCTGTGCCGGGTCTCCAGGGCGAGCGGGCCGCAGTCGGCGGACATGTCGGCGAGGTGCCGGGTGGCGGCGGCCAGCCGGCGCCGGTGTCCGGGCGCGACCGGGTACCGGGCCGGGGCGTGCGGGTCGTCGATCCCGGCGGCGGCCGCGGTGGCCGGGCCGAGGAAGTCCGGCTCGAACAGGATCAGGGTGCCGTCGGCCCCGCTGAGATCACCCCACTGCTGGACCTGGCCGGGCCGCACCCAGAGCCACGTCGTGGCGGTCACCTCGTGGCGGGTGAAGTCGACGGTGTGCCCGAGCGTGCCGCGGTCGAGGGTGAGCAGGTGATGGAAGGTGGGCCGTTGCGGTGCGGCGAGCACGGCCGGACCGGTCCGCGAGCGCAGCTGCGCCAGGCTGATCACTTCGACGGCGTCGGGGATGCCGGCCGGGGCGGAGAAGTCGACGCTGGGGATAGCTTGTCGGTTTTTTACCATCACGAGTCGTCACCGTACCGCCTGGGCCGGTGGTCACGCTCCTACCTTTGAGCAGCAAGGGGAAAGCACCACGACACCGAAGGACATGATCACCGATGACTGCCAAAGAGATCGTACTGTCGGCTGCGGGACAGCTGTTCGGCGAGCGGGACCCGGGCGCCGTGGACCGCTGGGTGGCACCCGGCTACGTGCAGCACAGCGCCCTCGCGGCGGACGGGCCGGCCGGGCTGCGCAGCCTGGTGGCGAACCTGCCGGCCGGGTTCCGCTACGACCTGCACCGGGTGATCGCCGACGGTGACCTGGTCGCGCTGCACGGCACGTACCACGGGTTCGGCCCGGCGCCGCTCGTCGCCTTCGACGTCTTCCGGGTCGCCGACGGCAAGCTCGCCGAGCACTGGGACGCGCTGACGCCGGTGGTGGCGACGACCGTCTCCGGCCGGTCGCAGACCGACGGGCCCGCCGCGGTGACCGATCTCGATCGGACCGAGGCCAACCGTGCGCTGGTCACCGGGTTCGTCACCGACGTGCTCCAGGGCGGCAAGCTCGACACCGTGACCGACTACCTGAGCACCGCGTCGTACGCCCAGCACAACGTGGGGATCGGCGACGGCCTGGACGGGCTCGGCGCCGCGCTGAGCGCGCTCGCCGAGCAGGGTGTCGCGATGGTCTACACGACCGTGCACCGGGTGATCGCCGAGGGCGACTTCGTACTGACCGTCGCGGAGGGCTTCTTCGGGCCGGTGCCGACCGCGTTCTACGACCTGTTCCGCGTCGCGGGTGGCCGGATCGTCGAGCACTGGGACATCACCCCGGCGATCACGACCGACCTGCCGCACGGCAACGGGCTGTTCTGATCGCCGCCACCGGCCGGGTGCTGGGCCTCGACGACTACCGGCAGCTCATCGACCTGGATCGGCCGTTCCGTCCGGCGGCCGAGCCCGCGGCGCCGGGACGGTCCGGTGAGCTGATCGCCAGGCTGCGGGCCCGGGACCGCGAACACCTGCGGTCGCTGCTGACCGTCCGCGCTCCGGGACCGTTGCCGCACACCGAGGCAGCCGTGCTCGACGCGCTGCTCGGCGGGGAGCGGGCCCGGCGTCCCGCCGTCGACGCGGCCGCGCTGCCGACCGTCGACGGCACCCGGGTGATCTGGCTCGGTGACATCACCACGCTGCGGGTCGACGCGGTCGTGAACGCCGCGAACAGCGCCCTGCTCGGGTGTTTCCGGCCGAGCCACCGCTGCGTCGACAACGTCATCCACGCGGCGGCCGGCCCACGGCTGCGCGCGGACTGCCACACGATCATGAGTGCGCAGGGCGGGCCCGAGCCGACCGGCGCCGCGAAGGTCACCCGCGGGTATCACCTGCCCGCCCGGTACGTGCTGCACACGGTCGGCCCGATCGTCGACGGTGTGCTCGGCGGGGCGCACCGGGAGGCGCTGGCTTCGTCGTACCGGCAATGTCTTGATCTTGCCGAAGCGGTCGGTGACATCCGCAGCGTCGCGTTCTGCGCGGTCAGCACCGGCCTGTTCGGATTCCCGAAGGCGGCGGCCGCCCGGATCGCCCTGACCACCACGGCGGACTGGCTCGCCGAGCATCCCGGTGTGCTGGACCGGGTGGTCTTCGACGTCTTCTCCCCCGATGATCTCGCTGTCTACCAGGAAGAACTATGAGTGAAACGGCAGTGGACCTGGTCCGGCGGTGGCTGGCCGAGGCGGACCGGATCGTGATCGGCGCCGGTGCCGGGCTGTCCGCGGCGGCCGGCTACGACTACACCGACACCCGCCGCTTCGCCGAGCTGTTCCCGGCCCTGCACCGGCGCGGGCTGCGCGCCCGCTACCAGCTGATCGGCGCGCGGCTGCCGGCGCCGCTGATGTGGGGGTACTGGGCCACCCACGTGGCCGACATCCGGTTCGGCGCCGGAGGGCACCCGGTCTACGAACGGCTGCGTGCCGTGGTCGGCGACCGGGACCACTTCGTGCTCTCCAGCAACGTCGACGGATTGTTCACCCGCAACGGCTTCGAGCCCGGGCGGGTGTTCACCCCGCAGGGCGACTACGCCCGGTACCAGTGCGAGATCCCGTGCACCCGGGAGACCTGGGACAGCCGGCCGATCGTCGAGGCCGCCCTCGCCGCGTACGACCCGGCGACCGGCGAGGTCACCGACCCGGCGGCGATCCCGGCCTGCCCGCGCTGCGGCGGCGAGGTGTTCCTCAACGTGCGCAAGGGCCCGGAATACCTGGTCGACCCGTACCTGGCCACCGGCCGCCGGATGCGGGAGTGGCTCGCCGGGCCGGCGTCCGGCGAGCGGCTGGTGGTGCTCGACATCGGCACCGGGTTCAACACGCCGGGGGTGGTGCGCCTGCCGATGGAACGGCTGGCCCAGGCGCATCCGGGCGCCCGCCTGATCCGGATCAACCGGGATCATCCCGAGGTGCCGGCGCAGCTCGGCGACCGGGCGATCGGCCTGGCCGTGGGTGCCGAGACCGTGTTCGCCGGTGATCAGAACGCCCGCGGGTAGTAGCTCTTCAGGTTCCATCGGGCCGCCGCCAAATCGCCACAACCTAGCAATTAAAGCGTTTCATAATTGATTTCCGACGCATTCATGAGAATGCTTTTACGGTGTGATCAAACAGCCGCCGTAACCGACGACCGCGACCCGATTCACACCGCCGGCCCGGCCTTCCGCATCCAGCCGTGCAGCGACCGGCGTAGCCCCCGATCCGCTGACCCCAACAGAGCCGTAGTCCTCGAGAATGAAGACGCACTGGACCACATAATTTGTTCGCATACCGCTCACGGTTGCGCTTTCCGGTGTGTCGACCGCGATGAGCGACGCGGCGCCGACCAGCGCGATCAGCCCGACGGAGAATCGAGCAGACACTTACCAACCTCCCGGTGAGTTCGCATTTCTGCCTCAGTATCGAACGCCCGACTCCCGCCAAACCTCGTTGCGCCACAAGCGGAATCGGCCCCGTACCGGCGCCCCGCCGGGTCCGGGGTACCTTCTCCGTCCGACGGCAGCCGGCGTGCCGCGACGAGGGAGGACGGTGGGTCGTGCGGGTACTGATCGCCGATGACCAGGAGCTGATGCGGGTCGGGTTCCGGATGATCCTGGAGGCCCAACCGGACATCACCGTGGTCGCCGACGTGCCGGACGGGCTGACCGCGCTGGAGACCGCCCGCCGGCTGCGCCCGGACGTGTGCCTGCTCGACATCCGGATGCCGGGCCTGGACGGCCTGGAGGTCACCCGGCAGCTCGCCGGCCCCGACGTGGCCGATCCGATCGCCGTCGTGGTGATCACCATGTTCGACGACGACGAATACGTGGACACCGCGCTGCAGCACGGCGCGAGCGGTTTCCTGCTCAAGGACTGCGGGCCGGCCCTGCTGGTCGAGGCCGTCCGGGCCGCCGTGCGCGGGGACGCGCTGGTCGCGCCGCAGGTCACGGTGCGGCTGCTGCGGCACTTCCGGCTCCGGCCGCAGGCGCGCACCACCGTGCCGGTGGAGGAGCTGACCGAGCGGGAGAACGACGTGGTGCGAGCGGTGGCACGGGGCCTGACCAATCAGGAGATCGCGGGCGAGTTGTTCGTCGCGGTGTCCACCGTGAAGACGCACCTGGGCGCCGCGCAGGCCAAGCTCGGCGTCCGCAATCGGGTCGAGGTCGCGTCCTGGGCCTGGCGCACCGGCCTGGTCGACGCCTGACCGGTCTCCCCCGCGGGGTGGAGGCCGGGTGCCCGATCTCCGCTCGGCGACCAGGAGGCTCCGGCTCGCAGGCCGAGGCCATCCCCGCCGCGGTCCGGCAGTGTCGTCGCGGCAGGGCCGCTGACACGCACCGGCCCCCGTGCGGAAGAGGTACCCGTGGGATTCTCGGTTCTCCTGGCGCTGTTCGCGGTCGCCGCCGCCGTGACCGTTTTCGTCCTGGCCCGCAAGCGGGTCGGCACCGGCGCCGCGGCGGGGTTGGCGGCGCTGACGTTCCTGGGCATCGCCGCCGCCGCGATCGTCTGGGTGTGGCTGGCCGTCGGCGCCATGAACGGCTGAGCCCTCCACCGTTCGGAGGAGGCCGCCGCCGGTGATCTCCTCCCGGCGCGGACCCGGCCCAGGCCCGTGGACCGAGGTCAGCACGGTCCACTCTCGACACGATCAGACCCATGACAACCATGCCGGGGTACGAGAGCGACCGCACCAGCGTCTGGAAGGGATCAGCGTTCGTGCTCGCCGCGATGGTGCTCGGCGGCACGATCGGACCGGCCCAGGTGCTCGTCGACGGCGCGGTCGGCCCCACCGCCCTGGCCGGCTGGCGCCACCTGGTCGGCGGGCTCGCGCTGACCGTGCTGGCCCTGCGCCACCGGTCCGCGTTCCGGGCCGTGCACGGCCGGCGCACCTGGACGCTGCTGGTGGCGACCGGGCTGCTCAGCGCCGGCTACCAGGTCAGTTTCCTCAAGGCGGTGGCGCTGACCGGTGGCGCCATGGGCACCGTCGTGGCGGTCGCCACCGTGCCGCTGTTCGCCGGGCTCGCCGCGCGCCGCTTCGACGGTGAGCGGCTGACCCGCACCTGGATGCTGGGTTCCGGTGTCGCGGTGGCCGGCTCCGCGCTGCTGTTGCTGCCCGGCGCGGACGGCCGGGTCGACCCGGCCGGGCTGGCCTGGGGTGTGCTGGCCGGCGCGGTCTTCGCCGGCTACACCGTGCTGTCGAAACGGTTGTCGGCCGACGTGCCCGACGTGCACGTCTCCACCGGGCTGACCATGCTGATCGGGGCGGTCGTGCTGGCGCCCGCGATGCTCGCCGACGCCGGCAACGTCGGTGAGCCGCGCACCATGGCGCTGATCGCGTGGCTGGGCGTGATCACCACGGGCGCCGTCTACGCCCTCTACACCAAAGGGCTGCAGAGTGTCGGCGCGAGCCTGGCCGGGACGCTGAGCCTGGGTGAGCCCCTCGCCGCCACGCTGCTGAGCACGCTGGTGCTCGGCGAACGGCTGTCGGGCACCGCGTGGACCGCGTGCGTGGTCATCCTCTGCGGGCTGCTGATCGCTGCGGTGACCGGCCCGATGCCACCCGGCGAGCAGGCCCCGGCGTACGTCTGGCCGAAAGCGATCGGGATGGTCGCGATGCCGGTCGGTATCCCGGTGCGGCTGCCGCAGGTGGGGGTGCGCCCGCCCGCGGTCGGCCGGGCCGGGCCGGTGCTGCGCGGCCGGGCCCGGATCCCGGACCGGTCGGCGTCGTGACCCGGCGTCGCGGTCACTCCGGCGCCCGCAGCGGCACGTCCGCGAGCACCTGCCAGCCCGCGCCCGGCAGCCGGCCCGCCTCGAACCGGCCGCCGAGCAGCTGCACCCGTTCACGCATGCCGACCAGGCCGTACCCGCCGCCGCCGGCGTTCCTCGGCACGGCGGTGTGCCGGCCGTCGTCGGTCACGCGGACCTGCACGGACCCGGCACCGGCCCGTACCGTCGCGGTTATCCCGCCGGATCCGGTGGCGTATCGCCGGGCGTTGGTCACCGACTCCTGGACCAGCCGCAGCACCGTGGTCGCCACCTCGGCGGGCACCGGCTCGGCCAGGTCGACGGTCAGCCGGACCGGGATGCCACCGGCCGGGGTGGCGGTCACCGCGTGCAGGTCGGCGACCAGGTCGGTGGCCGGCGCCGGCGGTCCCGGGTCGCCGTCGACGCGCAGGGTGGCGACCATCAGGCGCATCGCGGCGAGCGCGTCGGTGCCGGCGGTCTCGATCGCCGGCAGCACCCGGGCGGGCGCGCCCGGGTCGGGGACCATCACCGCCTGCGCCGCCTGGGCCTGCACCACCATCCCGCCGATGTGGTGCGCCACCACGTCGTGCAGCTCCCGGGCCAGGGCGACCCGCTCACGCTGCTGGGCCTCGGCGACCACGGCCTGCAGACTGCGCGCGCTGCCGGCGTCGCGGGAGCGCAGGTACCACCCGGCGAGCACGGCCAGGCCCGGCAGGATCGCGTCCCAGCCCAGGTCGGGCAGCGGGCCGGGGTCACCGGGGCGCAGGAACCGGACGGCGAACCAGGTGAGCAGCAGCGGCCCCACCACTCGGGCGACCAGGTGCCGGGGCGCCCGGCGGACCACCGCCACGACGACGGCCAGGGCCGCGACCACCTCGGCGGCGACCAGACCGCCCACGCTGGACGGCAGCGCGACGCCGGCCACCCGCAGCACCACCGACCACCCCAGCAGGACGGCGGTGACACCCACCCCGGCGGCGACCGGCCGGCGCGCCGCGGCGAGGGCGAGGACGCACCCGGCGAGCGCGCTGGGCAGCTCCCACGCCTGGTCGTACTGCAGTTCGCTGGCCGCCGCGCCGTCCAGGAGCAACGCCAGCAGGAGCAGCCCGGCCAGCGGCCATTCCCAGCGGAACAGGCGCACGGCGGTCCTCACCTCGATCGGGGTTCCCGGGACAGGACGTGACGATAGTGCAAGGACGTACGGTGTCGCCGGTGAAGACAGTGGTGGTGGCGTCGGTGCGGCGGCAGTG
Source organism: Actinoplanes awajinensis subsp. mycoplanecinus (assembly GCF_001509495.1). Taxonomy (NCBI): domain Bacteria; kingdom Bacillati; phylum Actinomycetota; class Actinomycetes; order Micromonosporales; family Micromonosporaceae; genus Actinoplanes; species Actinoplanes awajinensis. The sequence continues at coordinate 3,367 of NZ_LLZH01000311.1, read as the reverse complement.
GCCGTTGGCGGTTCTGCTGGTGGTCCTGGCGGTGCTCGACGCCGAGTCGACCCGGGGTCTCGACCTGCCGGGCCGGTGGTGGCTCGTGCCGGGTGTGGTGGTGCTGGCGGCGCTGGCGCTGCTCGCGCCGGCCCGGCCGATCACCGCGTCCCTGGCCGCCGCGGCGACGCTCGCCGGCTGGTCGGTGGTGCTCCGGCTGGCCGGCGCGGAGGTGCTGGCCGGTCTGACGGTCACCGAGTTCGTCGCGCTGGCGGCCATCGTGGTGCCGGTGGTCCGGTTGCTGCCGCGGGCCGTGGCGGCCGGGCTGGCCGGGTTGCTGCTGCTCGGTGGCGCGGCGGGGCTGTTGCTGCGGCCGCCGTACTGGCCGGCGCCCGGTGAGCCGGATCCGTGGTGGGGGGTGTCGCTGTCCGGGATGGCGATGGTGGTGCTGCCGGTGCTCTACGGGCTGTACCTGCGCGGCCGCGACCGGGACCGGGACCGGGCGGGCCGGGCCGCGGTGGCCGCCGCCCGGCAGCGCGAACGCCTCGAGCTGGCCCGGGAACTGCACGACGTGGTGGCGCACCAGGTCGGCGGGATGGTGGTGCAGGCGCAGGCCGCGCGGGCGCTGTCCAGCACCGACCCCGGTGCGGCGGCCCGGGTGATGCCGGCGATCGAACGGACCGGGATGGACGCGCTGTCCGCGATGCGCCGGCTGGTCGCCGCGCTGCGCGAGGGTGAGCAGGCCGCGCCGGTGCGGACCACCGATCTGGCGGCCGACCTGCGCGCGCTGACCGCGGCGGGCAGCCCGCCGGTGCGGCTGACCGTGGAGCTGGGTGAGCCGGTGGCCGGGGAGGTCGCGACGTCGGTGCTGCGGCTCGTCCAGGAATCGGTGGCCAACGCCCGGCGGCATGCCGCCGGCGCCCGCGAGATAACCGCGACGGTACGCACCGCGCACGGCACGATCCGGGTCGAGATCCATGACGACGGCCGGGCGCCCCGGGCGATCGGCCGGTACCGCGGCGGCCTCGGGCTGATCGGCATGCGCGAGCGGGTGCACCTGCTCGGCGGCCGGTTCACCGCCGGTCGCGCGCCCGGCGGCGGCTGGCAGGTCACCGCCGAGGTGCCCCTGCACCGCACCGGTGGCTCAGCGGCCGACGCGGGCGCCGCGGTGGCCGAGGCCCGGTGTGGAGACTAGGTCAGCCGGCCGCCGTCGACCCGGGTGCCGACCTGTTTGACCTGGCGCGAGGTCAGGCTGACCGCCATGGTCTCGACGCCGGGCAGCGCGCCGACCCGCTCGGTGGTGAACACGAACAGCCGGTCCAGGTCGGCGCAGTGCACCACGGCGTGCAGGTTGTCCCGCCCGGACACCGCCGCGGCGAACGCCACCTCGGGCATCGCCGCGAGGGCCCGCCCGACCGCGGTGAGCTGCGCCGGGTGCACCCGCAGCGCCAGGATCGCCCGCGCCCGGTAGCCCAGCGCGAGCGGCGCGATCTCCACGTCGAGGTAGAGCACGCCGGCGGCCAGCAGCGCCTGCATCCGGCGCGACACCCGGCCCGTGGTGAGCCCGGTCGCGGCCGCGAGGTCGACCAGGCTGGCCCGCCCGTCGGCGGCGAGCGCCGCGAGCAGCGTGTCGTCCGGGGCGCTCAGCGTCGCCGGCGGGTCCCGCACGATCGGCCGTTCGACGAACGGGCTCAGCCCGGTCGCGCCGAGCGCGGTCTCCTGTTCGGGGGTCAGCACCCCGGTCAGCGCCACCCAGTAGTGCCCGCGACCGGCGACGAACTGGCGTAGCTGCACCGCGGCCTGCAGGTCCAGCACCGCGGACGCGCGCGGCAGGCGCCGACCGAGCAGGTCGTCGCGCTGCTCGGCGGTCCGGGAGCGCACCGCGCAGGTGACCTCGGACCCGCCGGCGGCCAGCGTCACCCAGCTGACGTCGTCGCGCTCGGCGAGGGCCTCGGCGATCGCGGTGCCGCTGCCCGGCCGGCAGCGCAGCCGCACCATCCACTGGCTCTGCCCGAGCGCCCCGGGGTCGACGACGCCGACCACCCGCAGCACCCCGGCCCGGCACATCCGGCGGTAGCGGCGCGCGACGGTCAGCTCGGAGATCCCCAGCACCGCACCCACGGTGGCGAATCCGACCCGCGGATCGATCTGCAGGGCACGAATGATTCGTACGTCCTCAGGCTCCAACCGCATGGAATCCGCGATCTCGGGCGCTTCCATGATGGTGATCCTACGCCGCGGACCGTCGCGGCACCGGGCTCGGCCGACGCTTGGATCATGACACTCATCGCCATCGAAGAGCACTGGATCATGCCGGAGCTGACCGCCGCACTGCGCGCCGCACCACCCGAGCGCCGCGACGAGAGCCTGGCCTTCAACGACCTGGGCGACCACCAGCAGCGCCTGCAGGACCTCGGCGCCGGCCGGCTCGCCACGATGGACACGCAGGGCATCGACGTGGCGGTGCTCGCGCTCACCCCGCCGGGCACCCAGCCCCTCGACCCCGAGCAGGCGATCCGGCTGAGCCGGGCCGCCAACGACCTGGCCGCCGCGACCGTCGCCACCCACCCGAGCCGGTTCCGGGCGCTGTCCACGCTGCCGATGTCCGCACCGGGCGCGGTCGTCGCCGAGCTGGAGCGCGCCGCGGGTCTGGGTCACGTCGGCACCATGGTCTACGGCCGCTCCGGTGAGCTGCTGCTCGACGACCCCGCCTACGACGACTTCTTCGCCGCCTGCGCCCGGCTCGGGCAGCCGGTGTTCCTGCACCCGCAGCTGCCGTCGGCCGCGGTGCGCGACGCGTCCTACCGCGGCTTCGGCCCGCTGACCGATCTCGGCCTGGCCACCTTCGGCTGGGGCTGGCACCTGGACGCCGCCACGGCCGCGCTGCGCCTGATCCTGCGCGGCACCTTCGACCGGCACCCGGACCTGCAGATCGTGCTCGGCCACTGGGGCGAGATGCTGCTGTTCTGGCTGGACCGCGCGGACAGCCTGTCCCGGGTCGCCGGCCTGCCCCGATCGATCTCGGACTACGTCAGGTCCCACTTCCACATCACCGCGTCCGGCATGCTCAACCCGGCGCTGCTGCACCACACCCTGTCGGTGACCGGTCCCGACCGGCTGCTCTTCTCCACCGACTACCCGTTCCAGCACCCCAGCCGCGACGACATCACCGGGTTCCTCACCCACTTCCCGTCCGACGCCGCCCGCCACGCCTTCACCTCGGGCAACGCGGCGTCGCTGTTCGGCATCGACCGCTAAGCCCTATTCGGTACGAATACGGAGCGCCCGCCCGCAGACCCTGTTGGTTAATTTGTGGGTGTGCCGTTTCCGTTGGTGTATCGATAGATTGTGGGGTTATGTCGATGCAGCCGAAGCCGTGGCCTGAGGT